>NZ_JAENRY010000124.1 GCF_016612545.1 Streptomyces sp. MBT65 | reverse complement strand
ACCAGCAACCGCTCCCCCCGAAGCCCCCGCTGGACCTCCTCGCCGAACTCACCAACACCCCGCCACCCCCGGAAACCCCGGTCCGCACAGCGATCCGCAGGGTCAAGATCTGGACCCCGCTGGTCATCCTCCTGGCGATCGTGTTTGCAGTAGTACAGGCCCTCCGCCCGCTCCCGACCCCCGCCCTCACCCTCACCGCCGAAGACTCGTACACCTTCGACGGCACCAAGGCCGACCTCCCGTGGCCCAGCGAGGGCCAGGGCTGGATGGACGTCAACGGCATCGGCACGATGGGCAGCTTCGGCAAGCAGACCCCGGTCGCGATCGGCTCCGTGGCGAAGGCGATGACCGCGTACATCGTCCTCAAGGACCACCCGCTGAAGTCGGGCGCGGAGGGCGCGAAGATCACCGTCGACGCGACCGCCGAGAAGGAGGGCGGCTACGACAAGGACGGCGAGTCCACGCTCAACACCGTCAAGGCCGGCGACGTCCTCACCGAGAAGCAGGCACTCTCGGCGATCATGATCCCGTCCGCGAACAACATCGCGCGTCTGCTGGCCCGTTGGGACGCGGGCTCCGAGGCGGCGTTCATCAAGAAGATGAACGACACGGCCAAGTCGCTCGGCATGACGAACACGACGTACACCGACGCCTCGGGCCTGAAGGAGACCACGGTCTCCACCGCCGAGGACCAGGTGAAGCTGGGCAACCAACTGGTCAAGATCCAGGCCCTGATGGACATCACGAAGCTGCCGAGCTGGGTCGACCCGTCCGGCAAGAAGTGGACCAACTACAACCGCCTGGTGCCGTACAACAACTCGCTCGGTATCAAGACCGGCACCACCACCGCGGCCGGCGGCAACCTGCTCTTCGCCGCCACCAAGGAGGTCGGCGGCGAGACGGCCGTCGTCGTCGGCGCGATCCTCGGCCAGCACACCGCGCCGATCATCGACACGGTCAACGCGGTCAGCAAGACGGCGATGCTCGCGGCGCAGGACGCGATGAGGTCGGCGAAGATCCTGAAGAAGGGGACCGTGGTCGGGTACGTCGACGACCAGCTCGGCGGTCACACCCCCGTCGTCGTCACCAAGGACGTCTCGGCGGTCGGCTGGGCCGGCCTGAAGGTGAAGCTGTCCTTCGCGCCCGATGCCGTACCGCACACCGCGAAGGCCGGCACCAAGGTGGGCACGCTCACCGTGGGCGACGGTTCGAGCGGCGCGGTCAAGGTGCCGGTCGCTCTCCAGAAGGATCTCGCGGAACCGGCCCTGACCGCCAAGCTGACCCGTCTCGGCTGACCCACGAGGCGATGTACGTCACCGCACCCCGTCGGGCGGCCACCCACCTGGGAGCCGACCGGCGGGGTGCGTGCTAGCGTCGCGAATCGGGGCACGTCGCCGGTCGAGCGGGACGCGGCGTCGAACAGGCCGGGAACGGGACAGGACGCGGCCGAGAACAGAAGACGGGACACGGGGAGTGCCTTCAGGTGGCCACAGCGGAGCCGACACGCGCCGACGATGCCGATCCGGGCCCGGGAGCCGGCCCGCGAATACAGCTGCCCGCGCACACCGCGACAGCCGAAACACCTCACACGTCAGCAGACACACGGCACACCGCTGACGACGCACGTCACACGACTGACGACGCACCCACCACCGGAACGGACACACCCGGCACCGGAACACCGGAGCGCACCACCCGGTGGGCGCTCCTGATCGACCGCCTCCGCGACCCCTTCCTCCGCCACCCGGTGATCGGCTTCACGCTCCTCTCCGGCGTTCTCCACGTCGTCTGGTTCTTCACGTTCGCGAACAGCGGCGGAGACCTCGCGGCGCAGGACGCCTGGGCGGAGTTCGTCGGCCGGCACCCCGACTCGGCGTACAACCTCGCCTGGTACGGCGGCATGCACCCGGTGTCGTACAGCGTGGTCTCGCCGTATCTGATGTCGGTCCTCGGTGTCCGTACGACGATGATGATCGCCGGGACGATCTCGGCGGGCCTGCTCACCATGATCCTGATCCGCAGCCGCTCGGTGAAGAACCCGCTGTGGGCCTCGCTCGCGGGTGTCTTCGCGCTGCTGTGCAACGCGGCGTCGGGCCGGGTGACGTACGGCCTTGGCCTGGTGTTCGGGCTCGGCGCGGTGGCCGTCGTCTTCTGCTGGCCCTACCGCTGGCGCTACAAACGCTGGGCGAAGGCCCTGTGCGCGGCCCCGCTGGCGGCGCTCGCGACCATGTCCTCACCGGTGGCCGGGCTGTTCGTCGGGCTGATCGCCGTAGCCCTGTTCCTCCAGAAGCGGCGCCCCGGCGCCTGGGCCCTCGGGCTCGCGCCCGCGGCCGTCGTGGCGGTGTCCGCCTGGCTGTTCCCGTTCTCCGGTACGCAGCCGATGCTGTTCGGCTCGATGATCCTGCCGCTGGCGTCCGGAGTGCTGGTCTACTTCCTGGTGCCGCGCGCGTGGACGACCGTACGGATCACGGCGGCCGTGTACAGCATCGGCGTCATTCTCGTCTGGCTGGTCAGTTCACAGATCGGCTCGAACATCAGCCGGCTGGCGATGCTGTTCGCCGGGGTGACGCTGATCGCCGCGCTGCCCTTCGCGGTGCCGCGCTCGCGCAAGTGGTACGCCATCGCGCTGGCCTTCGTCGGCTTCAACGGGTGGATCGGCTTCAAGTCGGTCGACGACGTCATCAACACCGCCCCCGCCGCGTCCTGGTCGCACGAACTCGCCCCGCTCGTCAACGAACTCCAGACGGTCGGCGCCGAGCGCGGACGCGTCGAGGTCGTCCCGGCCCGCTCCCACATCGAGGCCTCCGCCCTCGCGCCGTACGTCAACCTCGCGCGCGGCTGGAACCGCCAGGCCGACATGGAGCGCAACCCGCTCTTCTACGACGACACGCTCAACTCCGCCAACTACCACGAGTGGCTTCAGCGGTGGGCCGTCCACTACGTCGTGCTGCCCAAGGACAAGCCGGACGGTGACGGCGGCGAGCGCGAACGCGCCCTGGTGCAGCGCGGGATGCCGTATCTGAAGCAGGTCTGGGGCGACGCGAACTGGCAGCTCTTCCAGGTCACCGACCCGGCGCCGCTCGCCGAGCCGAACGCGGTCGTCGACCGGGCCGAGCAGGGCGAGTTGACCATCGAGGTGAAGAAGAAGGGCCGGATCCTCATCCGCATCCCGTACTCGCCGTGGCTGAGCATCGTCGACGCGAAGGGCAAGAGCCTCAAGCCCCCGCAGGAGACCGACGCGTCCAAGCACCGCGCCGAGGACACCCCGAAGACGTACGACAACCTCAACGGCTGCCTGATGGAGACGGAGGAGGACTCCAAGGGCGACAAGTGGACGATGTTGCTGGCGCCGAAGGCGGGGACGTACAGGCTGGCGGCGCCTTACCAACTCCCTCGGGGTACTCCCTGCCCGGACGAGTTGAAGTGAGCGTGTATCGGCCTGAACGGCCTCGTCCTCAAACGCCGGACGGGCTGAAAGTGACCGACGCCGAAAAGCTCACCGCAACCGGTCCACGTACCTGTCCGTGCCCGGCACCGTCGGAATGAACGGCGCCACCAACTCGACCTTCCCCAGCCCCGATTCGGCCACCGGCGTTTCAAGATCCGCGAAGTACCCCTCCCAGCAGTCCCGCGGATCCGCCTCCAGGAACCACAGCAGCGTCAGCCGGGTGTCGACCCCCTCGACCTGCTTGACGTAGGTCATGCGGTCGCCCGGCAGCGGGGTCGGGCGGAAGATCGTCACCATCGCGGCCGGGGAACCGGCGAGCCGCTTCGGCAGGTGCCGGGACCGCAGCCACTCCAGCAACTCGGCGCGCTGCTCGGCCGATTCACTGTCGACGACCTCCAACACCAGCCCGGCGTAAGGGTGGTCGAGGGCGTGGAAGTCCCTCGGCCCGGCCGCGCCGTCCCGGTACACGGTCGCCTCGTGGTCCTGGAACGCGGTGAAGACGTGCGTACGGTCCTGGTACACCCGCCCGTCCCGATTCAGCCGTTTGTTGATGCCGACGGTCCACTTCATGTGCTCGTCGTAGCGGCCCTCGGTGACCCAGTACGTGGAGAGGTAGCAGCCGGCGGTCACGGGCTGGGCGATCGCCGACTTCTCGGGAGAGCGCAGGAGTTGGAGGTCGCGGGTGGCGACCCAGCGCCGGCCGGCGTACATCCAGGGCATGGCCATCGCGCCGGCGTAGTAGTGGTCGTCCTCGTACCAGCGGTTGTAGGCGTACTCGTGGCCGGGATGAGGTTCGACCATGGTGATGAGCGCGTGCCCCGGCCGGACTCCGTACGGTCCTACGGCGGCCAGTTCGGCGTACACGTCGCTCCGGGTTTCCTCGCTCACGTCGCTCCCCTTCCGTCCTCCGCCGGTCGCCCATACTCTGACGCCCCGTCAGATAAACCGCCAGACCCCGGGAGGGATCGGATGTCGCTGCTCGCGGGCAAGACCGTCGTCGTCTCGGGGGTAGGGGCCGGACTCGGCCACCAGGTCGCCGCGGCCGTCGTACGGGACGGAGGGAACGCCGTGCTCGGCGCGCGCACGGAGGCGCATCTCGCCAAGTCGGCCGCCGAGATCGATCCGGACGGCACGCACACCGCGTACCGGGCGACGGACATCACGGACGAGACGCAGTGCGAGGCGCTCGCGCAGATGGCGCGGGAGCGCTTCGGGCGGATCGACGCGATGGTCCAAGTCGCCGCGTGGGACAGCTACTTCGGCGGGGTCGAGGACGCGGACTTCGCCACCTGGCAGTCGGTGATCGACGTGAATCTGCTGGGCACACTGAGGATGACGCGGGCGTGTCTGCCGGCCCTGAAGGAGGCCGGCGGGGGCTCTCTGGTGTTCATCGGGACGCAGTCGGCGGTGGCCGCCCCCTCGCAGGTGCGGCAGGCGGCGTACGCGGCGTCGAAGGGGGCGTTGACGAGCGCGATGTACTCGCTGGCAAGGGAGTTGGGGCCGTACCGGATCCGGGTGAACACCGTGCTGCCGGGGTGGATGTGGGGGCCGCCGGTGGAGGCGTACGTGCAGTTCACCGCGCACACGGAGAAGGTGCCGGAGGCGGAGGTGCTGAAGCGGCTGTCCGACCGGATGGCGCTGCCCGAGCTGGCGACGGACGGGGATGTGGCGGACGCGGCGGTGTTCCTGGCGTCGGACCGGGCACGTTCGATCACGGGCCAGTCGTTGCTGGTCAACGCCGGGGAGCTGATGCGCTGAGTTCACACACATGAACCAGGAACATCAATCCGAACGATTTTACTGCCCCTTGACCTCACGCTTACTTGTCGTGCTCACGCGCGACCGCCCACGATGAGCCCCGGGCTGAACCGGCTCCATCGTGGGAGGGCGCATATGAACGGGCTCGACTGGGCCGTGCTCATCGGCTATTTCGGCGTGATGGTGGCGATCGGTGTGTGGTCGCACAAACGCGTCGACAACGTGAGCGACTTCTTCACGGCCGGCGGAAAGATGCCCTGGTGGCTGTCCGGCATCTCGCACCACATGTCGGGCTACAGCGCGGTGATGTTCACCGGCTATGCGGGCATCGCCTACACGTACGGCGTCACATCCTTCATCACCTGGTCGTTCCCCATCGCGCTGGGCATCGCCATCGGCTCCAAGCTGTTCGCGCCGCGCATCAACCGGCTGCGCTCACGGCTCCATGTGGCGTCCCCGCTCGAGTACTTGAAGAACCGCTACAACCTCAAGACCCAACAGGCGCTCGCCTGGTCCGGGATGCTGCTGAAGATCGTTGACGTGGCGGCCAAGTGGGCGGCGATCGCCACCCTGTTGTCCGTCTTCACCGGGGTGTCCCTGAACCAGGGCATCCTCATCACCGGCGCGATCACCGCCATCTACTGCACGATCGGCGGCCTGTGGGCGGACGCGCTGACCGAACTCGGCCAGTTCGTCATCCAGTTGCTCGCCGGTGTCTCCATGTTCGTGGCGGTCGTACTGAAGTTGAACGACAAGGGCATCGGATTCTTCGGCGCCTGGGACGAACCGGCACTCCAGGGCCACGGCAAACCGCTCGTCGGCCCCTACGGCACGGTGTTCCTCCTCGCGTTCCTCTTCATCAAGCTCTTCGAGTACAACGGCGGCATGCTCAACCAGGCCCAGCGCTACATGGCCACCAAGAGCCCTCACGAGGCCGAGCGTTCGGCCCGCCTCTCGGCGGCACTGTGGCTGATCTGGCCGACGGTGCTGTTCTTCCCCATGTGGATGTCACCGCTCCTGGTCCACGCACAGAAGCCTGACGGCTCCGACTCCTACGGCCTGATGACCGAACAGCTGCTGCCACACGGCCTGTTGGGCCTCGTGGTCGTCGGCTTCTTCTCCCACACGATGGCGATGTGCTCGTCCGACGCGAACGCGATCGCGGCCGTCTTCACACGGGACGTGGCACCGGTCATATCCGCCAAGGCCCGCGCGTGGAACGACCGTTCGGGGCTCATCGCGGCCCGCGTGACCACGGTCGTCTTCCTCGGCCTGTCGATGTCGGTGGCGACGCAGATCAACTCCCCCACGTTCAAGGACATCATCACCGTCGTCATCAAATGGGTCGCCGGTCTGATGGGCCCGATCGCGATCCCGATGATGCTGGGTCTGCTGCGGCCGTTCCGCAAGTCCGGTCCGACGGCGGCGCTGACGAGCTGGGCGGCGGGCCTGTTCGCCTTCTGGCTGGTCAACTACCCGATCAACTGGGAGGTCGACGGCGGGGTCCCACTCCAGTACCAGGTGTCGATCCCGCTGGCGGTATCGCTCGTCCTCTACATCCTCATCGGCTACGTGAAGCCCGAGGACACTCCGGAACGGGACGCGCTGATCGAGAAGATCAACGGCGGCGGGGACGACGACGGCGAGGCGGCGGCGGTCGCGGTACCGGCGCAGGCCGGGGCGGAGGACGACGTGGTGGGCCGGCAGTCGTAGTCAGGCGGTCTTGGTCAGGCGCCTCTGGGATAGCGGGCGATCCAGCCCGGAGAGGACCCGGCGGGCCCGTGCAACGCGGGCCCCTGGGTCATCTCCACGGCGAAGTCGTCCGCGAGCACGAGCAGTGTGGGACGGCCCTCCAGTTCGGCCAGCCAGGCCGGCGGGAGGGCCGTCTCGCCGTACAACGCCCCGAGCAGTCCGCCGGTGAGCGCGCCGGTGACCCCGGAGGGTCCGCCGTGATTCACGGCGAGACACAGCCCGTGCCGTACGTCGTCCCCGACGAGCGCGCAGTACACGGCCCCGGCGAGCACCCCCTCCGCGCTCCCGTCCCCCACGAGTTCCTCGACCCGGCCAGAGGTGGGCATGCCCTGCCGTACGGCACCGAGGGCGTACTGGAGGGCATCGGAGACGGGCTGATGTCCGGGCCGGGCGGCCAGCAGGGCGAGCGCCCGCTGCACGGCGGAGTCGAGGCTCTCCCCCCGCGCCAGCCCGTGCACGATGACGGCGTACGCGCCGGCGGAGAGATACCCCACGGGATGGCCATGGGTCTGCGCGGCACACTCCACGGCAAGCTGCATGACGAGTTGCGGCTCCCACCCCACCAACAGCCCGAAGGGCGCGGACCGGGCAGCCGCCTCACCCCCCACCTCACCAGGACTCTTCGGCGCGTCGAGCGTCCCCATCCGCTCGTCCCCAAACCCCAGCAAACAGGCCCGAGTTGGATCCCGCCGAGCGTAAAGCCACTCCTCGCGCGCGAGCCACCCATCGTCCTTACGACGCTCATCGGGCCCCCAGTCGTGCTGGGTGGCGGCCCACCGCAGATAGGCCCGATGCAGATCGGTCGGCGGATGCCAGGCCCCGGTGTCCCGTCTCACCTGCGCCCGGATCAGCCCGTCGACCGTGAAGAGCGTGAGCTGCGTGAGATGAGTGACGGCCCCGCGCCGCCCGTACCCGAACGCGAGATCTACGACGCCCTCCGCACCGTAGGCCTCCCGGATCTCGTCGATCGCCAACAGGTCGACAGGTGCACCGAGCGCGTCCCCGACCGCAGCCCCGAGCAGTGTCCCCCGCACCCGACTCCGAAAGTCCTGCTGCTCGACCCGGCCCCAGACGGTCCCGGTTGCCGTACTCACCAAGGCCTCCTCGGGCTCCGTCCGTACGTACGAGTCAGTTCAGCACTGTAATCGAACGGGGACGGTGGGTTGAGGGGGGAGTTGGAGGCACCTTCGTTTCGATGTGGGCGTTGGGCCACTCGCTTCTTTGCCAGTGTCGGGCTTCCACGGCCCGAGTAAAGGGCGCTCCCTGCGGTCGCGTCGGCTGCGCCGATTCCGCTGCGCTCCACCCTTGACTCGGTCCGCTCCAGCCCGTTTCAGAAGCGAGCGAGCGGCCCTGAGGAACGGGTGGCCAGGCCTGCATGCCCTTGCCTGTACTGCCTTGCGGGCCGGAGCCAAGGGGCGCGCGCGTCTGGCCTGCACACCGGTTCAGCCAGCGGCTACCAGCCGGGCGGCCGGTGGATGGGTGGGTGGGTGCTGGAGGCTGGGGGTAAAACTAACCACCGTCATGGGCTTTGACCGGTTAGAAAAGTACCCAGCCTCCAGCACCCACCCACCGCTAGCCGCTGGCCTCCGGCCGCCAGTCGCTGACCGCGGGCCGCTGACCGCTGACCGCTACTCACTAGTGACTAATGACTGTGCGCTGGCCGCTGGCCGCTGGCCGAACCGGTGTGCAGGCCAGACGCGCGCGTCCCCTCACACCGGGCCAGTACGCAGTACAGGCAAGGGTGTTCACAGGTGGCCCCCCGCTCCCCGGGGCCGCCCGCTCGCTTCTCAAACGGGATTGTGCGAGGCGAGTCAAGGGTGGAGCGAAGCGAAATCGGCGCAGCCGACGCGCAGCGCAGCGGAGCGCCCTTTACTCGCCTCGCACAATCCCGACACTGACAAAAAGCGGGCGGCCCAACGGTCACACCACAGTTCAGGGCCACACCAACCAGCCAACCCCTATTTGACCACGATCACCTTCGTACTCGTAGTCCCGAACGCCCACAACGCCGCCCCGTCCGCCTTGCCCATACGAACCCCACCCGTCTCCTTGCCCACAGCCGCCGGCGGCGAGGACCCGTCCACCGCGTTGGAGAAGGCGATGTTGAGCCCGGACTTGGTGGCGAAGTAGACGATGTTCTCGATCTGGACGCCGTCGGAGCCCGTCGTGGCGTCCTTGCGGACGGACACCGTGTACGTACCCGGGTCAGGGCTCACGGTGCCGGGCCAGACCGCGAACGTCCGGGCCGCCTTGTCGCTCGCGTCGACCAGCCAGACCCGTTTCTGCCCCACGGCGTAGACGATGCGCCGCCCGGTCCCGGAGGAGGCCGGTACCGCGGCGGCCGTCACGTGCGGCTTCGGGGACGTGGACGCGTGCGCGGACGCCGAGGCGTTCGGACGGGCGGCGGCGGCAGGCGCCTTCGGGTGCGGGCCCTTGTTGGCCTGGACGGCCAGGACCGTGACCGCGGCGATCGCTCCCACCGTCAGACCGGTCACCCAGACCTTGGAGGCAGGCACGGGCACGCATCTCCTCAGCTACAGCTACTCACAGCCCCCGCATCCCGATCGAACAGGGGTCGGATCATCGTACCGGCCCCCATCCGCCCACCCTGACCCTCAGTCCAGCACCGGCAGCAGCTCCGGCAGATGCCCGTCCGACACCGCCGCCGCCCGCTGCCGCTCCTCCGACACCTCGCCGTACAGCGTCGTGCGGGGCCGCGCCGGGCGCCCCGCCAGTTCCGCCACGGCGACCAGATCGCGCACCGACTTGTACGAGCCGTACGACGAACCCGCCATCCGCGAGATCGTCTCCTCCATCAACGTGCCGCCGAGGTCGTTCGCCCCGGAGCGCAGCATCTCCGCCGCCCCCTCCGAACCCAACTTCACCCAGCTCGTCTGGATGTTGGGGATCCAGGGGTGGAGCAGCAGTCTCGCCATCGCCACCACCGCCCTGTTGTCCCGCATCGTCGGACCCGGGCGCGCGATCCCCGCCAGATACACCGGCGCGTTCGTGTGGATGAACGGCAGCGTCACGAACTCCGTGAAGCCGCCGGTCCGTTGCTGGATTCCGGCGAGGGTCCGCAGGTGGCCCAGCCAGTGCCTCGGCTGGTCCACATGGCCGTACATCATCGTCGACGACGAACGGATGCCCAACTCGTGGGCCGTCGTGACCACTTCGATCCAGGTCGCCGTCGGCAGCTTGCCCTTCGTCAGGACCCACCGCACCTCGTCGTCGAGGATCTCCGCCGCCGTACCGGGGATGGTGTCGAGTCCCGCCTCCTTCGCCGCCGTCAGCCACTCGCGGATGGAGAGGCCCGTGCGCGTCGCGCCGTTCACCACCTCCATCGGGGAGAACGCGTGGACGTGCATGCCGGGGACGCGTTCCTTCACCGCCTTCGCGATGTCGAAGTACGCCGTGCCCGGTAGATCGGGGTGGATGCCGCCCTGCATGCAGACCTCGACTGCCCCTACCTCCCAGGCCTGTTGGGCGCGGTCCGCCACCTGGTCCAGGGAGAGTGTGTACGCGTCCGCGTCCGTACGGCGCTGCGCGAAGGCGCAGAAACGGCAGCCCGTGTAGCAGACGTTCGTGAAGTTGATGTTCCGCGTGACGATGTACGTCACCTCGTCCCCGACCACCGACTTCCGCACGTCGTCCGCGATCCGCGTCAGCGCGTCCAGCGCCGGACCGTCCGCGTGCAGCAGGGCGAGGGCCTCCGCGTCGGTCAGCTTCGTGGGGTCGTCGGCCGCCGTCGCCAGTGCCTGTCGTACGTCCGTGTCGATGCGCTCGGGGACCATGCCGGGCGCCGCCGCCTCGCGCAGGGCGGCCCAGTCGCCGTAGACCTCGTCGAAGTCGTCACGGCGGTCGGACGTACGGCCCTGTGTGTCGATCGTGGTGTGCAGATCCGTGCGGCCGGAGGACACGAACGCCTCCTCCGGCTCCTGCCACGCATGGCCCTCCACCACCGCGTCCGGAAGAGCCAGACCCGTCTCCGGGTCCGCCAGTGCCCGTACGTGCGGCAACAGGCGCGGGTCCAGCCAGGGTTCGCCCCGGCCCACGAACTCCGGGTACACACAGAGGCGTTCGCGGAGTTCGAAGCCCGCCTCCGCCGACTGTTCGCGCAGCAACTCGATCTGCGGCCACGGGCGTTCGGGGTTCACGTGGTCGATGGTCAGGGGCGAGACCCCGCCCCAGTCGTCGATGCCCGCGCCGATCAGGCGCTTGTACTCGGAGTCGACGAGGTTGGGGGGTGCTTGGATACAGGCCGACGGGCCCATGATGTGGCGGGCCACCGCGACCGTCGCCACCAGTTCGTCCAGTTCCGCGTCCGGCATGCCCCGCATCGCCGTGTCCGGCTTGGCGCGGAAGTTCTGGATGATCAGTTCCTGGATGCCGTGGTAGGACCGGGAGATCTTGCGAAGCGCGAAGAGGGAGTCCGCGCGCTCCTCGTAGGTCTCGCCGATGCCGATCAGGATGCCGGAGGTGAAGGGGACGGAGGAACGGCCCGCGTCCTCCAACACCCGCAGGCGTACGGCGGGTTCCTTGTCCGGGGAGCCGTAGTGCGGGGCGCCGGGCTCGGACCAGAGGCGGGTCGCCGTCGTCTCCAGCATCATGCCCATCGACGGAGCGACCGGCTTCAGGCGCTGGAAGTCCGTCCAGGTCATCACCCCGGGGTTGAGGTGGGGCAGCAGGCCCGTCTCCTCCAGGATGCGGATGGAGATGGCGCGGACGTACGCGATCGTGTCGTCGTAGCCGTGCGCGTCGAGCCACTCGCGCGCCTCCGGCCAGCGGTCCTCGGGCTTGTCGCCGAGGGTGATGAGGGCTTCCTTGCAGCCGAGGGCCGCGCCCTTGCGCGCGATGTCGAGGACCTCGTCCGGGGACATGAACATCCCGTGGCCGGCGCGGCGGAGCTTGCCGGGGACGGTGACGAAGGTGCAGTAGTGGCACTTGTCGCGGCAGAGGCGGGTGAGGGGGATGAAGACGCTCTTCGAGTACGTGATCACGCCGGGGCGGCCGGCCGCATCGAGGCCCGCGTCGCGCACCCGGGCGGCGGACGCGGTCAGGTCGTCCAGGGCCTCGCCGCGCGCCTGGAGCAGCACCGCCGCCTCCGTCACATCGAGGGCGACGCCGTCACGGGCCCGTTTGAGGGCGCGACGCATGGAGTTCTCGGTCGGGCCGGTTCCGGAGCTCGCGGGAGTCGTCATCCTTCGAGCATACGATCGGTGTGATCAGGCCAAAGAGGGGCGCCCGATTCATTTCGGCCGGGCAGATCGTTACACGGTGTCACTGGCAGCGGGGGCGCCCCGGCCTCGCCCGTGCCGACTCCGGTTTCCCGACACCCGCCGATTCCCTCGCCTTGCACGGGAGTTCACAGCCGACCAGCAGAGTCGTACGGTCACCTCCGCGCGATCCCTGTCACTGTCGACACCTCGGGAGCAGCAGCATGTGCGACGACGATCACGGAAACGGCATCAATCGGCGCGCTCTGTTCGTGACGGGCGCCACCGCCGCGCTTACGTTGGGAAGCGTGACCTTCGCGAGCGGTGCGGCGACCCCGGCGAGCGGCGCCCAGGAGACGCGGACGGTACGGGGCACGCTCCCGACCGGTTCGCCCGACTATGTGTATGTGCCGGTCGAGGTCCCCACGGGGGTTAACGAGATCAAGGTGGCCTACACGTACGACAGACCGTCCGTTCCGGCCGGCACCCAGGGCAACGCACTCGACATCGGCATCTTCGACCAGCACGGCACGGATCTGGGCGGCCGGGGTTTCCGCGGCTGGTCGGGCGGGGCGCGCTCGGAGTTCTTCCTGCGGGTGGACGACGCGACGCCCGGCTATGTCCCCGGCCCGGTGCACGCCGGCGTCTGGCACATCGCGCTCGGCCCGTACACGGTGTCCCCGCAGGGACTGTCGTACGAGCTCACGATCACGCTCACCTACGGCGAACCGGGGCTCGCGCCGCGGCCGGCGTATCCGCCGGAGCGGGCGAAGGGGCGCGGGCGGGCCTGGTACCGGGGTGACTGCCATCTGCACTCCTGGTACTCGGACGGGCGCCGCACCCCCGCCGAGATCGCGGCGCTGGCGCGGGCGGCCGGCCTGGACTTCATCAACTCGTCCGAGCACAACACCCACTCCTCGCACCCCCATTGGGCCTCGGAAGCGGGCGACGACCTGCTGATCATGCTGGGCGAGGAGGTGACGACGCGCAACGGTCACGTCGTCGCGCTCGGCACCGAGCCCGGCACCTTCGTCGACTGGCGCTACCGGGCGCGCGACAACCGTTTCGGACGGTTCGCCCGCGAGATCCGCCGGGCCGGCGGCCTGGTCGTACCCGCGCATCCGCACGCCACCTGCATCGGCTGCGCCTGGAAGTTCGGCTTCGGCGAGGCGGACGCCGTCGAGGTGTGGAACGGGCCCTACACGCCCGACGACGAGGTCGCGCTGGCCTCCTGGGACGCGACGCTCGTGGCCGCCGTAAGAGAGAAGCGGGAGTGGCTTCCGGCTGTGGGCAACAGCGACGCCCATCGCGACCCGGACGCGGTGGGTCTGCCGCAAACCGTGGTGCTGGCCGAGGACTTGACGCGGGAGGCGATCCAGGACGGTATCCGCGCGGGGCGCTCCTATGTCGCCGAGTCGAAGACCGTCTCGCTCGGCTTCACGGCGACGGGGCCGAAGGGTGAACACGCCGGTATCGGCGGGCGGTTGGAGGTAGCCCGGGACGCCCCGGTCACCGTCCGTCTGGAGGTGACGGGCGCGCCGCGCTGCACGGTCCGCCTCGTGACCGACCAAGGCGTGCTGTTCACCGGCGATCCGCTGCCGGTGACGGGAGCGGGAAGCGTCGAGTGGCACACGACCCCGGCCTACGCGGCCTACGTACGAGCCGAGTTGAGGCACGAGACGGCGGCAGGGACGGTTCCGGGGGCGCTGGCCGCGTTCACCAATCCCATCTTCCTGGGCGAGGTCACACGGTGAACCGAGCCGTCTCGTCGCTCAACTCCACGACGACCGCCGCGTGGTCGGTCGGCCACACCCCGTCGACCGGCCCGTCCCCGGCCCGCCGTACGCCCCGTATGTGGCCGGGCCGGCCCCGCTCCATCGGCTCCACGAAGACGTAGTCGATACGCACGCTGGGCCCGAACGAGCCCGCCACATAAGGATTCCCGAGGTCCCAGGTGACCGAAGAGGCCCCCGGCTCGGCGAAGTCCCAGGCGTCCATGAGGACTTGACCGGGCACGGCCGGCGCCGTCCGGTACCCGCCGAACAGGCGGACCTCGTCCGAGTCCGGCCAGGCGTTGAAGTCACCGGTGACGACGGCCGGGAAGGGCCCGTCACCACGGTGGGCGGCGACGAACTCCGCGAGCGCGGTGACCTGTCGGCACCGTACGGCCGAGGCCTCGACGGCGGAGGAGAGGTGCGCCGTGAAGAAGGGGACGCGGTACCCCGGCGCGTCCAGCCCCGCGTACAACGCGGTCCGGCCGCCGTCCCCGGCCCCGGGCGGCAGCGGCAGTACGGCCCGCTCGGCGACGGGCCAGCGGCTGAGGACGGCGTTGCCGATCCCGACGGTCGGATCACCGAGCCGCCGCTGCCAGAACCCGGGGTCGTGGGAGGCTCCCCAGGTCCAGTGCATCCCGAGTTCCCCGGCGAGCCAGGCGGCGAGATTCACGCCGTCGGCGTCCCACACCTCCTGCAACCCGACCACATCGGGCTCGAGCTCCCGCAACACGTCGAGAATCGCCTTCTGCCGGGCCTCCCAGGGCCCGTACCGCCACCACAGGTTCCACGTCACCACGCGCACGGGATCATTGAAGTCCACGGACGCAGCCAGCCGACAGGAGATCCGGAAACCGATGCCGAGCACACCCGAGACCAAGTATCACAAGGTCACGCGAATCCAGCGCGTGCTGAACTCCGTCACCCGCCGCCTCCCCACCCAGACCGTCCTGGAGACCACCGGCCGTGTCTCCGGCGAGCCCCGCCGCACCCCGCTCGGCGGCCGTCGGGTCGGCGACACCTTCTGGCTGGTCTCGGAGTTCGGCGAACTCTCCCACTACGTCCGCAACATCAAGGCCAACCCGGAGGTACGGGTCCGCATCCTGGGCCGCTGGCACACCGGCACGGCCCACCTCCTCCCCGACGACGACCCGCGGGCCCGGCTGCGCACCCTGCCCCGCTTCAACAGCGCGGCGGTGAAGGCGATGGGGTCGAGCCTGCTGACGGTACGGGTGGATCTGCGGGACTGAGGGGGACGGAGGGACCCGGTCTCATCCCGGCCAGACGATCGCCTGCACCTCGCTGTACGCGTGCAGCGCGTACGACCCCACGTCCCGGCCGACCCCGCTCTTCTTGAACCCTCCGAACGGCGCCTCCATGTTGCGCCCCACGGTGTTGACCCCCACCCCGCCGGCCCGCAGCAGCCGGGCCACGCGGAAGGCGCGGGCCACGTCTCCGGACCAGACGTAGTCGATGAGGCCGTAGTCGCTGTCGTTGGCGAGGGCGATCCCTTCCTCCTCCTCGTCGAAGGGGACGACCACGACGACGGGCCCGAAGATCTCCTCCCTGACGACCCGCATCTCGGCGGTGCAGTCGGCGAGGACGGTGGGGGCCACGTGGAACCCCGGCCCGTCGGACGGCCGTTCACCGCCCGCGACGACGACCGCGCCTTCCTTCCGGCCCAGTTCGACGTACGACTCGACGCGCTCCCGGTGTGCCGCCGAGATGACCGGCCCGACCACCGTGTCGGGCAGGCGGGGATCCCCGACCTTCAACCGGCCCGCGTACACGCCCAGTTGCTCGACCAGGCGGTCGTACACGCCCCGTTGGGCCAGCACCCGCGTGGGCGCCGTACAGATCTGCCCGCTGTAGAAGGAGAAGGTCGTACCGATCCCGGACACGGCGGAGGCGAGGTCCGCGTCGTCGAAGACGACGGCCGCGCCCTTCCCGCCCAGCTCCATCAACTGCCGCTTCATGCCCCGTCCGCACACCTCGGCGATCCGCTGCCCGACGGCCGTGGACCCGGTGAAGCTGACCATGTCGACGTCCGGCGACTCCACGGCCGCCTCCCCGACCTCCACCGACCGCCCGTTGACCACGTTCACGACCCCGCGCGGCACCCCGGCCGCCTCCAGCGCCTCCGCCATCCGGTAGACGGACAACGGATCCTGCGGCGCCGGTTTCACGACGACCGTGTTGCCCATGGCGAGGGCGGGGGCGATCTTGCCTGCGGGGTTCGCCCAGGGGTTGTTGTACGAGGTGATGCAGGTGACGACGCCGACCGGCTGCCGTACCGCGAGGGCGCCCATGACGGCCGCCTTCCCGAACGGCCCGGCCTCGTTGACCTGCGGCGCGATCGCCCACTCGGCCGGTTCCACGCTCGCGTACCGCCGGAACCGGGCGGCTGCCACGCCCACTTGCATGCCCCGCGCGGTCCCGGTCGTCGCGCCGGTCTCGGTCTGCGCGAGTTCGGCGTACGGCACGAGCCGCTCCCGGACGAGGTCCGCCGCCCGCCCCAGGATCGCCGCGCGCTCCTCGGCCGGTGTACGCGACCACGCCCCGAAGGCGTCCCGGGCCTCGGCGGCCGCGGCGAACACCTGCTCCCGCGAGGCCTCCGGCGCCCACCCCACGGTCCCCTCGGTGGCGGGATCGACGACGGCGTAGTACCCGCCCTCGGGCTCGACCCACTCCCCACCGACGAACAACCGCTGACCGTCGGCTACTTGAGACCCGCCCTCGGAACTCACCTGGTGCTCACCGTCCTGGTGTCCCGCCCCGACCGCAGCACCCGCCCCGGCACGGACCCGCTCACCACGTCGCCGCGGATCGCCTCAACTCCGTTGACCCATACGGCGGTTATGCCGATCGCCTTCGAGTCGAGCCGCGGACTGTCACCCGGCAGGTCGTGCACCAGGGTGGCCTTGCCGGCGTCGATCCGCTCCGGGTCGAAGAGCACCAGGTCCGCATGCCAGCCCTCCCGCACCTGCCCCCGCTCCCGCAGTCCGAACAACCGCGCCGGATCGTCGCTCAGCATCTTCACCGCCTGCTCGAGACCCACCAGCTTCCGCCCGCGCAGACAGTCCCCGATGAACCGCGTCGTGTACGGCGCCCCGCACATCCGGTCCAGATGCGCCCCCGCGTCGGACCCACCGAGCAGCACGTCCTCGTGCTGCCAGGTCTCGGCACGCAGCGCCCAGGAGGCCGGATCGTTGTCGGAGGGCATCGGCCACAACACCGTCCGCAACTCGTCGGCCGCACAGATCTCGACCAGACACTCGAAGGGTTCCTGCCCACGCTCGGCGGCGATGTCCTTCACCACCCGCCCGGTCAGCCCCTCGTTGGCCGCGCTGTACGTGTCCCCGATCACATACCGCCCGAAGTTCGCGAGCCGCCGAAAGACCCCGGCCTCCTTGCTGTTGGCCCGCACCAGCATCTCGGCCCGCACATCGGGCTCCCGCAGCTTCGCGATCCGCTCCGGCACGGGCAGGCTCAGGATCGGCCCCCACCCGGGTATCAGGTTCAGTGCGCAGAAGGTGCCGAGGGACATGTTCATCGGCGTGAGGATCGGCATGGTCAGCGCGACGACCCGCCCCCCGGCCTTCCGCGCCCGCTCACTCGCGAACAGCTGCCGGGGCACACGTTCGGGAACGGCCGCGTCGATGGTCAGCACGTTCCAGTTCAACGGCCGTCCCGCCGCCGCGCTCATCTCGACGAACAGATCGATCTCGGCGTCACTGAACTGATCCAGACACCCGGCGACGATCGCCTCGATCTGCGTTCCTTCATGCTCCCCAACTGCCTTGGAAAGAGCGATCAGTTCAGCGGGCAGCGCGTGCCGCGAGGCGACCGGTTTCCCGTCCCCGTCGGAGTGGGTGGAGGACTGGGTGGTGGAGAACCCCCAGGCCCCCGCGTCCATGGCCTCGTGCAACAGCCCCACGATCGCGGCGAGTTGCTCCTCACTGGGCTGCCCACCGACCGCGTCCGCCCCCATCACATACCGCCGCAGCGCACAATGCCCCACCATGAACCCGGCGTTGACGGCGATCCGCCCCTCAAGAGCGTCCAGATACTCCCCGAACCCCCGCCAACTCCACGGCGCCCCCTCCTCCAGCGCGACCAGCGACATCCCCTCGACCTTGGACATCATCCGGCGCGTGTAGTCGGCGTCCTGCGGCTTCAACGGCGCGAGCGTGAACCCACAGTTCCCCGCGGCAACGGTCGTCACCCCATGATTGAGCGAGGGCGTCGCATACGGATCCCAGAAGAGCTGGGCGTCGTAGTGGGTATGGGGGTCGACGAACCCGGGCGCGAGAACGAGACCGTGCGCGTCCTCGCTGGTCCGGGACTCCTCCTCGATGGTCCCGATCCGGGCGATCCGCCCGTCCCGAATACCGACATCGGCAACAAACGCGGCCGCCCCCGTCCCATCAACGACGGTGACACCTTTGATGACGTGATCAAGCACGAGGGCTACCTCCTCAAACTCCGGCCAGGGGCACCTACCTAGGGGCGCGGGGTTGTATCGATTTGCGGCTACCGCCGCGTGGGCGCAGCCAGCTACAACACACCCGCACCCCGAAACGAACCCTCAAGCCCCTTGCCGGAACCGCGTAGTCCGGTGAACGGGATCCGTATCGATCTTCGGCACCACGTGCTCCCCGATCAACCGAATCGTCTGCAACGTCTCCTCCTTCGGCACCCCCACCGGCAACCCGAAGCTCAACTGATCCGCCCCCGCCTGCTCCCACCGCTTGCACTGCGTGAGCACCTCGTCCGGATCCCCACAGATCAACAGCTCCTCCTCCACGAGGAGTTCGACGAACTCCGGCGTGTACTCGGGCAGGGTCTCCGGCCACACCGGGAACCCCTCGGGCCGGGGAAACGTGTCGTGGTACCGGAACACCAACGAGGGCAGATAGTGCAGCCCACCGCTGCAAGCGATCCGGATCGCCTCGTCGTGCGTGGGCGCACAGATCGCCGTCGTCGTCACCATCACGTTGTCGTTGACGAACGCCCCCACCGGCTCGGCGTTCACGATCGCCGTCTTGTACTGCTCCAGCACCCACTCCATGTCGGAGACCTTCTGGATGCTGAACCCGAGGACGCCGAGCCCCTTCCGAGCCGCCATGGCGTACGAGGGAGGCGACCCGGCGGCGTACCACATCGCCGGATGCGCCTTCCCGTACGGCTTGGGGAGGATCTTCCGCGGCGGCAGCTGCCAGTGCTTGCCCTGGAAGCCGACGTACTCGTCCTGGAGCCACATCTTGGGGAACTCGGCGATGGTCTCTTCCCAGATCTCCTTGGTGTAGTTCATGTCGGTGACGCCCGGTATGAACCCGAGGATCTCGTGCGACCCGGCCCCGCGCCCGCTCCCGAACTCGAAGCGGTTGTTGGACAGATGGTCGAGCATCGCGACCTTCTCGGCGACCTTCACCGGGTGGTTGACCTGGGCGAGGGGGTTGAAGATCCCGGACCCCAGGTGAATCCGTTCCGTCGCGTGGGCGAGGTAGCCGAGGTAGACGTCGTTGGCCGAGAGGTGGGAGTACTCCTCCAGGAAGTGGTGCTCGGACGCCCAGGCGTACTTGAACCCGGACTTGTCCGCCTGGATGACGTACTCGGTCTCCTCCATCAGCGCCTTGTGCTCGGCCAGCGGGTCCGTTTCGGCACGCTTGCCCACGTATCCCTGTACAAAGAGCCCGAATTCCAAGGAGGTTCACCGTCCCAAGTCCAGGTGGTCCCTATGAGTGCTACGACTTTCTGACGTGCCGTCAGATTCGTCAATAGATGACGCCCCGTCAGATGTCCCGAGATGACACCGGCCGACGTCGGATGACGTCAGATGACGCTGACCCCCGCCAGCCAGCCCCCGTCGATCACGAACGGCTGCCCGGTGATGTACGAGGAGTCCTCCGACGTCAGGAACAGTGCGAGCCGAGCCACCTCGTCGGCCCGCCCGATCCGCCCGAGCGGCACGAGCTTCCGGTACAACTCGTCCAGCGCCCGGGTCATCTCCTCCGGATCCGCGTCCGGGTCGAGCCGCGACGGGTTGGACATCGCGGTGTCCACGGCCCCGGGACAGACGGCGTTGACCCGGATCCGCCGGCTCGCCAACTCCAGCGCGGCGACCCGGGTGAGCCCGAGGATGGCGTGCTTGGTGGCGGTGTACGTCCCCACGGCCGCCATCCCCGTCACCGCCGTGTACGACGCGGTGTTGACGATCGTGCCGCCGTCCTCCATCACCGCCGCCACGGTCTTGATCCCGAGGAAGCAGCCGACCTGGTTGACCCGCACGACCTGCATGAACTCCTCGAGGGGCGTGTCCACAAGGGAGTTGAACCGCAGGATCCCCGCGTTGTTGACCAGTCCGTCGATCCGCCCGTACGCCGCCTTGGCCGTCGCCACGGCGGCCGCCCAGTCCGCCTCCTCGCCGACGTCGAGATGGACGTAGGTCGCGCCCAACTCCTTGGCCAGCGCCTCCCCTTGCTCGTCCAGCACATCCGCCACGACGACGCTCGCACCCTCCGCCGCGAACAGCCGCGCCTCCTGCTCCCCCTGCCCGCGCGCCGCTCCGGTGACCAGAACGACACGCCCGTCCAGCTTGCCCATGCGGGCCTCCTCGGGATCGGTGGATGCAGGTCATCGTACCGCCGCATCTGACGAAGCGTCAGATGTGGGTCACGGGATTGCACAAGCACACTTGAAGTGACCGCGGAGTAGGGACATTTGACCCTGGCCATACCTCTCCTTGACTCCAACAATGCGTGTCATGGCAAAGCGGAGATTGCGCAACAGGAAAGTCAGGTATGTGGCGATCGGCGCGGCACTCGCGACCGGTGGAGGGATCGTCGCCCTGCTGCCGTCGGCGAACGCGGCCGACGCCAAGACGCCGGACCAGATCATGACCATGTGCGAGAGGTCCGCGGTGGTCAATGGCGAGCAACGGTCGGTGGAGGATTTCGGCGGCGCCTTCGCTGACGGTTTCCAGGCCGACAACTGTGATTTCGTCGAGACGAACTTCGAGACGTTCGACGGACCCACCGAAAAGGCGTCCATCGACTTCCCGAACTGCGAGCCGAACGCGACCGATCCGGCGAAGGTCTCCATCACCTGGTCGTCGACCGCGGCCCAGGGGCAGGGAAAGTACGTCTCGACCCAACAGGGCGGTGGCGGTGGCCTGTTCGGATTCCTGAGCGGGTCCTGGGCCAAGCACAAGGGCACCCTGGACATGACCGTGAAGTCGGCGACCGCCGGCGACACGGAATCGCGGGACGTGCCGGTCGGCAAGGTGCTCCACATGGAGTTCACGCCGAAGTTGCAGCGCATGACCGGGGAATGGCGGGTGCGCATCGACGCCGATCCCGGCAGTTTCGCCGTGAACCCCTCTCCCGAACAGAACTTCGTGGCACCGGACGTCGTCGAGGGACCTGTCATCCTGCCGGGCGCCGCGGGCGCCCCCGGTGTCGTGGACGGCACCTCCAAGGCGGTCCTGGAGGACTGCTGAGCCACCGGCCGACCCCCACGAAACCGCAGCTCAACTCCCTTACACCCCCCAGGAGACACCCATGTCCCGGACCGGCCGCAGCAGAAGCCACCGGAGCAAGAAGAAGCGCATCACCCTCGCCCTGGCCCCCGTGGCCGCGCTCGCGGTGATCGTCCCGCTGATGAACCAGGCGAGTGCCGCCACCCCGTCCGAGGTGACCGCCGACTGTGCCGCGGACTCCGACAAACTGGCCGACTGCGAGTTCGTCGACGTCCAGTTCAAGGCGAACAGCCTCGGACCCAACGAACGCGTCTCCCCGGTGAGCGACAACTGCGGTTCCACGAGCACCGCGACGAAGACCTTCAACGTCAGTACGTCGGTGACGCGCACCCTCCAGGTCGAGGAGGGAACCGTCACCGACGCCGGCACGAAACTCGGGAGCTCGCTCTTCGAAGTCGGCCTGGAATTCAGCACGTCGACCATCAACATCACGCGTGACGACAAGACGACCACCCTGGCGTTCAGCCGGACGGACACCGTGCAGGCGGACAGCACCGCCTTCTACATGTGGTCCGCCAAGCGCACCGATGTGAGCGGATTCCTGAAAGCCACGTACAAGGAGGCACAGGACGGCCAGACGGTGTTCTTCGCGCCGAGCGAGGGCGCGGCGACCGTGCACGTCTTCTATCCGCAGATCCTGCACAACGGAACGCCCGACGGGCGCCTTTGGCTGCGGAACGTGGCATGCGGAAGCGCCGCGGCCGACAACACACTGAATTCCACGAAGGCGCTCCAGGACGAACAACCCGGATTCGGGGAGGGCGGCGCCGATGTCACCGATGTGGAAATACCGCTGACGGAGATCCCGGCGCCCTGATCCGGCGCCCCCCGAAGGTTCTCCCGAAGGGCCTCTCGAAGGTTCTCAGGTGCGAAGCACGGGCGTGGTTCCCAGCCAGCGCAGAACCGCGTCCGTGCCGCTCCGGGCGTCCAGCTTGGCGTAGATGTTGCTCAGGTTGTTGCGGACGGTCTTCTCGCTCAGCCGGAGTCGCTGCCCGATCTGCCGTGCGCCCAGGCCGGTCGAGAGCAGTTCCATGATCTGCTGCTCGCGCGGCGAGAGCAGGGCGCGCAGTCGCTGCATCGTGTCGTCGGTCGCGGCCATCCGGGCGGCCGCCTCCCGCAGGGCGTCGCAGGCGGACGGCGAGAGGTAGGTGTGCCCGACGGTGGCCGCCACCACCGCCGAGGACATCATCGCGGGGCAGTGGTCGCCCTCGACCAGATAGCCCGCCCCGGCGCGGAACACCTCGACCACCGCTTCGGTGTCCCGGCGCGGACTGACCACGAGCGCCGGGACGCTCCGGGTGCGGAGCACGTCCAGCAGCCCGGGAAAGGACACGGCCGGGTCCTCGCAGTGCAGCACGACGACGTCCGCGGCGGTCTCCGCCAGCCCGTCGTAGGGCGGGGAGACATGCAGGACATCGCTCACATACGGATCGTCCGGGGGCGGCCAGTCCTTGTGCGGCCAGGTGCAACCGGCGGAGGCCAGCGCGACCACGAGTCGCTGGGAGGATCGCACGCGAGGTGTCCTTCCGCCGGAGCCATGACGTCCGTACGTCCATACATACGCGGCTCGGCGTGACCGTGTTCAAACAGGCCGTGATCAAGTTCAAACAGGATGTGATCAGAGCAGCGGCCCCACCTCGGTCCCGAACTCGCTGATCTGGTCGACGAGTTCGGCGCGGTCACGGCAGCGGAACCGCACCTGGATCTGGTCCACGCCCATCGCGCCGTAGGCCCGCAGCGACTCGGCGAGGGCCTCGGGCGTCCCGGTGAGCGCGCGCCGCCCGACCTCCCACCCCGTTGTGCCGACGTACAGCGGCTCGGTGATGGCCCCGAACACGAACGGCCCTTCCACGGCGGCCTCTTGGCGCAGCCGCTTGATCCGCTCGATCTGCGCGGGCAGCTTCGCGCGCGGGTCGCCCTGCGGGAGCCAGCCGTCGCCCTTGAGCGCGGCCCGGCGTACGGCGGCGGGGGACGAGCCGCCGACCCAGAGCGGGACGTGTCCCTGCGCGGGACGGGGCCGCTGCCCGAGCCCCTCGAAGTCGTACAACTTGCCGTGGTGCTCGGGGAATTCGTCGGGGCCGAGGGCGGCGCGCAGGGCGTCGATCGTCTCGTCGAGGACGGGTCCGCGGCGCTCGAAGTCGACCCCGAGCGCCTCGAACTCCTCCTGGACGTGCCCGGCGCCGACCCCGAGGAGCAGCCGGCCCCCGCTGAGGTGGTCGAGGGTGGCGTACTGCTTGGCGCTGATCAGGGGGTGGCGGAGTCCGACGACCGCGACGTGGCTGAGGAGTTGGACCCGCTCGGTGACGCCCGCGAGGTAGGAGAGGGTGGCGACGGGGTCGTACCAGATCGTGCTCATGGCGGTGGCGAGGCGGCGCGGGACGCCCACGTGGTCGCAGCTCGCGATGTAGCCGAAGCCGGACCGGTCGGCGGCGCGCGCGATCTCCACGAGGTCGGCGGCCCCCGCGTCGGCCTCCCAGGGCTCGGCGTAGATGGTGCTCTGGGACTGGACGGGGAGTTGGATGCCGTAGACGAGGCCGGTCACTTGGGGCCTTCCCAGAGGCCGTCCGGGGTCAGGCCCAGGAGGTCGATCGCGTTGCCCCGCACGATCCGCTCGACCACGTCCGGTGCCAGGTGTCCCATCTGTGCCTCGCCGACCTCGCGGGACTTGGGCCACGTGGAGTCCGAGTGGGGGTAGTCGGTCTCGTACAGCACATTGCCGACGCCGATGGCGTCCAGATTGCGCAGCCCGAACGCGTCGTCGAAGAAGCAGCCGTAGACGTGCTCGGTGAAGAGCTCGGACGGCGGGCGGTGGACCTTGTCGGCGACGCCGCCCCAGGCGCGGTTCTCCTCCCAGACCACGTCGGCGCGCTCCAGGATGTAGGGGATCCAGCCGATCTGGCCTTCCGCGTACATGACCTTGAGCTCGGGGAAGCGTTCGAACTTGCCGCTCATCAGCCAGTCCACCATCGAATAGCAGCAGTTGGCGAAGGTGATCGTGGAGCCGACGGCCGGCGGGGCGTCCGCCGAGGTGGAGGGCATCCGGCTGCTGGAGCCGATGTGCATGGCGATGACGGTCTGGGTCTCGGCGCAGGCGGCGAGGAACGGGTCCCAGTCGTCGGTGTGGATGGAGGGCAGCCCGAGGTGCGGGGGTATCTCGGAGAAGGCGACGGCGCGGGTGCCGCGTGCCGCGTTGCGCCGGACCTCCGCCGCGGCCAACTCCGGGTCCCACAACGGGATGAGGGGAAGGGGGATCAGGCGGCCGTGCGCGTCGGGGCCGCACCACTCCTCCACCATCCAGTCGTTGTAGGCGCGGACGCAGAGCAGGCCGAGTTCGCGGTCGGCGGCCTCGGTGAAGGTCTGGCCGCAGAAGCGCGGGAAGGTGGGGAAACAGAGCGCGGACTGGACGTGGTTGACGTCCATGTCGGCGAGCCGGGCCGGGACGTCGAAGGAGCCCGGACGCATCTGCTCGTAAGTGATGACTTCGAGCTTGATCTCGTCCCTGCTGTAGCCGACGGCGGTGTCGAGGCGGGTGAGGGGGCGGTGCAGATCCTCGTAGACCCACCAGTCGCCGATGGGTCCGTCGTCGCCGGGCTCACCCATGACGGGCTTGAACCGGCCGCCCAGGAAGGTCATTTCCTTCAGTGGCGCGCGGACCACTCGGGGGCCGGTGTCCAGGTACTTCTTGGGCAGCCGGTGCTGCCAGACGTCGGCGGGCTCCACGGTGTGGTCGTCGACGGAGATGATCGGCGGGAGGGGCGTCTGCGCGGGGGTCTGGGTGTCCATGGCGCTCACGGTAGCGCCGATCTGACGACCCGTCAGCTAGCTGGATACGGGTTCGGGATGCTCGGTTGTGTGTGGAACTGTGCGGAGGCCGTGTGAGAGCCTTGTGACATCCCGCACGGCCACCCGTGAGCGGTGTCTCCGAGAGCTGACGCATCCGCTGCGGACAAGGCAAACTGTCGTAGTTATCAGGCTTGCCTAGGGGGAACGGCGATGGACGGTGGACCGCGAGTACCGGAGCAGCGGCGCCCCGATTCCGGCTCGGAGGAGTCGACCGCGCTGCGCTTCAGCGTGCTCGGTCCGGTACGTGCCTGGCGGGGCCCTGTTTCGCTGCCCACGGGCTCTCCCCAGCAACGCGCCCTGCTGGCCGCGCTGTTGCTGCGCGAGGGCCGGACGGCGACCGCCGGTGAGCTGATCGACGCCCTGTGGGGTGACGACCCTCCGTCGCAGGCGCTGGCCGCGGTGCGCACCTACGCGTCCCGGCTGCGCAAGGCGCTGGACGCCGGGGTCCTGGTCAGCGAGTCGGGCGGGTATGCCGTACGGGGGCTGCCCGAGGGCGCGTTGGACGTGGCCGAGGTGCACGACCTGGCGAACGAGGCGGAGAAGGCGAAGTCGGCGGGTGACCTGTGCCGTGCGCGGGACCTGCTGGGCCGGGCGCTGGCGCTGTGGGACGGGGAGCCGCTGGCCGGACTCCCGGGCCCGTACGCGGAGGCGCAGCGCGTCCGCCTGGAGGAGTGGCGGCTCCAACTCCTGGAATCCCGCCTCGACATGGACCTGGAGCAGGGCTGCCACGCGGAGGCGGTCAGCGAGCTGACGGCCCTCACGGCCGCGCACCCGCTCCGCGAACGCCTCCGTGAGCTGCTGATGCTCGCGCTCTACCGCTCCGGCCGCCAGGCGGAGGCCCTCGCGGTGTACGCGGACACCCGGCGGCTGCTCGCGGACGAGCTGGGCGTGGACCCGCGCCCCGGTCTGCGCGAACTCCAACAGCGCATACTCCAGGCCGACCCGGGCCTCGCCGAACCCTCCGCACCGGCGGCGGAGACGACCCCGGCACCGGTGCGCCCCCACCAACTCCCGGCGACCGTCCCGGACTTCACCGGCCGTGTGTCCTTCGTGTCGGAACTGAGCGACGTGCTGGCCTCGGCCGAGGGCCGGGTGATGGCGGTGTCGGCGCTCGCGGGTATCGGCGGTGTCGGCAAGACGACCCTCGCGGTGCACGTGGCCCACCAGGCCCGGTCCGCCTTCCCCGACGGGCAGTTGTACGTCGACCTCCAGGGCGCGGGCTCGCGCGCGGCGGAGCCGGAGACCGTACTGGGCGCGTTCCTGCGGGCGTTGGGCACGGCGGACTCCGCGATACCGGACTCCCTGGAGGAACGCTCGGCGCTGTACCGCTCGGTGCTGGACGGCCGCCGGGTGCTGGTGCTGCTGGACAACGCGCGGGACGCGGCCCAGGTACGGCCGCTGCTGCCCGGCACCGAGGGCTGCGCGGCGCTGGTGACCTCCCGGGTGCGGATGGTGGACCTGGCCGGGGCGCATCTGGTCGACCTCGATGTGATGTCCCCCGAGGAGGCCCTCCAGCTCTTCACACGGATCGTGGGCGCCGAACGGGTCGCGGCCGAACGGGAATCCGCCCTCGACGTGGTCGCCGCGTGCGGTTTCCTGCCGCTGGCGATCCGGATCGCGGCCTCCCGCCTCGCGGCCCGCCGTACCTGGACGGTCTCCGTCCTCGCCGCCAAACTCGCCGACGAGCGGCGGCGGTTGGACGAGCTTCAGGCCGGAGACCTGGCCGTGAAGGCCACCTTCGAGCTGGGCTACGGCCAGTTGGAGCCGGCGCAGGCGCGCGCGTTCCGCCTGCTGGGCCTCGCCGACGGTCCGGACATCTCCCTCGCGGCGGCCGCGGCGATGCTGAATCTTCCGGTCGAGGAGACCGAGGACGTACTGGAATCCCTCGTCGACACGTCACTGGTGGAATCGGCGGCGCCCGGGCGCTACCGGTACCACGACCTGGTGCGGCTCTACGCGCGTGCGTGCGCCGAGCGGGACGAGCGGTCGGCGAGCGAACCGGCCGCCGCGGTCTCGCGGTTGCTGGACTTCTACCTGGCCACCGTCTCGGGCGTCTACCTCATCGAGCGGCCCGGCGACCGGCTGGTGGACCACCTGGAGCACACCGACCGTCCCGGGCTGGTGTTCTCGGACCGGCACACGGCGCAGGACTGGCTGTACGCCGAGGCCGTCTCGCTGCTGGCCTGCGTCCGCCAGGCCGCGCGGGCGGGGACGCTCCGGCGGGCCGTGGACACCCTGTGGGCGGCGGTCGACCTCGCCGAGTCGGGCACCAACTCCAAGGAGTACGAGGCCGTCGCCGAGCTCCTGCGCAACACGGCGCGGGAGTTCGCGGATCCGCGGACGGAGGCACGGGCGCTGACACTGCTCGCCTTCGTGCACCACATCTCCGGCTCCCGCTTCGACGTGGCGCTCCAAGAGGCCGAGCAGGCGACGGAGTTGGCCGCGCGGGCCGACGATCCGCTCACCGGCTGCTGGTCGTCCAACATCAGCGGTGTGGTCGCGCTCTACCAGAACCGGCACGAGGAGGGCGCCGCCCACTTCACCCGGGCCATCGAGAGCTTCCGCGCCCTCGGGGACCGGCCCGGCGAGGCGAGCGCCCTGTGCAACCTCTCGCGCATCCACCTCGCCACCTCGCGCACGGCGAGCGCGGTGGCGCTGGCCCAGCAGGGCACGGCGATGTACGACGACATGGGGCACGATCTGCGGGGCGCCAACGGACGGTACGCGCTGGGTCTCGCGCTCACCCAGAGCGGCCAGTTGGCCGAGGCGACCGAGTGCCTCAACCAGGCGCTCCAGGTGTTCCGGGACAGCCGGCAGCGCCTGTGGGAGGGCATGACCCTGTTCCGGCTCGCCGAACTCGACCTGGCGGCCCGCCGGCCCGCCCAGGCCGCGGTCAACGCCGAGGCGGCCCTGACGCTGCTGCGCGGCATCGGCGGCGAGTGGCGGCGCGGCAACGTCCTCACCGTGCTGGGCCGCGGGCTCAACGGCATCGGGCAGCCCGGCCGCGCCCAGGTGTGCTGGCGCGAGGCCCTCGACCTCTTCGAGTCGCTGGGCGCGCCGGAGGCGGACGAG
>NZ_JAENRY010000123.1 GCF_016612545.1 Streptomyces sp. MBT65 | reverse complement strand
GTGTCGGGGCCGGGGTCGGTGTGTCGAGGCCGATGCCGGTACCGAGGTCGGGGTCGGTACCGGGGCCGAGGTCGGGGTCAGGGTCGATGTCGCTCAGGCAGCCGAAGCCTCGGCTCCGGCCCGCACCACGTCCGCCACCGCGTCAGCCGCCGCGTCCGCCGCCGCGACCGCGTCCGCGACCAGATCCGCCGTGTCCTCCGTGCCCGCCGCCAGCCGGACCAGCCCCAACGGGACGGATTCCGCGAGTTGTTCCTCGCTGAGCATGCCGCGCCACATGGACGCCGGATGCACGGCGAGCGACTCCACGCCGCCGAGGCTGGCCGACCGGCGCGGGTAGCGCAGGTGGCCGAGGAACGCGTCGGCCATCTCGAACCCCCCGGCGAACTCGATGCCGAGCACCCCGCCGAAACCGCTCAACTGGTCGACGGCCAGGCGGTGTTGGGGGTGGCTCGCCAGACCGGGATAGTGCACCTTCGTCACAGCCGGATGCGCGTTCAGCGCCTCCGCGAGCGCGAGGCCGTTCGCGTTGTGCCGCGGCATCCGCAGCGGCAGGGTGCGCATTCCGCGCAGCAGCAGCCACGCGTCGATCGGGCCGAGCGTGGCACCGGTGAGGAGACCGACGTCCCATATGCGGTCGAGGAGTTGGGCCGGTCCGGCCAGCACTCCGGCGGAGACGTCCGAGTGGCCGTTCAGGTACTTGGTCGCGCTGTGCCAGACCAGGTCGATGCCGAAGTCCACGGGACGCTGGTTCAGCGGGGTGGCGAAGGTGTTGTCCGCCATGGTCAACACGTCGTGCGCGCGGGCCAGTTCGGCCACGGCACGCAGGTCGGTGATCTGCAGCAACGGGTTGCTCGGGGTCTCCACGAGGATCAGCCGGGTCCTCGGGGTCAGCGCCCGCGCGAACGCCTCCGGGTCGGTCTGGTCCACCAGCGTGGTCTCCACCCCGAGCCGCGGCAGCAGGTTCAGCAGCACCGACGCCGTACCCCCGTAGGTGGACCGCTGCCCGATGACATGGTCGCCGGCGGACACCAGGGCCAGCACGGCCGTGGTGAGCGCGGCCATCCCGGAGGCGGTGACCATGGCCGCTTCGGTGTTCTCCAACTCAGCCACCACTGCGGCGACTTGGGCATGGTTCGGGTTCCCGAACCGGGTGTAGAAGTCGGTGCCCCGCGGCTCCACGGCGCCCCGCGCGAAGGTCTCCGCGTCCTCGGCCGAGAACGCCGCCGTCTGGTAGATGGGCGGGGCCACGGCACCACTGGGGTGGACCGCGCGATCGGCGTGAACGGTGATGGTGCTGTTGCCCGGCATGGCTGCCCTTCCACGGACTGGCGGGGTGGCTCCGGGAGGCCTGGCTCCAGGAACCGCGTCTCCGGGAAGCGTGACCGACCAGCGGTCCGATGTGCCCGATTCCCGGCAACTTTGGCAGCATATTGCGCCCATCAGGGGCGTACGATTGTGGTAGTCGCGCTGTTCGCGCAATAATCTGCCGCCATGGACGAGGTGGACCGGTCGATTCTGGCCGTGCTGGAGCAGCACGGCCGCATCAGCAACAGCGAGCTCGCCGCCCGGGTCGGCCTGTCGCCGTCACCCTGTCTGCGGCGCGTGCGCCAGTTGGAGGAGGCCGGGGTCATCCGCGGCTACCGCGCGCTGATCGATCCCGCCGCGATCGGCCGCGGTCTGCGGGTCTTCGCGGGGGTACGGCTGATGCGGCACACCCGCGCGGACGTGGTCGCGTTCGAGCGCGGGGTCACCCGACTGCCCGAGGTGGTCGCCTGCCACCACATCACCGGCAACTTCGACTATCTCCTCCAGGTCGAGGTGGCCGACCTGCCCGCGTACGAGGACTTCCACGCCAACCAACTGGCCACCCTGCACGGCGTGGCGACGGTGAGCAGCTACGTCACCATGAAGACGCTCACCGCCGACACCGACGCCGGATGACCGTCACGACGCCGGATGACCGTCAGAGCGTGATGGTGCCGCGCACGCACACGACGGCGGCCCCGCTGACCCACACGGTGCCGTCCGCGTCGGCGGTGATCTCGATGCTCGCGGCCCGCCCCAGGCGCGTGCCCTGGGAGACCCGGTAGGAGGCGGGCGCGCCGCCGGTCGAGGTGAGCCACTGCCCGACACCGGCGTTCATGCTCCCGCACGCGGGATCCTCGGGCACCCCGGCACCGGGGGCGAAGGTACGCAGCTCGAAGCGGTGCCGGTGCCCGTCCGGGTGGGCCCCGATCGCACCGACCATCGCGTCCGGGAAGCCGCCGAAGTCGGGTTCGAGGGCGAGCACATCCTCGGCCGTGGCCAGTTGCAGCACCGCCCACCCGGGCCCGTTGTCGACCCACTGATGGTCCACGACCCGCTCCGGCGCGACCCCGAACGCGGCCACGATCCGCCGTAGCAGCTCGTCGTCGAGCGCGCCCTCCCGCACCCGGGGCGGAGCCGCGAAGGCCAGCGTGTCCGCACCGCGCCGGACGGCGACCAGTCCTACGGCGCACTCCTGCACGACGCGTTCGGCGTGCCGCGGAGTGCCGCCACCGTCCAGCCACGCGCGCGCCGAGCCGAGGGTGGGGTGGCCGGCGAACGGCAACTCGCCCTGCGGGGTGAAGATCCGCAGCCGGTAGTCCGCCTCCGGGGTGGTCGGGGGCAGCACGAACGTGGTCTCGGACAGGTTCGTCCACCGCGCCAGGCCCTGCATCTCCTCGTCGGTCAGGTCCGTGCCGTCCAGGACGACCGCGACCGGGTTGCCGGAGTAGGGGCTCGTGGAGAACACGTCGACCTGCGTGAACGGGCGGATACGCGGCATGGTCATCAGGGCCTTTCACACGGCTGCGACGGAAGCAGGTCCATCCCAACGGGCGCCCGCACGGCGAGGACAGGGCCAGTCACGACACAGTGGACTGATGTGGACCGATGTGGACGTGTGCGGGCGGCCGGTGTCAGCATCGATCCGCGCCAGAAACGGATGACCGCAGCAGGGAAGAAGGACAGAGGACCGGGTCGACATGCCGAAAGAAAGCCACCCCCGCCACCCGCTGAGCGAGACGGACAGCCGGATCGCGGCCGCGATGCTGGCGTCCCCGCGCGCCTCGTGGCGCACGGTCGGCCGTGTCCTGGGCATCTCGGAGCGCACCGTGGTGCGGCGCGCGGCACCGCTGTTCCACGACAGGACGCTGCGCGCCACCGCCGTACGCAACCCGCTGTGGTTCCCGGACCTGATCCCGCTGGCCCTGCGCATCCGCTGCCGGCCGGACCGGATCGGCGCCATCGCCGCGACCCTGGCCCGCCGCCCCGACACCATCTGGGTGGACATCCTCGGCGGCGGCGACGAGATCTGCACGATCCTGTTCCTGGACGGCCCCGAAGCGCGCAACTCCCTTCTCCTGCGCGACCTTCCGGCCACTCCCGCGGTGCGGTCGTGGACCTCCCACACTCTCCTACGGGTCTTCCCCGCGGTCTTCGACTGGAGCGGCGGCCTCCTGACCGAGGCCGAACTGACCGGTCTGCGGCCGGACCACCCGCGCCGCCCGGACACCTCCGTCCCACCCGGCCGCGCGGCGCTCCAGCCCCTCGACCACGCGCTGATCACACCCCTGGTCGAGGACGGCCGGGCCTCCTACGCCGAGCTCGCCCGCCGCGCCGGCACCACCGCGCTCACCGCCCGCCGCAGGCTGGAGGCGCTGCTCGGCGACCAGGTCGTCAGACTCGCGACCGAGGTCGACCTGGCCGAGCTGGGCATCCGTAGCGAGGCCCTGCTGTGGATCACGGTGGCCCCCGGCGGCCTGGAGGAGACGGGCCGCGGGCTCAGCCGCCACCCCCAGGTCCGCTTCGCCTCCGCCACCACCGGCCCGGCCAACCTCCTGGTGGCCGTCGCCGCCGCCGACCTCAACGCGCTCTACCTCTTCCTGAGCGACACGATCGGCGCGCTTCCGCACGTCTCGACGATCGAGGTCACACCGATTCTGAGCGGGGTGAAGAGAACGGGACTGGTGCGACCGGGAAGCCTGTGAACCGAGCACGGCACCAAAGGGCCACACGACACCAACCGGCCTCACGGCACCAAGCGGCTCCAGCGGCCGCTCAGGCACACGGCGTGATGATCTCCCAGTCCTTCACGGGATCCCCGGTCAGCAGATACTCGCTCAAGTACAGGTCCGTGTCCTCGTGAAGGTCGTCCTCCAGCTCCCATACGGACTCGCACTCCGGGCACAGGAAGAATTTCCGGCCCGTGTCCTTGCGCTCGTAGCAGCGCACCCAGTCCTGGCCGCAGTGGGCGCAGGCAACCTTTTCCATCAGTTCCAGCTCCTCGGAAAGGCCGTGATCACTTCGTTGCCGTGTTCGACGGTGATCGAAATATATTCTTCGCCGGGGTTGTAACCCACCTGCCGGGCCATCGGGATGATGTAGGTGGTGCGGGCGCCCTGTTGGTTGACCGACACCGCTGCGGCCCGCCGGTTCCATGCCTCGTCGACCGTCTCCAGCACCCCTTGGTTGCCCGTGTCGAACACTCCGTGGGCGGGCTTCGCGGGGTTGTCCCGGGTGTGCTGCATGACGTGGGTGATGCGGTGCCCCTCGGCCGATCCGGGACCGTAGTCCAGCCCTTCGGGCGACCGGTACCAGCCGCCTCCGAGGTCGTCCAGTTCACAGCCGTACAGACCCAGCGGGTCCGACCAGGTGCCGGGATGGCGGACGTACGCTGACGGGTTGGGGGCCGCCGTCAGACCCAGGGGATCCTGGCTCAGGTAGCAGGCCGTCTCGGGGTCGTAATAGCGGAAGTAGTTGTAGTGCAGGCCCGTTTCGGCGTCCGCGTACTGCCCCGGGAACCGCAGCGGGCAGTCGGTGGTGGCGGACTCGGGGCCTCGGAGCACCGTGCCCCACAGCGACGTCCGGCCCTGCCAGGTCCTCGTGCCCTCCTCGGTCACGAGTTCGGTCGGAGTGCCGACGGCATCCGTGATGACCGCCTGGAAGAGCATCGCGTGGTCGGGTGCCGACTCCTCGGCCAGCCGGGCGAGGAACGAGCCGTCGTGACCGAGAGCCGATCGCCGGTGATCGGTCTGGGCGACCGGCCGGTAGGTGCCGGGCTCGTAGTCCCAGGTGGTCACCCGGCCGTCCGAGCGTCGCTGTTCGGACAGCCTGGTGTCGTCCCAGGAGAAGTCGGTGCGATCCTCCTGCGTTCCGTCGTCCGTCAGTCGGTATTTGGCGAGTCGGCGCCCGAGCGGGTCGTACGCGTATCTCCAGCGTTCGCCGTCCGGTGTGCGGACCTCGGCCAGGCGGTCCTCCGCCGACCAGGAGTAGGTCCACGTACGAGCCTGCCCGTTGAGGAGCTTGCGGGTCCTGCGGACCAGCCGCCCCTGGGCATCGTGCCGGTAGGTGGTGCGGCCCGCGCGGCGGACGAGGGTGCCGTCGAAGTCACGCTCCCCGGCGGCGCCGTGATCGGGTGCTGTGGCGCCCACCAGATTGCCGGCCAGGTCATAGGCGTACGTCTCGGTCCAGCCGTGCGCGCGTACGCCGGTGACCCGCCCCGTCCCGTCCAGGTCGAAGTGGCGGGTACCCGTGGTGAGTTCCCGGATCTCCGTCAGATGGTCGTCGGCGCGGTAGGCGTAGGTGCGGTGCTGCAGCAGGTTCTGCGCGTCGGCGGTGCCCGCGGTGAGGGACTGGACGGTGAGGCGGCCGGCCGCGTCCCATTTCTGGGTCAGCAGAACATCGGCGCCGAGACGGCGCTCCGTCTCGTGCCCGGCGGCGTCGTGGGCGAAGGACAGGGCTCCCGCCTCCGAGCAGAGCTCTGTCGGACGGCCCGCCATGTCGTACGTCCACCGCGAGACCAGCCCGGACGGGGTCTCGCGGCGGACGCAACGACCCACGAGGTCGTAGGCGTAGGCCGTGGCGTGGCCGTCGACCGTCTCGCCGAGGACCCGCCCGAGCGCGTCCCGGGCGAGGACCAGCCCGGCGTCCCCGTTGACCGCCCGGGCGAGCAGTCCGTCCGCTCCGTACGCGAAGGTCGTCGTCTCACCGGTGCCGGTGCGCTGTTCCACGACGCGGCCCGCCCCGTCCCGCACGAAGGTCAGCGTCTCGCCGGCTCCGTTGGTCCGTGAGACCAGCCGGCCCGCCGCGTCGTGGGTGTACGTCAGCGCACGCCCGTTGAAGTCGGTCTCGGCCACGAGCCGGCCGGCCTCGTCGTAGCTGTACGACCAGGTGCGGCCCTGCGGATTGACGACCTGTGCCAGGCGCAGTTCCGTGTCGTACGAGAACCGGTAGTGCGCGCCGTCCGGGTCGGTCAGGGTCGCGGGGACGTCGAAGTGCGCCGCCGTGTGATGGGTCGTGTTGCCCGCCGCGTCCGTGTGGCCGAGCAGGTTGCCCTCGGCGTCCCAGGTCCACGACTCCCGGCCGCCGTCGGGCTGTTCGCGCCAGGCCGGCTTGCCCTCCGCGGTCCAGCCCAGGCGTGTGACGTGGCCCAGCGGGTCGGTCACCGCGACCACCCGGCCGAAGACGTTGCGGCGAATCGTGGTGGTGTGGCCCAGCTCGTCCGTCAGGGCGACGGGCAGACCGGCCGGGTCGTACGCCACCGTGCGCGTGTGGCCGAGCGCGTTCGTGATCGCGGTCGGCCGGCCCGCCTCGTCGTTCGTGTACCGCGTCTCGGCACCGGTCGGGTCCACGGTCCCGAGCAGATTGCCGCGCTCGTCGTACGTGTGCCGCCAGAACGCCCCGCCCGGCTCGACCACCTCCGTCGGCAGGCCGAGCGCGTTGTACTCGGCCCGCGCCAACGAGCCGTCGGCCAGGGTGAGTTCGGTGAGGAGTCCGTCCTCGTCGTAGGTGTACCGAGTCGTGTGACCCAGCGGATCCGTCACCGCGACCGGCCGTGTCCCGTACGCGTCCCACTCCGTGCGGGTGACATGGCCGAGCGGGTCCGTCTCCTCGACCAGCAGGCCTTCGGCGTTGAACCGGTGGACCGAGACATGCCCTTGGGAGTCGGTGTACGTGGTCGCGCCGGCCGTGTCGTCGTAGGCGAGCGTGCCCGAGAGGATGCCGTCGACGCCCTCGGTGCGGATCACGCGGCCGCGCTCGTCGTAGACGTAACCGAACCAAGTGCCGTTCCGGTCCGTCCACTTGGTGACCCGGCCCTGCTCGTCGTAGGTGAACCGCAGTGGTTCGCCAGTGGAGTTGACGACTCCGGCGAGGTTCCCCGACTCGTCGTAGCTGTAGCGCATGACGACCGTGCCCTCGTCGGTCGCGGTGCCGGGCCGGTAGCGGGAAGGCGGCTCGTCCAGCAGGCGCAGGGCCGTGATGCGGGGGCCCTCGGTGTCGACGGCGACGTAGTAGCCGCCGGAGTGGCGGAGGCCGAACGGCACGCCCTCGTCGTCGCGTTCGACGTCGATGCGTTGGCCGTTGCGGTCGCTCCAGGAGTCCAGCGCCAGGTGGAAGACGCCGAAGGTGGGAGAAGGGACCGGGGCCGCGAAGGTGCGCACGACGCCCGTCACCGGGTCGGTGACCGTCATCGCGCCGTCCGGCTTGCCGTCCCATTCCAGGGGCCAGCGCACGCCCTTCACCGGCATGGTCGGGACGCCCGGTTCGGGCACCGGGTACACGAGGCGCATGCCGTCCGCCGCGGCGAAGACGACGCCTTCGCCGTCGATCTGGAGGCACTCGTCCAGGGTGGAGATCCAGGTCGGCCCGAAGCACACGCCTCCCCGGTACGAGGAGAGGTGGGTGCGGGTGAACGTGAGCGGCAGGCTGCCCGGCAGCGTCAGATCCGTCTGCGTCATCAGCATCGCGCCGGTCGCCACGTCGATCGGCTCGCCCACGCACGGGATGCGGTCGGCGTTGCGGGCCGCCGGGCCCAGCTCCACCAGGTCGGGCCGGAGCGACGGCGGACGCAGCAGAAGGGGCGTGGTGTCGCTGAACCCGCCCTCCATGGTCGCCTTCAGGACCCCGCCGCCGGCACCCAGCGCGCCGCCGAAGAGCATGCCGTCCTCGGCGGCCTGGTTGACCTCGTCGAGGCTGAAGCCCTGCTGGAGACCGGTCGCGATCTTCAGGGGCTGCGCCACGGCCAGGTCGACCGTCACCGACTCGACACCGCCGAACGCGGCGGCGACCAGCGTGCCCCCGGCGATCTCGGCGATCGTCGTGGACACCGCGATCCCCAGCCCGGCACCGAACTCGATCACCAGGTCGGCCGCCGCGACGGCCGCACCGGAGGCCAGGCCCGCGGTGAAGAACGCCAGCGCCACCCCGCCCGCGATCACGGCGGCGTCGATGCCGATCTGCGTCCAGAGCTTGTTGATGGCGTCGTCGATCGCGTCGGCGAACTTGTCGAGCGCGGTGGCCACGTGGCGCCCCGAGTCGGCCAGGTCCTTCAGCCAGCCGCTGTCGTCCCCCTTGGCGTTCTTCGCGTACCGGCCCCAGAACTTCCCGAACGCCTCGATCGACTGACCCGTGTTGTTGTGGATGATCGACGACGCGCTCTGATTGACCGGACCGCGCACATCGTCGACGGCATCGGCGAACGTGCGCCAGGCCGTCGCCGCCGACCGCAGTTTCCCGGAGTCGGCCTCGGGCCACCACAGGCCCAGATGGAGCAGGATCTTCCGGGCCTCGTCCTCAACGCTCACCGGCACCGTCCGACGTGGTGACCTTCACTTCGGTGAACATCCCGGCGATCAACTCGTCGTTGTCGACATGACCGTCCGCCATGTCGGCCATCGCCTCGTGAATGCTCGTCAGACCGAGCACCAGCGTGCCCGCCGCGCTCTCGATCTTCTTCTGCAACGGCTTGTAGGAGTCGCCGAACTCCTTGCCCTGCTTGTCGTTCCCCCACGGCTCGCCCAGCCCGTCGAGGGACTTCACGAGCGCGGTCAGCGCCTTGCCCAGATCAACTGCCGCCGTCTGGAAGTCCGGTGCCGCCCGCTTCACATCGGCGGTCTTGATGTCGAGGACCTTGGCCGGGTCCTTGCCGTCGCCCATCGCGCGTTCCCCCGTTCGCAGTCGCAGCCACGACCCTAGAAGAGCCCGACCAAGAAATACCCATGCCTTGGTCATGCGAAGGCAACGTTCCTGCTCCCGCGCCGATGTCGTCCGGGTCTGCACCGGCGGACGCACTCGCCCGAGGGACGGCCAGTACGCCCCTACAACCCCACGATCTTGTTCCACTCCTTCGCGAACTCCACCCGTTCCGTCGACGTGATGTCCCGCGCGATCGCGAGGTGCTTCCGCATCGTGGTGTCCGGGAAGATCAGGGGGTTCTCGGCGAGGGCCGCGGTGTCCTTGTCCTTGCTGGCCGCGAGGACGGCCTGGGCCGCCGGGACGGGGCAGACGTAGTTGACCCAGGCGGCGAGTTCCGCGGCCACCTCGGGGTCGTAGTAGTAGTCGACCAGCTTCTCGGCGTTGGTCTTGTGGCGGGCCAGGTCGGGGATCATCAGGGAGTCCGCCCAGAGTTCGGCGCCCTCCTCGGGGACGACGAAGCGGATGTCCGGGTTGTCGGCCTGGAGTTGGATCACATCGCCGGAGTAGGCCTGACAGGCCAGGACGTCACCGCTGACCAGGTCCTTGGTGTAGTCGTTGCCGGTGAAGCGGCGGATCTGCTTCCGGCTGATCTGCGTCTGCACCTGGTCGCACACCTTGTGGAAGTCCGCGGCGGTCCACTTGGTGATGTCGACGCCGTTGCCCTGCATCAGCAGCGCGAACGACTCGTCGAGGCCGGAGAGCAGCGTGACCCGGCCCTTCAGGTCGCTCGCCCACAGGTCGGAGACCTGGCGGATCTCGCGGCCCAGCTTGCGGCGGTTGTACGCGATACCCGTGATGCCCGACTGCCACGGCACCGTGTACCGGCGGCCCGGGTCGAACGCGGGCGAACCGAGCTGCGGGTCAAGGTACTTCGCCACGTTGGGCTGGCTCGACCGGTCCATCCGCTGGACCCAGCCGAGCCGGACGAACCGCGCGCACATCCAGTCGCTCATGACGATCAGGTCGCGGCCGGTCTGCTGGTGGTTCATGAGCGCCGGGCTGATCTTGCCGAAGAACTCGTCGTTGTCGTTGATCTCCTCGATGTAGTCGACGGAGATCCCGGTCTTCTTCTCGAACGCGTCCAGCGTGGGCCGCTTCGTCTCGTCATCGTCGTCGGTGTCGATGTACAGCGGCCAGTTCGCCCAGGTCAGCCGCTTGTCCGTGGCGGACATGTCGGCGCCGGCGCGGTCGCTCGCCTGCACATACGCGGCGGGCACACCGCACCCGGCGAGCGCGCCGAGCGCGGCGGTTCCGCCGAGCGCGCGCAGCAGGGAGCGACGGGAGGGCGGGTACGACTTCGGAGTCTTGGGCACCCGCGCAGCATGACCCGCCGCCCCGCGCCCGATCAATGGACGCTGCGTCGAGCGGCTCCCCAGGGACCCGACACCTTGTCGATCGGTTGCCTGTGAAGTAACCGCCCGTTCACCTGCGACGGAGGAGAACAGCGCGGCCCCGGACGGTCAACTTCCGTCCGGGGCCGCGCAGTTGGTCGTACGAAATCAGCGAACGCCTACGCCTCCAGCGACGTCATCACGTGCTTGATCCGCGTGTAGTCCTCGAAGCCGTAGCCCGACAGGTCCTTGCCGTAGCCCGACTTCTTGAAGCCGCCGTGCGGCATCTCCGCGACCAGCGGGATGTGGGTGTTGATCCACACGCAGCCGAAGTCCAGGGACTTCGACAGCCGCATCGCGCGTCCGTGGTCCTTCGTCCAGACCGAGGACGCCAGCGCGTAGTCGACGCCGTTGGCCCACTCGACGGCCTGGGCCTCGTCCGTGAAGGACTGGACGGTGATGACCGGTCCGAAGACCTCGTTCTGGATGATCTCGTCGTCCTGCTTCAGCCCCGAGACGACGGTCGGCGCGTAGAAGTAGCCGACCTCGCCCACCCGTTGGCCGCCCGCCTCCACCTTCGCGTGCGCCGGCAGCCGCTCGATGAAGCCGGTCACCTGCTTGAGCTGGTTGGCGTTGTTGAGCGGGCCGTAGAGCACGTCCTCGTCGTCCGGCTGCCCGGTCTTCGTCTCGGCCGCCGCCTTCGCGAGCGCCGCCACGAACTCGTCGTGGATCGACTCCTGTACGAGCACGCGCGTGGCCGCCGTGCAGTCCTGGCCCGCGTTGAAGAAGCCCGCGACCGAGATGTCCTCGACGGCCTTGGCGATGTCGGTGTCCTCGAAGACGACGACAGGAGCCTTGCCGCCCAGCTCCAGGTGGACCCGCTTGAGGTCCTTGGACGCGGACTCGGCGACCGACATGCCCGCCCGCACCGAACCGGTGATGGAGGCCATCGCCGGCGTGTGGTGCTCGACCATCGCGCGGCCGGTGTCCCGGTCGCCGCACACGACGTTGAAGACGCCCTTGGGCACGATCGAGCCGATGATCTCGGCGATCAGGACCGTGGAGGCGGGGGTGGTGTCCGAGGGCTTGAGGACGACCGTGTTGCCGGCCGCGAGCGCGGGGGCGAACTTCCAGACGGCCATCATCATCGGGTAGTTCCAGGGCGCGACCTGCGCGCAGACGCCGATCGGCTCGCGCCGGATGATGGAGGTCATGCCCTCCATGTACTCGCCGGCCGAGCGGCCCTCCAGCATCCGGGCCGCACCCGCGAAGAAGCGGATCTGGTCGACCATCGGCGGGATCTCCTCGGAGCGGGTGAGCCCGATCGGCTTGCCGGTGTTCTCCACCTCGGCCGCGATCAGCTCCTCCGCGCGCTCCTCGAACGCGCTGGCGATGTCCAGCAGGAACTTCTGCCGCTTGGCCGGGGTCTCGTCCCGCCAGGCCGGGAAGGCCGCGGCGGCGGCCACCATGGCGGCGTCGACGTCCGCCTCGCCGGACAGCGGCGCGGTCGCGTACGCCTCGCCCGTCACGGGGTTGACCACCTCGGTGGTCCGTCCGTCGGCGGCGTCCCGGAACTCACCGTCGATGTAGTTGCGCAGACGACGCAGTTCGGTGCTCACTGCCGGCCCTCCAAGTTCAGGTGTCCATTCACTGAGACACCCACCCTAATCGCCCGGCCCACGTTTTCAACACCCCCGATCGCGCCAAGGCTACGAAATCCGCAAGTCTCGACCACGTAAACAACGAATTTCATCGAAGCGGCCTTGCGGAACGGTCGAGACGTCGTGCACAGTGAAGCCGTGGCCAGTCGCAGCGCAGAACCAAGGGACTCCCGCGAGTCCAGGAACGGGACTCCTCACCTGGATTCCGTCTCCCTCGCCATCATCGAACAGCTCCAGGAGGACGGCCGCCGGCCGTACGCCGCGATCGGCAAGGCCGTCGGCCTCTCCGAGGCGGCCGTGCGCCAGCGCGTCCAGAAGCTGCTCGACCAGGGCGTCATGCAGATCGTCGCCGTCACGGACCCGCTCACCGTGGGCTTCCGCAGACAGGCGATGGTCGGCGTCAACGTCGAGGGCGACGTCGAGAACGTGGCGGACGCGCTGACGGCCATGCAGGAAGTGGAGTACGTGGTGATGACCGCGGGCTCGTACGACCTCCTCGCCGAGATCGTCTGCGAGGACGACGACCACCTGCTGGACGTCATCAACAAACGCATCCGGGCGCTGCCCGGGGTGCGCTCCACCGAGAGCTTCGTTTATCTGAAGCTCAAGAAGCAGACCTACATGTGGGGAACCCGATAACCGTGAGCAAGGACCTCAGCCGCACCGCGTACGACCACCTGTGGATGCACTTCACCCGCATGTCCTCGTACGAGAACGCGCCCGTCCCCACGATCGTCCGTGGCGAGGGCACCTACATCTACGACGACAAGGGCAAGCGCTACCTCGACGGTCTCGCGGGCCTGTTCGTGGTCCAGGCCGGTCACGGCCGCGCCGAGCTGGCCGAGACCGCCGCCAAGCAGGCGAAGGAACTGGCGTTCTTCCCCATCTGGTCGTACGCCCACCCCAAGGCCGTGGAACTCGCGGAGCGTCTCGCGAACTACGCGCCCGGCGACCTGAACAAGGTCTTCTTCACCACCGGCGGCGGCGAGGCCGTCGAGACCGCCTGGAAGCTCGCCAAGCAGTACTTCAAGCTGGTCGGCAAGCCCACCAAGTACAAGGTCATCTCGCGCGCGGTCGCCTACCACGGCACCCCGCAGGGCGCCCTGTCCATCACCGGACTCCCGGCCCTGAAGGCCCCGTTCGAGCCGCTGGTCCCGGGCGCGCACAAGGTCCCGAACACCAACATCTACCGCGCCCCGATCCACGGCGACGACCCGGAGGCGTACGGCCGCTGGGCCGCCGACCAGATCGAGCAGGAGATCCTCTTCGAGGGCCCCGAGACGGTCGCCGCGGTCTTCCTGGAGCCGGTGCAGAACGCCGGCGGCTGCTTCCCGCCGCCGCCCGGCTACTTCCAGCGGGTGCGCGAGATCTGCGACCAGTACGACGTGCTCCTGGTCTCCGACGAGGTCATCTGCGCCTTCGGCCGCCTCGGCACGATGTTCGCCTGCGACAAGTTCGACTACGTCCCGGACATGATCACCTGCGCCAAGGGCATGACCTCGGGCTACTCCCCTATCGGCGCCTGCATCATCTCCGACCGGCTGGCCGAGCCGTTCTACCAGGGCGACAACACCTTCCTGCACGGCTACACCTTCGGCGGCCACCCGGTCTCCGCCGCGGTCGGCCTCGCCAACCTCGACATCTTCGAGCGCGAGGGCCTCAACCAGCACGTCCTCGACAACGAGGCCAACTTCCTGGGGACCCTCCAGAAGCTGCACGACCTCCCGATCGTCGGCGACGTCCGCGGCAACGGCTTCTTCTACGGCATCGAGCTGGTCAAGGACAAGGCCACCAAGGAGACCTTCACGGACGAGGAGTCGGAGCGCGTGCTCTACGGCTTCGTCTCCAAGAAGCTCTTCGAGTACGGCCTCTACTGCCGCGCCGACGACCGCGGTGACCCGGTCATCCAGCTCTCGCCGCCGCTGATCTCCGACCAGTCGACCTTCGACGAGATCGAGGGCATCGTCCGCCAGGTCCTCACGGAGGCCTGGACGAAGCTCTAGCCTTCGGCGGTTCAACGGTTAATACGGCCAGGGGTGCACCCGTACGAGTGGGAAGGGTGCACCCCTGGCCGTGTGCTGTCCGGGGTCACGTCCCCCGCTCCTTAGCGTGCCTGGTAACCGATCGGCCCCGTCCTCGTTCCCCCGCACGGGGGACGCAGTACGGAAAACGGATCTGAACGAGGTGTACGCGCATGGTGACCCCGCCGGACAACGACGTGCTCTGGGCACGTGCCCTGCACTTCCAGCACCAGGACGGAACGCCCGCGCTCGGCGGCGTCTCGCTCGGGGTCCGGGAGGGCGAGATCCTCGCCGTCATGGGCCCGCGCGGCAGCGGCAAGACGACGCTGCTGCGCTGCCTCTCCGGTCTGGAGCGACCCGGCCGCGGCGAGGTCTGGTTCAACAGCGTGCCCGTGCACACCATGGGCCCGATGACCCGGGAACGGCTGCGCCGCGACCGCTTCGGCTGGATCGACCCGGCGCCCGTGCTCGTCCCGGAGCTGAACGTCTGGGAGAACGCGGCCCTCCCCCTGATGCTGCGCGGCACCAGCCGCCGCCGGGCCAAGACCGCCGCCCTGGAGTGGCTGGACCGCCTCGACATCGGCGACCACGCCCGCAAACGCCCGCACGAACTGCGCCAGGCGGAGCGCCAGCGCGTCTCCATCGCCCGCGCGCTGGCCCCGGCGCCGACGGTCCTGTTCGCCGACGAGCCGACGGCCCCGCTGCACCGCGCGGACCGCGCCCAGGTCCTGCGCACGCTCACGACGGCCGCCCGCTCGCACGGCATCACGGTCGTCCTCGCGACCCACGAGGCGGAGACCGCGGCCCTCGCGGACCGCACGGTGTCACTGCTCGACGGACGCCGTGTGAACACGGTTCACCTCCCCCCGGTCACCGAGGCGGAAGGCCGGGCCGCGTGCTCGCTCTCCGTCTGACCCGCGGCTCGCACCCCGCCGTCCAACTGCGCCGACTGCTGGTCGCGTCGGCCTCGGCGGGCACGGGCTTCCTCCTCCTGTGCACCCTCGGCTACGCGATGGGCCACCCCGACTCCCCCGCCGCCGCGGCCCTCCGCCTCGGCTGGTGCGCGACCCCGCTGGCCGCCACCGTCTACTTCGCGATGGCCGTCGCCCGCACCGACCCGGCGACCAGACCGCGCCCCGGCCTCTCCGCGATCGGCCTCGGCCCCGCCCGCCTGATGGCCATCTCGGCGACCACGACCGCGCTGGCCTGCACCCTCGGCTCCATGCTGGCCCTGCTCTTCTTCCTCCACCTGCGCGGCGACCTCACGGGCATGCCCTTCGACGGAGCGGCGGCCGAGTTCCTGGCCTCCGACCAGCCCCTGCCCCTTCCCGCCGCACTGACCCTCCTCGCCCTGGTCCCCCTGACCGCCTCCGTCGCCGTGGCCCTCGCCCTGCGCCCCCGCGACCTCCGCCCCGCCTCCGAGAAGGGCCGGACGAGGTCGTACGGCCGCTTCGGCGCGCAGGGCGGCCCGAGGTCCCGCGAGACCTTCGGGACGTACGGCCGCTTCGGCGCGCATCTTCGCGGCGCGGGCCGCGGCAGTGAACCGGAGGCCGAACAGCCCGCGCAGCAGGAGCAGTTGGAGGCCACGACCGCCACCGCGCCCGGCGACCACCCCGACCCCTCGCGCCCGGCCGCTCCCCGAGAGGCCCCGCGCGGGCTCCCCTGGGGCATCGCGGTGCTGGCCGCGGGGCTCGCCGTGGAGGCGTACGCGAGCCGGGCGAAGGACGGCGGCGGGCTGTCGCTGCCCGGCGGTCTCGCGGACGGGCCCGCGAGCGTCCTGGCCGGCTGGGTGCTGACCGCGATCGGGCTGGCGCTCGCCGGTCCGGGGCTCACCCACCTCTGCGGGCGGCTGCTCCAGTCCGTCAGCCCGGGCGCGCTGCGGCTGCTGGCGGGCCGGGTGCTGATGGAGGAGGCGACCCGGATCGGCCGCCCGCTGGGCGTGGTCTGCGCGGTGGCGTCCGGCGGCTTCGCGATGACGGCGCTCTACGACACGGACGCCCCGGCCTTCGGCCCCCTGACCACCCTCGGGCTGCTCCTGGTCACCGGCTGCACGGTGGCGACCCTGCTCACCGCCGCCCTGGAGGCCAAGCACGCCCGCGCCGACACCACGGCCGCGCTGCTCCGCCTCGGCGCCCCCGCCGCCATGCTGCGCAGCGCGGCGGCCCTGCGCGCGGGCGCGCTGCTCGCCCTGTTCCTCCCGCTGACCCTGTTCGTGGCCGAGCTGGCAGCTTTGCCGCTGGCCGGCCGATGAGTTTTCCGTCGACCGCCGGTCTACCCACCGAATAGCACGCACGCCCGATGGGAGACTCCCCGCATGTACCAGCAGATGATCTTCGTGAACCTGGCCGTGAACGACGCCGCCGCGTCGAAGAAGTTCTTCACCGAGCTCGGCTTCTCGATCAACCCCCAGTTCAGCAACGACGAGACCACCTGCGTCGTGATCAGCGAGACGATCATCGCGATGCTCCTGGAGAAGCAGCGCTACAGCGACTTCACGAAGAAGGAGATCGCCGACTCGGCCAAGACCAGCGAGGTGCTGCTGTGCCTGAGCGCCGAGAGCCGCGAGAAGGTCGACGAGCTGATCAACAAGGCGGTCGCGGCGGGCGGCACCGCCAATGACGACGTCCAGGACCAGGGCTTCATGTACGGCCGCTCCTTCGAGGACCTCGACAACCACTCCTGGGAGGTCGTGTGGATGGACCCGGCGGCCGTCCAGGGCTGACCCGTCGGGTGCCTAGCATGGGCGCGTGCAGACGAGCCCGGCCCATGCGGCCCACCACGACGAACGCGAGATCGAGACGGTCGAGGACTTCGACGCGACCGTCTCGGCCCGCGGCACCCTCGCCGGACACCGCGTCCAGGGCGTCGATCTGACGGACCGTACGCGGGAGTTGCTCACCACGGACACCGCGGGCGCCGTCTTCCTCGGCTGCCCGATGCGCGAGGAGGCGGCGGCGAAGGTCCGCGCCGACGGCGCCCTGGTCTTCCCGCCCGTCCCGCACCTCCCCTTCGACCCCTACCGCGGCCGTCTCTACACGCCGGACGAGCTGTTCGACTCGCTCGACAAGGGGTACGAGCAGACACCGGACGCGCTCGCGTACGCCTGGTTCCAGCGCACCAAGGCGGACGGCGACATATACGCGTCGATGCTGCGCGCCGTCCACGACGACTCCGTCTCCGACGCCCTCGACGAACTCCTGCGCGGCGCACGGGTGGTGGGCGTCATGGGCGGCCACGCGATGGCACGCGGGACGGAGGCCTACGCCGGTGCCGCGCGCCTGGGCCGCGAGTTGAGCCGGTCCGGCCTCACGGTGGCGACCGGCGGCGGGCCCGGCGCGATGGAGGCGGCCAACCTGGGCGCGTACGCGGCGCCGTACGAGGACGCGATGCTGGAGGAGGCCTGCGAACTCCTCGCCGCCTCCCCGTCGTTCAGCCCCTCCATCACCGACTGGGCGCAGAGCGCCTTCGAGGTCCGCACCCGCTGGCCCAAGGGCAACCAGTCGATCGGCATCCCGACCTGGTTCTACGGCCATGAGCCGCCGAACGCCTTCGCCTCGCACATCGCGAAGTACTTCGCCAACGCCACCCGCGAGGACGGCCTGTTGGCCCGCTCGAACGCGGGGGTGGTGTTTCTGCCGGGCGCGGCCGGGACCGTACAGGAGATCTTCGACAACGCGACGCCGAACTACTACGCGTCGCGCGGCGAGCCCACGCCGATGGTGCTCGTGGACCGGGAGCACTGGACGGAGCGGCTGCCGGCATGGCCACTGCTGTGTGCACTTGCCCGGGAACGGTCGATGGAGAGCCGTATCGCCCTCGTTGACCGGATCGAGGACGCTCCGGAAGCATTGAAACGCCTCGCAGTGTAAAACGCAGGTAAAGCCAACTGTCGCACACCGCATATGCATTGACACTGCTTACGCAGCACTTATAGACCAGTGAGACTCCTGGGGGCGATGGTGCCTCACCTCAATTGCTGCCTCATCTCCCCCTAAACCCCCCGCAGTTGCACATCCCGTGAAGGGCAAACGTGTCCATATCTCGACGTTCCGTACGCATCCTCGGCGTCGCGTCCGCCTCGGCCGCGCTCACGCTCGGATTCGCGGGCAACGCGCTCGCCTGCAGCATCGGCGAGTTCTCCGCCGAAGCCACCTGTGACGGCGCCAAGGGTGTCATCACCGTGACCGACAAGGACGCCACCGGTGTCGAGGCGACCATCACCGTGTTCCTGGAGAACAACGGTGGCGACGTCCGGCAGGTCGGCGAACCGCAGACCGTCAAGGGCTCGGCGACCGGCGAATCCGTCTCCTTCTCCGAGGACTGGGAGCCGAACGCCACGTACCGCGTCCGCGTCGTGGCCGGCAAGCAGGTCAACGCCGACATCAAGCCGAACCTGACCACCCCGTCCAAGGCCTGCGCGACGGAGTCACCCAGCCCGTCCCCGACTCCGAGCGAGACCACTCCCGCCCCCTCGGACAGCGCCTCGACCCCGGCCGAGTCCGACACCCCGACCCCGTCGGCCACGGAGAGCAGCAGCACCGCTCCCGCGACGACGACGGACAACGCGCCGTCCCCGGCGGCCGGTTCCTCGAACCTCGCCGAGACCGGTGCCAACTCCAACACCGGCATGATCGCCGGTATCGCGGGCGCCTTCGTCATCGCGGGCGGCGGAGCCGTCTACTACGGCATGCGCCGTCGCGGTGCGACCAACGGCCGCTGATCCATCCGCTGTTGCTCTGTGGCCTGTCCGGTTCGTGGGGACGGGCCACACGCATGTCCGCTAGAGGCCGCCGAGTACGACGATCTCGGCGGCGTCGAACTCCACCCCGACCGCGCTCCCGACCTCCGGTGCCTCCCGCAGCGCGCAGGCCGCCTCCAGGCGCGGCGCGTCCTCCGGTTGCAGTCGTACGGCGACATGGGTGCCCTTGAAGGTGCGGGCGACGACCGTGCAGCGCAGGCCCTCGTCGGCGGGCAACAGGCGTACGCCCGCGGGGCGTACGAGGAGCGGGCGGGTGCCCTGGGGGGCGTCCTCCGGAACCGGCACCTTGCCCCAGGGAGTGTCGGCCGCCTCGCCGGCGACCGTGGCCTCCACCACGTTGTCGAAGCCGAGGAAGCGGGCCACGAACTCGTCGGCGGGGTGCTGCCAGACCTCAAGTGGCGTACCGGACTGGGCGATCCGGCCGTCCCGCATCACCACGACCCGGTCGGCGAGCGCGAACGCCTCGCCCTGGTCGTGCGTGACCGCGAGCACGGTCGTGCCCAACGCGCCGAAGAGCTCGCGGAGTTCGACGACCAGCCGCTCCCGCAGTGACCGGTCGAGCTGGCCGAGCGGTTCGTCGAGCATGAGGAGCCGGGGGCGGGGCGCGAGGGCGCGGGCGAGCGCCACCCGTTGCTGCTCACCACCGGACAGCCCCGCGACGGCCCGGCGGGCGGCACCCGGCAGTCCGACGAGGTCGAGCAACTCGCCGACCTGGGTGTCCTGTTGCCGCCTGGACGCTCCGTGCATGCGCAGCCCGAAGGAGACGTTGCCGGCCACGTCCCGCTGCGCGAACAGCTGATGGTCCTGGAACATCAGGCCCACCCCCCGCTTGTGCGCGGGCACGGTCGCCTGGTCCCGGCCGTCGAGCAACACCCGCCCGGAGTCCAGGGGTTGGAGCCCGGCGACCGCCCGCAGCAGCGTGGACTTGCCGCTGCCGCTGGGGCCGAGCACGCACACGATCTCGTGCTCGGTGACGCCCAGGTCCACGGCGTCCAGCACCGGGCGCCCACCGAACCGTACGGTCGCGCCCGCAAGACTGAGCAGCATGTTCGGCGGCACATGCGGCGGCGTGTTCGGCGGCATGTTCGGCGGCATCTAGAACTCCCCCGTCCGGTCCGTGCGCAGCCGCTCGAGGACCAGCAGGGCCACCGCGCACACCACCATCAGAATCGTCGAAAGGGCCATCGCCTGGCCGTAGTTGAGATCACCGGGCCGGGACAGCAGCCGGGCCACCGCGACCGGCAGGGTCGGGTTGTCGGGCCGCGCGATGAACACGGTCGCCCCGAACTCCCCCAGCGACACCGCGAACGCGAACCCGGCGGCGATCAGCAACGCCCGCCGTACGAGAGGCAGATCGACCTCGCGCCACACCCGCCAGGGCGAGGCCCCGAGCACGGCCGCCGCCTCGCGCAGCCGCCCGTCCACCGCCCGCAGCACGGGCAGCATGGTCCGTACGACGAAGGGGACGCCCACCAGCGCCTGCGCGAGCGGCACCAGGATCCATGAACTCCGCAGGTCCAGCGGGGGTTTGTCGAGCGAGATCAGGAACCCGAAGCCGACGGTCACCGCCGACACCCCGAGCGGCAGCATCAGCAGCGCGTCGAAGCCCCGCACCAGCCGCCCGGCATCGCGCCGGGTCAGGGCCGCGGCGGCGAGTCCGCCGATCACCACGGCGATGGCGGTGGCGGCGGCGGCGTACTCCAGCGAGTTGCCGACCGCGGCGATCGGCGGGACGAGGAAAGTGCCGCCGTCGTCGTGGGTCAGTGCCCGGTAGTAGCCGAAGTCCGGTGTGTCGAGCGAGCGTTGGACCAGCACGGCAAGGGGCAGCACGAGCAGCAGGAGGATCGAGACGAGGACTCCGGCGAGCAGGGACCACTGGCCCGCTCCCCGCGGGCGGCGGGCGGTCACCGAGGGGTCGACCAGCCGTAGGGCCGTCTCCCGTCGTCGTACGGTCCAGGCGTGCACGGCGAGGATCGTGCCGACCGCGACGAACTGGACGATCGTCAGCACCGCCGCCGTGGCGAGGTCGAAGATCTCCGAGGTCTGGCGGTAGATCTCCACTTCGAGGGTCGAGAAGGTCGGGCCGCCGAGGATCTGCACCACACCGAAGGAGGTGAAGGTGAAGAGGAAGACCATCAGCGCGGCGGCGGCCACGGCGGGTGCGAGCGCGGGCAGCGTCACCTGCCGCCAGGCCCGGTGCCGGGAGGCGCCGAGCATCCGCGCGGCCTCCTCCTGACGCGGGTCGAGCTGGGCCCAGAGGCCGCCCACCGTCCGTACGACGACCGCGTAGTTGAAGAAGACGTGCGCGAGCAGGATGGCCCACACGGTGGTGTCCAGCCGTACGCCCCACAGGTCGTCGAGGAGTCCGCCCCGGCCGACGAGCGCGAGGAAGGCCGTACCGACGACGACCGTCGGCAGCACGAAGGGGACCGTCACGACGGCCCGCAGCACGTGCCTCCCCGGGAAGTCGAAGCGCGCGAAGACATACGCGCCGGGGAGCGCGATCAGCAGCGTGAGCGCGGTGGACGCGAGCGCCTGCCAGGTGGTGAACCACAGGACGTGCCGGATGTCGGACTGGGCCAGCACGTCCCCGATCCGGCCCAACTGCCAGGCGCCGTCGGCCTTGAGGCCCCGTCCGACGATGGCCGCGACGGGGTAGGCGAAGAACACCGCGAAGAACGCGACGGGCAGGGCCATGAGGCCGAGCCGTGTCGCGCCGCCCTTACGGGAGGCCTTCCGCGGCGCCGCTTCGACTGCTTCCGCTGCCTCGGTTACTTCAGTACGAGCGAGGTCCACGACTTGACCCACTGGTCCCGGTTGGCGGCGATCTTCGCGGGGGCCATGGTCTCGGGATCCGGGGCCTGGCGACCGTACTCGACGAACTCCTGCGGCACCTGGGCGCCTTCGATCACCGGGTACACGAACATGTTGAGCGGCATGTCCTGCTGGAACTCCTTGGTCAGCAGGAAGTCGATGAAGGCCTTGCCGCCCTTGGTGTTCCTGGCGTTGCTGAGCAGTCCCGCGTACTCGGTCTGCCGGAAGCAGGTGCCGTACGACACCCCGGTGGGCGCGGTGGTCGGCTTCGGGTCGGCGTAGATGACCTCGGCGGGCGGCGAGGAGGCGTACGACACGACGAGCGGCCGGTCGCCGCCCGCCTTCTTGCCGCCGGCCGAACCGGAGAACTCCTGGTCGTAGGCCTGCTCCCAGCCGTCGACGACCTTCACGCCGTTCGCCTGGAGCTTCTTCCAGTACGCCTGCCAGCCGTCGTCGCCGTACTGGGCCGCGCTGCCGAGCAGGAAGCCGAGGCCGGGTGAGGAGGTCGCGGCGTTCTCGGTGACGAGGAGGTTCTTGTACTCCGGCTTGACGAGGTCCGCGAACGAGGTCGGCGGGGTCAGCTTGTGCTTGCTGAAGTAGGCCTTGTCGTAGTTGACGCAGATGTCGCCGGTGTCGATGGGCGTGACCCGGTGCTTGGCCCCGTCGACGCGGTACGCGGGCTTGACGGTGGCGGAGCCCTTCGCGTCGTAGGACTGGAAGAGGCCGTTGTCGAGCGCGCGGGAGAGCAGGGTGTTGTCGACGCCGAAGAAGACGTCGCCCTGGGGGTTGTCCTTGGTGAGGATCGCCTTGTTGACGGCCTGCCCGGCGTCGCCGTCCTTGAGGACCTTGACGGTGTAGCCGGACTGCTTCTCGAAGTCCTTGAGGACGCTCTTCGAGACGGCCCACGAGTCGTGGCTGACGAGCGTGACGGTCTTGTCGGATCCGGAGCCGCTGCTCCCGTCCGACCCCGACCCGCACGCGGAGAGCGTGACCAGGCCGAGGCCGACGAGGACAGCACAGTACTTCTTGGTGTTCACGGTGATGACCGAACTTCCTACCCAGAATGACCTGGGCGAGGTTCAGAGGGTCTGCGGCCCGATTGCCGCACTCTCAGCGCTGCGCGCTCCCCTGTCGGATATGAAGATGTACGTACAGGTCGTACGGGTGAAGATTACCTCTCGGTGGCCGCGAGCTGACCGCACGCTCCGTCGATCTCCTGGCCACGGGTGTCCCGGACGGTGACCGGCACCCCATGGGCCGCGATGGCCTCGACGAACGCCTTCTCGTCCTCGGGGCGGGAGGCCGTCCACTTCGAGCCCGGCGTCGGGTTCAGCGGGATCAGGTTGACGTGCACGGGCTTGCCCTTGAGGAGGCGGCCGAGCCGGTCGCCGCGCCACGCCTGGTCGTTGATGTCGCGGATCAGCGCGTACTCGATGGACAGCCGACGTCCCGACTTCGCCGCGTACTCCCAACCGGCGTCGAGGACCTCGCGGACCTTCCACCGGGTGTTGACGGGGACCAGGGTGTCGCGCAGGTCGTCATCGGGCGCGTGCAGCGAGATCGCGAGGCGGCACTTGAAGCCCTCGTCGGAGAAGCGGTGGATCGCCGGGACCAGTCCGACCGTCGAGACGGTGATCCCGCGCTGCGAGAGGCCGAGGCCGTCCGGCTCCGGGTCGGTGAGGGCGCGGATGGACTGGACGACCCGCTTGTAGTTGGCGAGGGGCTCGCCCATGCCCATGAAGACGATGTTGGAGAGGCGGGCGGGACCGCCCGGGATCTCGCCGTCGCGCAGCGCCCGCATGCCGTCCACGATCTGGTGCACGATCTCGCCGGTGGAGAGATTGCGGTCCAGGCCGGCCTGACCGGTCGCGCAGAACGGGCAGTTCATCCCGCAGCCCGCCTGCGAGCTGATGCACATGGTGACCCGGTCCGGGTACCGCATCAGCACGGACTCGACGAGCGTCCCGTCGAACAGCCGCCACAGCGTCTTGCGGGTGGTCTCCTGGTCGGTCGACAGATGCCGTACGACGGTCATCAGCTCAGGAAGCAGCGCTTCCTGCAGCTTGGCGCGTGAACCGGCGGGGATGTCGGTCCACTCCGCCGGGTCGTGCGCGAGGCGCGCGAAGTAGTGCTGCGAGAGCTGCTTGGCGCGAAACGGCTTCTCCCCGATCGCGGCGACGGCTTCCTTGCGCTCCGCGGGCGTGAGATCGGCAAGGTGCCGCGGCGGCTTCTGGGCTCCGCGGGGGGCGACGAATGTGAGTTCTCCGGGCTTAGGCATGGCCCTACCAGTGTCGCAGACATACGAAGAGGGACTCGCCGCCCTGTGGACAACGAGCCCCTCGTACGCAAAACCGCAGGTCAGCTGGTTCTGTGGCGGCCTTTCAGCCGGAGCCGACGAACAGCACCAACAGCAACCACACCACCGGCGCCGTCGGCAACAGGGAGTCCAGGCGGTCCATGATGCCGCCGTGGCCCGGCAACAGCGTGCCCATGTCCTTGATGCCGAGGTCCCGCTTGATCATGGACTCGCCGAGGTCGCCCAGCGTGGCGCTGGCCGCGACCGCGAGGCCCAGGACGAGGCCCTGCCACCAGCTGCCGTCGTCGATCAGGAACTGCATGCACAGCGCGCCCGCCACCATCGCGAAGGACACCGCTCCGAACAGTCCCTCGCGGGTCTTTCCGGGGCTGATGCGCGGGGCGAGCTTGTGCGTGCCGAAGCGCCAGCCGATGGCGTACGCCCCGGTGTCGCTGACGACGGTCAGCAGCAGGAACGTCAGGACCCGCCAGGCGCCGTCGTCGGCGGTGAGCATCAGGGCGACGAACGTGGCCAGGAACGGCACGTAGAACGCCGCGAAGACGCCCGCCGTGACGTCCTTGAGGTAGCCCTCCGGCGGCTCCGTCATCCGCCAGACGAGGACGGCGAGCGCCGTGAGCGCCATCGCGACCCAGGCGCCCTCGGCACCCCGGACGTATCCGGCGACGACCATCGCCGCACCGCCGACCGCCAGGGGCACGAGGGGCGCCTTGATGCCCTTGCGCTCCTGGAGCCGCGAGGTGAGCTCCCACAGACCGACCACGACGGCGACCGCTATCACTCCGACGAACGCGGCCTTCACCACGAAGAGGGAGGCCACGATCACCACGGCGAGCCCGACCCCGACCCCTATGGCCGCACCCAGGTCCCGGCCCGCGCTCTTCTTCTGCGGGGCGGGCGCCGGTGGCGGGACGTCGGGCATGGGCTCCGGATTCTGCGGCACCGCCCCGTAGGGCTGCGCCTGCGGCATGTCAGAGGGCTGCGTCCGCGGGTCGTACGACGGCGACTGCCGTACGTCGTACGGCGGCTGCTGCGTCTCGTCGCGGAACAAGGGGCCGCTCAGCCGAGCGGCCCCCCGGTCGTCATCCTGGTGTCCGCCGTATGCGGGCTCGTCGGGCACGATGGGCATGGGGCGAGTCTGCTGCGCCTCAGGCGCATCGTACGTGGGACCCGCCGGGGCAGCCCCCTGGACAGGCCCCTGGTCGGACGGCCCCCAGTACCCGGCTTGTGGCGGTGCCCCCCAGGAAGAGTCGTTCATCAGACCTCGAGCAGCTCCGCTTCCTTGTGCTTGAGGAGTTCGTCCACCTGGGCGACGTACTTCGCCGTGGTGTCGTCGAGCTCCTTCTCCGCACGACGGACCTCGTCCTCGCCGGACTCCTTGTCCTTGACCAGCTTGTCCAGGGCGTCCTTGGCCTTGCGGCGGACGGCGCGGATGGACACCTTGGAGTCCTCGGCCTTGGTCCGGGCGACCTTGATGTAGTCCTTGCGGCGCTCCTCGGTCAGTTCGGGGAACGTCACTCGGATGATGTTGCCGTCGTTGCTGGGATTGACGCCCAGGTCCGAGTCGCGGATCGCCTGTTCGATGTTCCGCAGCGCGGTCTTGTCGAACGGGGTCACCACGGCCATGCGCGGCTCCGGCACGGAGAACGAAGCCAGCTGGTTGATCGGCGTCAGCGCTCCGTAGTAGTCCGCCACGATCTTGTTGAACATCGCCGGGTGCGCACGGCCGGTGCGGATCGCGGCGAAGTCCTCCTTGGCGACCACGACGGCCTTCTCCATCTTCTCCTCGGCCTCGAGGAGGGTCTCTTCGATCACCACTTGCTCCTGCGTGTCTTGAGTAGGCCCGGCTGCTGTGCTGTGTCGGCGTCGGCGGCCGGCTGCGTCGCGTCTTCTTCCTGCACGGTTCCCGACCGGCAGGACATTGTCCATCCCCCGGTCAGGGTCATCAGCCCTGGCTGCCTTGGTCACCCACAAGCGTGCCGATCTTCTCACCCTTGACGGCGCGGGCGATATTGCCCTCCGCCAGAAGCTCGAAGACCAGGATCGGAAGCTTGTTGTCGCGGCACAGGGTGATGGCGGTCATGTCCGCGACCTTGAGGTCCTGGGTGATGACCTCGCCGTAGCTGAGCGCGTCGAACTTGACGGCCTCGGAGTTCGTCTTCGGGTCGGAGTCGTAGACCCCGTCCACGCCGTTCTTGCCCATCAGCAGCGCCTCGGCGTTGATCTCCAGGGCGCGCTGGGCGGCGGTGGTGTCGGTGGAGAAGTAGGGCATGCCCATACCGGCGCCGAAGATGACCACGCGGCCCTTCTCCAGGTGCCGCACGGCGCGCAGCGGGATGTACGGCTCGGCGACCTGGCCCATGGTGATGGCGGTCTGGACGCGGCTGTCGATGCCCTCCTTCTCCAGGAAGTCCTGGAGCGCGAGGCAGTTCATCACCGTGCCGAGCATGCCCATGTAGTCGGAGCGGGCCCGGTCCATGCCGCGCTGCTGGAGTTCGGCGCCACGGAAGAAGTTGCCGCCGCCGATGACGACGGCGACCTCCGCGCCGTCCCGGACGACGGCCGCGATCTCACGGGCGATCTTGTGCACCACATCGGGGTCGACGCCCAGGCCCCCGCCGCCGGAGAAGGCTTCACCGGACAGCTTCAACATGAAACGGCCGCGTACCTTGCCGTCGTCGCTCTTCTGGGCCTTGGTGGTCATGACGTTCTCGCCTCTTTTACGTGGTCGCACATACGAAGAAGGCCACTGCCGGTGGGGTGTCGTTCGCATCCCATGCTCGGCAATGGCCTCCTCGTCAGATCTGCTGTCGTCCGCCACGCGCGCGTGCGCGACGGCGTACCGGCTCGACTCCTGACGACCCTAGCGGGATTCCGCCGGGCGCCGCGCGTCGATCGCGGTACGGACTCAGATGCCGACCTTGATGCGCGTGAAGCGCTTCAGGGTGACACCCGCCTCGTCCAGAACCTTCTGGACGGACTTCTTGGGGTCGAGCGCGTACGGCTGACCGAGCACGGTCGCGTCCTTGAAGAAGCCGTTGACACGACCCTCGACGATCTTGGCGATCGCGGCCTCGGGCTTGCCCTCGGCGCGGGTGGTCTCCTCGGCGATGCGTCGCTCGGACTCGACGACCTCGGCCGGCACGTCCTCCTTGGCCAGGTACTTCGGCGCGAAGGCGGCGATGTGCTGGGCGACACCGCGGGCGACCTCGGCGTTCGGCTTGTCCAGCTCGACGAGGACACCGATCTGCGGGGGCAGGTCGGGCATCGTGCGGTGCATGTACGCGGAGACGTAGCCGTCGGTGTACTGGGCGAAGCGGTCCAGGACGATCTTCTCGCCCAGGTTCGCGTTGGCCTCGTCGACGAACGCCTGAACCGTCTTGCCGGACTCGATCTCGGACGCGAGGAGCGCCGCGATGTCGACCGGGGAGGTCGCGGCGACGTGCTGCGCGATCTGGTTGGCGACAGCCTGGAACTTCTCGCCCTTGGCGACGAAGTCCGTCTCGCACTTCAGCTCGACCAGGACACCGGAGGTGTTGTCGTCGGCGATGACGGAGACCACGGCGCCGTTCTCGGCGGAGCGGCCCTCGCGCTTGGCGACGCCCTTCTGGCCCTTGATACGGAGCGCCTCGACGGCCTTCTCGACGTTGCCGTCGGCCTCGTCCAGCGCCTTCTTGCAGTCCATCATGCCGGCGCCGGTGAGCTCACGGAGCTTCTTGACGTCGGCGGCGGTGTAGTTCGCCATGATCTGAAAATCTCTTCTCGGAGTTCGAAGTCTCGAAGTCGGCGGCGGCCGCGTGGTGAGCGGGCTTCCGCCAAAGATCTACGGGCTACGAAGATCTAGGGGCTGTGAGTGAACGGCGGGTGGCGCGGTCGGCACCACCCGCCGTCACTTCAGTCAGCCCTTTGGCCCGGAAGGTCAGGCCGTTGGCCGGAGGATCAGGCCTGCTCGGCGTCGGCGGCCGGAGCGGCCTCGACCTCAGCCTCGGCGACCGGAGCGGCCTCGGCGGCGGGGGCCTCGACCTCGGCGGCGGCCTCAGCGGCGGGAACCTCGTCGGCCTGCTCGGCGTCGGCGACCTTCTCCGTCTCGGCGGAGGTCTGGACCTCGGCGTCGGCGGCCGGGGCCTCGTCAGCCTTCTTCTCGCCCTCGAGCAGGTCGCGCTCCCACGCGGCGAGCGGCTCGCCGGCGGCCTTGTCACCCTTGGCCTCGGCGGCGACACCGGAGCGGCTGATGAGGCCCTCGGCGACGGCGTCGGCGATCACGCGGGTGAGCAGGGTGACGGAGCGGATCGCGTCGTCGTTGCCCGGGATCTTGTAGTCGACCTCGTCGGGGTCGCAGTTCGTGTCGAGGATGGCGACGACCGGAATGTTGAGCTTCCGGGCCTCACCGACCGCGATGTGCTCCTTCTTGGTGTCCACGATCCAGACGGCGCTGGGAACCTTGGACATCTCGCGGATACCACCGAGGGTCTTCTCCAGCTTGGCCTTCTCGCGCGAGAGCACGAGAAGCTCCTTCTTGGTGAGACCGGACGCGGCGACGTCCTCGAAGTCGATCTGCTCGAGCTCCTTGAGGCGCTGCAGACGCTTGTAGACGGTGGAGAAGTTGGTGAGCATGCCGCCCAGCCAGCGCTGGTTGACGTAGGGCATGCCGACGCGGGTGGCCTGCTCGGCGATGGCCTCCTGCGCCTGCTTCTTCGTGCCGACGAACATGACCGTGCCGCCGTGGGCGACGGTCTCCTTGACGAACTCGTAGGCGCGGTCGATGTACGACAGCGACTGGAGCAGGTCGATGATGTAGATGCCGTTGCGCTCCGTGAAGATGAAGCGCTTCATCTTCGGGTTCCAACGACGGGTCTGGTGACCGAAGTGGACGCCGCTTTCCAGCAGCTCCCGCATCGTGACGACGGCCATGGCCGTTCTCCTTGATTTTCTCGGTTGTGCCGCGAGCACCGGGACGGCACTCACGCCTGACGCCCACGTGCGCGTGCCCAGAGGACCGAGGAGCGCTGACACCGGTTTTCGTCTCTCGACGGAGCACCAGATGTCGGGGCGTGCGAAGTCGACCCGGTGACCCGGATCGCCAAAGGAAGTGTACGGGACCCGCGAGGTACCGGGTGACGCCGTTGTCCACAAGCACCCGGCGGTCCACAGGCCCCGGCCATGATCGGCACGGGTACGGCACGGTTTGTGCCATGCGAACGCGACGACGTGACCGACCTGTGCACGCGGCCCTGGCGTTACTGCTGGCCCTGCTGCTCCCCCTCCTGACCTGCGCGGCCCGCGCGGACGACGGCCCACCACCGGCACCGGGAGTCTCACCCCTTCCCGTACCGGCCATGGCCCGCGCCTGGCCGGTCGGCTCCCACCCCTTGGTCCTACGAGGCTGGGAGCCCCCGCCTACGCCCTACGCCCGGGGCCACCGGGGCGTGGACCTGGCGACCCCGGCCGGCGCCCCGGTACGGGCGGTGGCGGCGGGCCGGGTCTCCTTCGCGGGCAAGGTGGCGGGGAGAGGTGTGGTCGCGGTCGAACTGACGGGCACGGACCTGCGCACGACCTACGAACCGGTGAGCGCGACGGTGAAGAAGGGGGAGGAGGTGGAGCCGGGCGAGGTGGTCGGGACGGTGGAGATCACCGGCTCGCACTGCGCGACGGCATGCGTGCACTGGGGCTTGCTGAGAGGGGAGGTGTATCTGAACCCGCTGGAGCTACTGCCCCCATGGCTGCTGAACAGGGGCCCGTCCCGCTTGTTGCCGGTGTTGGGAGTTCCTTAGGGGCGCCGGGCGGTATCGATCGGCGGCTCCGCCGCGGGGGCACGACCAGCCCACACCGCCCGACAGCCGACACTCAGCCTTCCACGCCCCGCAACGCCATCCGTACCGCGGCCTCAGTGATCACACCGGGCTCCTCCGCCGCCCCCAACTCGATCCGCCGCACAGCCGCGTCGACAACCCCTTGCAGCAACATCGCGGCCAACCGAGGCTCCGCATGCCCCATCTCCGCCAACGCGGAGACGATCATCGCCACCAACCCCCCGTGCGCGGCCCGGATCTTCTCCCGAGCCCCCGCGTCCAACTCGCTCGCGGAGATGGCGACCACGGCCCGATGCCGCCGGTCCCCGACCAACGCGAGCTGCTGCCGTACGTACGCCTCGACCTTGCCCTCGGCGGAGCCGGCCCGCTCCATCGCCGCCGACACGTCCGCCGCCCAGACGGGAAAGTCGACCTCGCACAGCTCCTCGACGACGGCGGCCCGCGAGCGGAAGTACTCGTACACGGACGACCGCGCGAGCCCCGTCCGCTCGGCCAGGGCCGGGAAGGTCAGCGCCTCCGTCCCGCCCTCGGACAGTAGGGAACGAGCCGCGTCCAGCAGGGCGGCTCGCTGCATCGACCGGTGCTCGGCCACGGAGGCCGCTCGAATCCTTGGCACGTCAGCCACTCTACGGACGGTCCACGCCCGGCGGGAGGGACAGGGGCCATGCAGGCACGATTCTGCGAGGCCGAGGAGGTCGTACGACTTCTGTTCAACGGCCGAAACTCGCCAGCTTGGCGCGTAGCTGCAACACGGACTTGGTGTGGATCTGGCTGACCCGGCTCTCGGTCACCCCGAGCACGTTGCCGATCTCGGCAAGGGTGAGGCCCTCGTAGTAGTACAGCGTGACGACGGTCTTCTCCCGCTCGGGCAGGGTGTTGATCGCCCGCGCGAGGAACCGCCGCAGTTCGCGCCCCTCGGCCACCTCCACCGGGTTGTCGGCGGCGGTGTCCTCCAGGGTGTCCATCAGGCTGAGCCGGTCGCCGCCCTCGCCGCCGGCGTGCAGCAGTTCCTCCAGGGCGACCACGTTCGCGAGCGACAACTGGCTGAAGACGGCGTGGAGTTCCTCCACCGCAATGCCCATCTCGGCGGCCACCTCGCCCTCGCTGGGTGTGCGCCGGAGCCGCGCCTCCAGCGTGGCGTACGCCCGCTCGACGTTCCGCGCCTTCTGCCGTACCGAACGCGGAATCCAGTCCAGCGCGCGCAGTTCGTCGATCATCGCGCCCCGGATGCGGGTGATCGCGTACGTCTCGAACTTGATCTCGCGCTCGATGTCGAACTTCTCGATCGCGTCGATCAGTCCGAACACCCCCGACGACACGAAGTCCGCCTGCTCCACATTGGGCGGCAGCCCGACGCTCACCCGTCCCGCGACGTACTTGACCAGCGGCGAGTAGTGCAGGATCAACTGCTCACGCAGCCGCTCGTCGCCCGTCGTCTTGTACGACCGCCACAGCTCCTCGAGCGTCGAGGGAGCCGGCGGCCGGACGCTGCCACCGTCACGGGCGGCTGGGGGGATCGCCGCCCGGTCGGACCCGGAGGTGTGCTGGGGCATTCGTCGCCTTGTGCCGTTCTGCCGTGAAGTGGGGTTGCCTGGGTGAGCTGTCGGAGTGATGTGGAGATGCCGGTCTGTGCCGGAATCCCCGTGAGCGTAGCGTGACTGGAGTGTCGCGGTGCGCGAAGGACAGGGCCCGGACCGGGCACGGACGCGTTCGAGAGGGTGCCGGAACGGGGTGCTCCGATCGCTCTGCGTGATCATCAGAATGCGCCAACTGCGGGAAATCCCAAGGGTGTCGGGGTTCCCCCGGACGGCCGAACACACTCGGTCAGCGGCACCCCCGACCGGGCCGGACCGAGATCATCGCCTGGCGTGTCAACTTCCAGCCGTCGCTGTGTCGTTCGACGTAACCAAGTGCTCGGAGTTCGTACAGTCTCGCGATCGCGTCGTCCTCCGTGGTCTGCGCACCGCGTGCGATCTCCCGCGGCGGCGCCGCCCTGTTGCCGGGCAGTGCGGCGAGGACGCGCCGGGCGGCCGGCTCCAACAGGTCGCGCGGGAGCACCGGTCCACGTCGGTCCGGGGCCAGTTCGCCCATGTCACCGACCAGTTCGACGACTTCCGCCGCGTCGGTGACCAGTACCGCTTCCCCGCGCAGGAGTTCGTGCACCCCGGCGGAGAGTCCGCTGGTGGCCGGGCCGGGCACGCCCATCGTGTGGCGCCCCAACCGCTGCGCGGCCCGCGCGGTGACGAGCGATCCGCTCCGGTACGCGGCCTCGACCACCACGGTGCCCCGGGTGAGCGCCGCGATCACCCTGTTCCGGAGGATGAACCGGCTCGGCGTCGGATGCTCGCCGGGCGGCAACTCGCCCATCACCAGGCCCTGTTCGGCGATCCTGCCGATCAACTCGGCGTGGCCGCGCGGGTAGGGCCGGTCGACACCGCAGGCGAGCACGGCGGCGGTGGCCCCGCCCGCACCGAGGGCGCCGCGATGGGCGGCACCGTCGACTCCGTAGGCGCCGCCGGCCTCGCGGAACTCGGCTGGGTGGTCGTGTCCGGCGGCGGTGGCCCCGCCCGCACCGAGGGCGCCGCGATGGGCGGCACCGTCGACTCCGTAGGCGCCGCCGGAGCGGCCCCCCACACCGCAGCCTCCGAGCCACTTCCACGGCCCCAAGCTCCCGAATCCACCGACCGGCAACCTCATCACCGGGTTCGACAACCCGAGCCAGAAAGACACGGGCGAGCAGGTCTTCGCCGTCGTGGGGGGTATCGGTCCGGGCCGAGTCTTCGGCCCCGGTCCGGTCATCAGTCCCGGCTCGGTCAGTGACCCAGACCCTGTCATAGGGCCCGGCCCGGTCATTCGTACCGGTCGCGCCACCAGCCCCGGTTCGATCACCGACCTCATCCACGCCATCAGCCCCGGCCCGACCACGGCTCCCGGCCCAGCCACCGACCCCCGCCCAGGCACCAGCCCCCCTCCGGTCATCAGTCCCACTCACGTCACCAACCCGGGTCCGGTCATCACCCCCGCTCACG
>NZ_JAENRY010000122.1 GCF_016612545.1 Streptomyces sp. MBT65 | reverse complement strand
AGGACCCCGGCGTCCTCGACGCCGAGGGTGCCGCCGGCGGCGATGTGCGGGGACAGGCCGTGGGCCGCGTCCCCGACCAGGGCGACCCGGGCGCTGGTCCAGGAAGGCAGTTCGGGTAGAAGCATGATCCGGTTCGCCAGGATCGCGTCCTCGGGCGTCCTGGCGATCATCTCCAGCAGGTCGTCGTGCCACCCGGTCTCGGCCAGGTGGCGGGCAGCACATAAGCCTCAGCGGACTTCAACAGCGACATCTGGACATCTGGACATCTGGACGATCGACAGGCCAACGCTGCGCTCCCGTTCCATCCCCTTCCTCCGTTGGAGTACCGCACGACGTCTCTGCCCGCCCGATCTGGTCATCGAGCACCCAGCCTCGCAATTCCCCGGCTACTTCCAAACCGAGGACGATGCCCGAAACGAGCTGTTGCGCTGTTTCAACGACACCGCGTCGCGGCTGCTCTCGTCCGTCTCTATGCAATTTCCCTGACGTGCACAGTCGAGCTCACCGAAGACCACATCAGCCGGGACCAGGAGCACACCTACCTGGCGGTCAACCAGCACCCCTTCGACCTTCCGCCGAGGCTCGCCCGCCTCATGGACGACCAGCTCCTACACAGCACGCCGCGGCACAGCACCACGGCCGGACGCAGGTACCTCTTGCCCGGACAAAGCCCTGGACGCCCGCGTAACCCCCTCGGTCTCGCTGACACCTTGAGACACCACGGTCTGCCCGCCCGCGCAGCTCGGAATACCGCCATGATGGACGCCCCTGCCGACCTGCCGCCCATGGTCATCGCCGACCTGCTCGGCATCCACCCCAACACAGCCGAACGCTGGGCCATACTCGCCGGCGAGAACTGCTCCGAATACGTGTCGTCGCTGACGTGACCGGAGCCATAGAGAAAGCACAGGCCAGCAGGCCGGTGGGCCGGTGGGCCGGTGGGCATGATCGTGACCTGTGGCAGATTGGCGCGTTGATCGAGCCGATGATCACGGCCTGGAGACGGTGCCGTTGCCTGCCCCATGATCTGCCGGTTTGGTCGGTGGTGTGGTGCCACCCCATGGCAGCCCTTGCCCTATGAGCTCCCGTCAGCCAGGCCGGTGCGGTGGGCGAGGACCGCCAATTGCACACGGTCGCGGGCCCCGAGTTTGGTCAGGAGGTGTCCCACGTGGGTCTTGGCGGTTCCCTGGGTGATGTGCAGGCGCTTGGCGATCTCGGAGTTGGACAGGCCCTCGGCGACCAGGACAAGGACTTCGCGTTCGCGTTTGGTGATGCCTGTCGGCATCGTGGGTGCGGGGGCGGACCGGGTGGCGAACTCCTTGATCAGCCGCCTGGTGATGCCCGGGGCGAGCAGTGCGTCGCCGGCGGCGACCACGCGGATGGCGGCGAGCAGATCCGCCGGCGGGGCGTCTTTGAGCAGGAAGCCGCTGGCTCCGGCGCGTAGCGCACCGTAGACATATTCGTCCAGGTCGAAGGTGGTGAGCATGAGGACCCGTACGGTGCCTGTGTTCGTGATGAGTCTGCTGGCCTCGATGCCGTCCATGTCGGGCATCCGGACGTCCATGAGGACGACGTCGGGGTGTGTGTCGCAAGCGAGGGCGACTGCTTCGGTGCCGGTGGCCGCCTCGCCGACCACTGCCAGGTCCGGTGCGGTGCCGATGATGCCGCACAGGCCGGCGCGTACCAGGGCTTGGTCGTCGGCCACGACGACGCGGACCGTCATGCGTGGCTTCCGGTGGAGTCCGGGGCGGTGAGCGGCAGTTGGACGCTGACCTGGAAACCGCCCCCGGGCACCGGTCCGGCCCGGAAGTCGCCCCCGCACATGGTGGCCCGTTCCCGCATGCCGATGAGGCCATGGCCTGGTCCCATGTGGCCCGGGCGGCCCTGTCCCTGGTCGGTGATCTCGATGAGCAGTTCGTCAGACCCGTAGCCGATACGGGCGCGGGCGCGGGAGGTTCTGGCGTGCTTCACCACGTTGGTGAGGGCCTCCTGGACGATGCGGTACGCCGATGTGTCGATCCCGACGGGCAGGGCGCGAGGGTTGCCGGTGATCACCAGCTCGACCTGTACGCCCGCTTCGGCCGTCGATGCCAGCAACCGGTCCAGGTCGGCCAGCCCGGGGGCCGGTGCGAGCACGGGGGCGGTGTCCTCCGTACGCAGAACGCCGAGCAGCCGCCGCATCTCGGTGGTTGTCGCGCGGCCTGTGGTCGCGATGACGTCGAGCGCGGCGCGGGCCCGGTCGGGCCGGTCGTCGATCACCAGGTGGCCGTAGCCCGCCTGGACGGTGATCACGCTCATGCCGTGGGCCACCACATCGTGCAGCTCCCGGGCGATCCGCAACCGTTCCTGGGCGATGGTCTGCGCGAGCAGTTCCCGCGCGTACCCGCGTTGTTGCCGAACCGCGTAGCCGGTCGTCCAGGCGGTGACGAAGACCAGCCCGAAGGGGATGATCCCGCCGCGGTGCGTGAAGTCCGGCAGCGCGGTGGCCACCGCACCGGAGAGGGAGAGCGCGAGCACGACCGCCGCCGTGCGGATGCGGCAGCCGGTGGCCACGAGGTACAGCACCCACGCCATCGGCCCCAACGTCAGGAATCCCAGCGTCCCACCCGGCGGGACCTCGGCCAGCGGGGCCAGCCACAAGGCCGACAATGCCGCGCCGAAGGCGGCGAGCGGACAGTGCCGGCCGACCGCCCATGCCGCGGTGAGCAGTACGGCCGCGGCGGCTGCCGCCACGAGCCGGAGGCCGGTGCCGTGGGCGGGCAGAGCCCAGGCCGACAGGCCGTACGCGGTGGAACCCGTGAGCTCCAGCGCGTGCCGGTGTCCCGGCCGTAGCCGGGCCGTCAGCGGGGGGCGCGGATCAGGACGCATGGCTTGAGCGTAGGCGCGCGGGGAGGGCGGGGGCATCGGCCCTGCGGCGTATGCCTCCAGGCAGATGCGCCGGGTGCCGCACGCCCGTCACCTTGAGAGCCCCTGACGACTGGAGAAGCCCGGTGATCCACGATTCCCTCACAGCGGCAGCGTCCGCTGTCGGCCTCAGCAAGATCTACGGCGAGGGCGGGACCCACGTCACCGCCCTGGACAACCTCGGTGTCGAGTTTCTGCGGGGGCAGTTCACCGCCATCATGGGTCCGTCCGGCTCCGGCAAGTCCACCCTGATGCACTGCATGGCCGGCCTGGAACCGGTCACCGCGGGCTCGGCCCGGATCGGCGGCACCGAACTGGGTGGCCTCGACGACAAGCGGCTCACCACGATGCGCCGGGACCGAATCGGGTTCGTCTTCCAGTCGTTCAACCTGCTGGCGACGCTCACCGCGCTGGAGAACATCACTCTTCCCCTGGCCATCGCCGGACGAAAGCCCGACCATGCATGGCTGGACCGGGTGGTGGCAGCCGTCGGCCTGGCCGACCGCCTCGGCCACCGACCGTCCCAGCTCTCGGGCGGCCAGCAGCAGCGGGTGGCCTGCGCCCGTGCCCTGGCCTCCCAACCGGAGATCATTTTCGCCGACGAGCCCACCGGCAACCTGGACTCGCGTTCCGGAGCGCGGATCCTCGCCTTCCTCCGCGACTGCGTGCGCGATCTCGGACAGACCGTGGTGATGGTCACCCACGACCCGATCGCCGCCTCGTACGCGGACCGCGTGGTGTTCCTCGCGGACGGCCGCATCGTCGACGACCTGGGGGCCCCGACCGCGGACAGCGTCCTGGACCGCATGCGTCGTCTTGACGCCGTGGCCCGCACCAGCTGAAGAGGAGCCGACCACCATGTATCGCACCGCGCTTCGCAATGTGCGGGCCCACAAAGGCCGTCTGCTGATGACGATGCTGGCTGTGCTCCTCGGCACCGCTTTCGTCGCTGGAACCCTGATCTTCTCCGACACGATCGGGCAGTCCGTCAAGGACAGCGTCTCCGACAGCTCCTCACGGACCTCGGTCCAGGTCACCGACACCGCCGTGAGCACGGAGACGGACTCGGGGGCCGGGCAGCACACCGGCGCCCGGAGCCCGCTGACCGAGTCCACGGTGCGCAGGATCGCCGCTCTGCCGGGAACGCGTTCGGCACGCGGCACCGTCACCGGCTTCGCTGGGCTCTCCGACCCACACGGCGACCTCATCGGCAGCCGCGGCAACACCCAGGGCGCCAACTGGGTTCCCGCCACGGGCGGACGGGACCCCGAGTACCCGATGGCACAGGGCACCGGACCCACCTCGGCAAGCATGATCGCCATCGATCGAAGGACCGCGAGCGACAACGGCTTCAAGATCGGCGACACCGTGCGGACGGCCGTCAACGGGCCGGTGCTGGAGATGACGGTCACCGGCATCTTCACCACCGACGACCCGCAGGTCAGGGCCGGCGGCTCACTCGTCCTTTTCGACACCGCCACCGCGCAGCGCCTCTACCTCGAGCCGGGCCAGTACGACAGCATCCAGGTCGTCCCGACACCCGGCACCAGCCAGAACGAGCTGCGCGGCGAAATCCTGCCGGTCGTCCCGCACAGCAAGAACATCACGGTGAAGACCGGCGCCCGGCTCGACGCGGACACGGCGGCAAAGGCGCGGAGCGGCATGTCCGGGATGCGGAACGTACTGCTGGCCTTCGCCGGGATCGCCCTGTTCGTCGGCGTCTTCCTCATCGCCAACACATTCACCATGCTGATCGCACAGCGCACCCGTGAGTTGGCACTGCTGCGGGCCATCGGAGCCAGTCGCCGCCAGATCACCACTTCGGTGCTGCTGGAAGCCCTGCTCGTGGGTGTCGGCGCCTCGGTGGCCGGCCTGGTCACGGGCATCGGCATCGGTGTCGCGCTCCAGGGCCTCATGGGCTCCATGGGCAGCCAGGTCTCCACCAGCACGCTGGTCGTGTCGCCCACCACTGTTCTCGTCACCCTGCTCACCGGGACAATGGTCACCGCCCTCGCTGCGCTGCTGCCCGGTCTGAGTGCCTCCCGCGTGGCCCCGGTCGCCGCGATGCGCGGCATCGACACCCCGGCCACCCGCAAAAGCCTCGTCGTTCGCAACAGCATCGGCGTCGCCCTGGCCGGAGTCGGCCTGGCACTGGTCCTCTGGGGGGCCGCCAGGGGTGGCTCGGCCGGTAACCTGCTGGTCGCGGGTGGTGCGGTGAGCACGCTGGTCGGAGTGTTCGTTCTCACCCCCGCACTGGCCCGGCCGGCGATCGCCCTGGCCGGCCCGCTCTGCACCCGGCTGTTCGGGATCTCCGGCACACTGGCCCGGCAGAACGCGGCGCGCAACCCGCGGCGCACCGCCGCTACCGCCTCGGCACTCACCGTCGGTATCACCTTGATCAGCGCGTTGACGGTCCTCGGCGCGTCCGTCACCCACGCCATCGACAAGCAGGTCACCCAGAACATGAGGGCCGACTACGCGGTCAGTGCGCTGCTCAGTCTGCCGGTCGCTCCGACGCTGCTGCCCGAGATCGCCAGGACCCCGGGCGTGGCCGCGTACAGCGCGCTGGACGACCAGCGCCTCCGTTCGGGCGGCAAGGACCTTCCCGTCACCGGCGTCGACGCGAAGAGCTTCGACCAGCTGATCGCCCCGAACATGGTCGCCGGCTCCACCACGGCCCTCCGGCGCGGCGAGATCCTGGTCGACCAGGACCACGTGGTCAACGACGACTGGGCCGTCGGCAGTACGGTCCCGGTGACCTATCCGGACGGCAGCAGCGGCCGGTTGACGGTCGGCGGGGTCTACCAGAACAGCGAGGTACTCGGATCCGTGCTGATGAGCCGGTCGGTGCTGAGCCCGCACACCACCGCGCCGTTCTACAGCACGGTCCTGGTCAAGGGGGCCACCGGGGCCACCGCGTCACTGCAACAGGCGCTCAAGGATTCCACCGGCGACAACCCGCTCATCAACGTCCGTACCAAGCAGCAGATGCGGGACCACTACAGTTCGCAGATCAACCTGCTGCTGGACGCCATGTACGCGCTGCTCGCCCTGTCCGTGATCATTGCGGCCCTGGGCGTCGTCAACACCCTTGCCATGGCCGTACTGGAGCGGAAGCGCGAGATAGGCATGCTCAGAGCGGTCGGACTGTCCCGCAGTGCGGTGCGGCGGATGGTCCGCCTGGAGTCGGTCCTGATCGCGTCCTTCGGCGCAGCACTGGGCATCCCCATCGGCAGCTTCGTGGCCTGGGCCGGCGTACGGCTGCTGAGCAGCGCGATGACCGGACTCACGACCGTCCTGCCGTACGCGCAGCTCGCCGCGTACATCGCCGGTGCGGCCCTGGTGGGTCTGCTGGCGGCGCTGTGGCCGGCCCGACGGGCCGCGAGGCTGAACGTGCTGGACAGCATCAGAACGGACTGACGCACGAGGACGGCCCGGAGCGATGCCTTCGCGGTGGCTAGTAGAGCCGTTATCCCATCCAAAGTGCTCAGGTCAAGATCCCACCGACTCGATGTCATCGAGGAACTTGCCGATCAGGCCCGGCGCACGATCCACGTCGAAGAAATCCGCGGGCATGGCGTCTCCCCGGTCCATGAGGAGGGCATCCGGCGCGGTGTCGGCCGCGGCCGACACCGCGCCGGAGAATGCCCGCAGCGCCGCCGGGGAGGTCCACACTCACCGGGCAATACGCGACGGTCGATGAATCGAGGTCGCCAGTTCAGTGTGCTCTCCCCAGGGGAGCCCCTGATCCCGGCGTCGGGGCGGGCGGCACTTATTTCCGGGAAACCCCTTCGTTCCCCGGGCGGATTCGTCGTACTGGCGTGGACGGGCAGCATCGTCCACGCCAGTACGACGGGGACCACGGGAACAGTGAGGGCGGGAGAACGATGAGGGGCTCACGATGCGGGGCGTTGGCACTGCTGACGGTGTGCGCGCTGGTTCCTGCGGCGGGCAGCGCGGTCGCCGCACCGCCCGGCGCGGCACCGGACGCAGCCGCGTTGCAGGCGGCGCTGGACCAGGTGACGGCAACCGGAGCGATCGGCGCGGTCGCCGAGGTCCGCCAGGGTGACGCCGTATGGCGCGGCAGCAGCGGCAAGTCGCGGCTCAGCGGCCAGCAGCCCGCGCCCGTCGACGGCCGCTTCCGCGCCGGAAGCATCACCAAGACGTTCACCGCCACCGTGATGCTCCAACTGGTGGGTGAGGGACGGCTGCGCCTGTCCGACACCGCCGAGCGGTGGCTCCCCGGCCTGGTCCCCGCCCCCGGAGGCGACAGGATCACGGTACGGAACCTACTGCAGCACGCGAGCGGCCTGCCTGAGTACACCGACGGACTGCTCGACGGCGACGCCCCCCGCGACCGCTTCCGCACCTGGACCGCCGCCGAGCTGGTCCGACGGGCCGTCAAGGACGGCGCCCGGGACCGCCCTCTGCTGTTCCCGCCAGGCACCGATCACCACTACTCCAACACGGACTACATCGTGCTCGGCATGATCGTCGAAAAGGTCACCAGCCACTCGTACCGCACCGAGATCGACCGGCGCATCATCCGGCCCCTCGGACTCCGGGACACCCGCCTACCGGGCTCCTCTCCCTTCCTCACCGGGCCCCACTCGCACGGCTACGAGCCGGTGGAGAAGGGGGATGGGACAGTTGTCCCGGTCGACTACACCACCGTGAACATGTCCGTCGCCGGTGCTTCCGGCGAGATCATCTCCAGCACCGCCGACCTCGACCGCTTCTTCCGTTCGCTGCTCGGCGGCGGCCTCCTGCGCCCGGCGGAGCTGCGCGAGATGACTTCCGACACCAGCGGAGCCGGCTGGGGCCTCGGCCTGGAGATGGCCACGCTCCCCTGCGGCACCATCGTGGGCCACGGCGGCGGCACTCCCGGCTACCGCACCATCTCCTTCCACACACTCGACGGCACCCGCCAAGTCACCGTGGACTGGACCGACTGGGGCACCGACACCGATGCCAGCCCCGCGGCCCTTGCCCTGATGACCGCTGCCCTCTGCCCCTCGTAGGCGCCAACGGCCGGACTTCGCTGGTTCCCCAACAGCCGCCGACCGCCTGTTCCGGACTCAGCCGGTGCCCGTCGGTAGCGATTGGTCCAAAAGGAAGGCCCGCAGCAGTGCGGTGTAGCGGCGGGGCTGTTCGCCTGAGATGGAGTGTCCGGCTCCCTTGACGGTCACCAACTCGGAGCCTGCGAGGGTGTGTTGGTACTCGGCGGTCACGGCGGGCTTGATGAAGTCGCACTCCCCTCGCATGATCAGGGAGGGGACGCGCAGGGTGCGCAGCCTGGGACGGGGATCGGGAAGCTTGTCGAAGTCCTTGACGGTCATCTGGTTGCTGTAGAAGCCCTGAGGGTTGTCGTGCGCCGTGGCGGGCGGAGCGCCTGCGCACGAGGTGCTGTCTTTTCCCTGGAGGGCGACTTCGTGCATCCAGTGGTCGACTTCGCGGTCGCCGACCAGCGCGTGGGCGGCGCCGGGGTTGATGTGGAGGAGCAGGCTCGCCGCGATGATGCGGGGTGTGCTGTTGAGCCGGTCGAGCCGGGCCTTCTGGGCGGGTGAGAGGCGGTTCCAGGGTTCCCCGGCCTGGGAGCCGGGGTATTGGCGGCCCCACAGCGCGCCTGGCGAGGTGAAGACCGCTTTGGCGACGTGTTCGCCATGGGCGGCCAGGTACTGGGCGGTGAGTGATCCGCCCCAGGACTGGCCGACCAGGATGATCCGGTCAGCGCCGAGGGTGCGCCGGATCGCTTCCAGGTCGGCGACCTGGCGGGCGACGGTGTAGCCGGTGACGTCCCGCAGTCGGGTGGAGCGGCCGGCGCCGAGCTGGTCGTAGGAGTAGACGTCGAAGCCGTCCGCCGCGAGTTCACGGCCCCCGGTGGGGATGCCCTCGCCGGGGGTGCCGGGACCGCCGTGCAGGAAGATCACCGGGGTCGGTCTGGTCTTGCCTGTGGCGGGGGCGTGGACGTAGGCGATGCGTGAACCGGTCGGCAGATCCCAGAAGCGCACGCCGGGCGGGGCGGGGACGGCCGTCGTGGTGGGCATCGGACGGAGGACGGTGACGGCGGCGAGAACGGCGACCGCTGTGGTCAGGCCGGCCGTGAGGAACGCGGACGCCCGCCGGGCCGGGCGGCGGTCGAGGCCGAAGAGGGCAAACGCCGCCCGGCCCAGCAGTCCGCCGGCCAGGGCGCCGCCGACGAGACCGACGATGACCAGGACCGGCACGCTCGCGGTGACGAACGCCGCTGTGAGGAAACCGGCCACCGCCACGGCGGGGGTCAGCAAGAGCGCCAGCAACAACAGGGCGCCGCCGGCGACACGGCGCAGAAGTATGCGTGACATGCCTTCGAGGCTAGGGAGCCGATGCGGGCGATCCGTCCAGCTCAGGTACGGTCCCACCGGGTGCGAGGGCCGCCCCGCGGCGGGGTGCCATCCCCGCCTCACGGCGGGGTGCCGAGTCACCTCACTGCTCTCTCCCGGGCCGGATCAGTCCCGTCTCGTACGCGGCGATCGTCGCCTGCACCCGGTCGCGTACGCCGAGCTTGCCGAGGAGGACGGAGACGTGGTCCTTCACGGTGGGCGGACTCACCCCCAGCACCGCCGCGATCTCCGCGTTGGACAGCCCCCGTGCGACCTGCCGCAGCACCTCCGTCTCGCGCGGGGTGAGCAGGTCGAGCCGGGCCGCATCGAGCGGACCGGGCCCGTCCGTGAACCGGTCGATCAGCCTGCGGGTCACCGCCGGATCGAGCAGCGCGGCACCCCCGTGGACCACCCGTACCGCGTCGATCACCCGCTCCGGCTCGGCGTCCTTGAGCAGGAAACCGGCGGCCCCGGCGCGCAGCGCGGCGAACAGGTACTCGTCGAGACCGAAGGTGGTGAGCACCAGGACACGGGTCGCGGGGCTGCGTTCTGTGATCGCGGCGGTCGCCGCGAGCCCGCCGATTCCCGGCATGCGGACATCCATCAGCGCGACGTCCGGCCGCGCCGACAGTGCGAGTTCGACCGCCGTGTCGCCGTCCGCCGCCTGCCCGACGACGCACAGGTCGGTTTCCGCGTCGAGGATCGCCGCGATCCCGGCGCGTACGACGGCCTGGTCGTCCGCGACGGTCACTCTGATCGCCATGGGAACGCCTCCGGGAGCCATACGCGGACCGCACCGCTGTCGGTCGTCGAGAGGGTACCGCCGGCGGCGTCCGCGAGGGCGCGCAGCCGCCGTTCCACCCCGGGAGCGGTGGGTGCCGGACCGTAGACCTCCACGCCGTCGGGGAGCGTGCGCACGGAGAGGGTGGCGCCCACGGTCATGAGCGCGGACGCGGTCCGGTAGGCGAAGACCTCCACGGCGGCGGGCAGCGGACGGCGTGCTCCGGCGCACCGGACGACGGCGCCGTAGCGCGCTGCCAGCGCGGTGATCCCGGAGACGGTGGGCGGAGGGACGTCGTCCGCGTCGTCCCCCGCGCTCAGCGCTGACAGCAGGTCCCGCAGAGTGGTGAGGCCCGCGCGGGCCTGATCCCGTACGGCCAGCAGGTTCCTGTCCGCCGCCGAGGCGACCACCGCCCGCGCGTGCCCCAGCGCCGTGTCCCGCAGCCCGGCGGCGAACAGCAGACGCTGCGCGGACACCGCCGCGTCGGCGTCCCCGTCGAGCAGGACCCGCCGCCGGGCATCCGCCGCCCGCAGCCGCTCGTACCGCCGGGCGGTCCGGCGCCCCCACGACCAGACGGCGAGGGCGGGAAGGGCCAGCCCGCCCGCCAGCACGGCCCAGGCCCCGGTACGGCTGCCGGTGATGCCGCTGCCGCTCGCCAGCGCGAGCCCACCCACGGCGGCCACGGCGAGCGGCGCGAACAGGCCCCGGCGCCACGGCAGACGCACCCCGACGCTGTAGGCGAGCGTCAGCTCGACCCACCCGTACACCAGGAAGATGTCGCTCACCGGCGGCTGGGTCCAGCCCGCCCGGTCGCAGGCCCACCACAGCAGCAGCGCCGACAGCACCGCCGCGAGCGCGCGGGCGGGCGCCCGTGAGCGCCAGGCCAGCGGCACGGCATGCAGACCTGACAGCACGACGGTCACCAGCGCGGGCAGCAGACCGCCGAACGGAGCCGGTACGTCAGCCGACAGCAGGCTCGCACCGAGCGACAGCGCGATCGCCAGGGCCACCAGCGCGTAGTCGAGCGCGGCCGCCCCACGCCACCGGGGCCACCGGCGGAAGGGAAGAACCGTCGCCGCAGGCAGCGAGGCCCGCACGCGCCAGCCCTCTCGACGGCCTTGCCCCACGGGTCCCGCGCGGAACGTCCCGCCCGCCGCGGTGACCGTGGCCGCCAGCCCCGCGAGACCGCGCCCGGTCCCGAGACCCGGCTCGACAGCCGTACCGCCGTCGTCCGTGACGGTGACGACGAACAGGTGTCCGCCGCCGGCCCTTACGGGCTCGTCCCGGTCGTCCGTCGGCTCGATCCGGACACGTACGGTCGCGCCCTCGGCGTACCGGGCCGCGTTGGTCAACGCCTCCCGGACGACCCGGTACGCCGCTTCCGTACTGCCCGCCGGTGCCTCGTCGACCGTGCGCCGGTAATCCACCGCGTGCGCTGCGGCCAGCGCGTCGACCTCGGTGAAGCCGGCCGCGGTCGTGTCCAGCTCGGTGAGGCGCTCCAGTTCGCGGACGGCCTCCCGGCCCGCCTCTTCGGCGTGGCGCAGCGCGTCACCGGTCCGTTCCCGGTCGGCGAGCCTGAGCGCGGCACCCGCGGCCACCACGATCCCGGTCAGCCGATGCGCGGCCACGTCGTGCAACTCCGCCGCCAGCCGGTCCCGTTCCGCCAGCGCCGCGAACAGCGGGACCGCCGCCTCGCCGGCCTCGTAGTCCGCCAGCGCGGACCGGCGGGCCGACCGCTGCCGACGGGAGCGGCCCGTCGCCCAGGCGACCGCCACCACCCCACCGGCCGTCAGCGCCACCCCGGCCACGTAGTGCGGCGGTTCACCACGTACGGCGGAGATCGCGGCGACGGCCAGCGTGAGCACGACGGCTGCCGTGAGGGAGGAACCGGCGGTCCTGCGTACGGCCTGCAGATAAACCGTGATCAGCGAGCAGACCGCTGCGACGAGAGAGAGGACCCACACATGTCCCGCGAAGCCGCTCATTGCCCCACGCCGACGGCGGGCGACCGCTCGCCGATCTCCATTCCGGCAGACTAATGGCGCAGAAGGCCCGCCCCCGCGTCAGGAAACGATCAGCAATGTCTCATCAGCCTACCGAAACAGCCAGATCCCCTCGTCGAAAGCGAGCCGCCGCCCGTCGGCGTGGGTGAATCCGAGCGCATCACGGCCTTGGGCTCTTCCCGTCGGCGGCCCTCGGTCCAGGTCCCGGTGGTACCCCGCTTAAGTTGCCGACGTGAATTACAGCGAGCTTGAGGCGGATGTTCTACAGCTGGTCGTCGGGGCCACCGAGGGCGGCGTTCGCGCCTTCGGCGAGGAGACGGTCACCCGTCTGGTACGGCCGGAGCTGCTGCGCGGTGCGGCCAAGGACTACTGATCTCTTCGGGTTGTTGTCGGGTGCTGATCCCTGCGGTAGGCCGGAGGTATGCGGTACGCGCAGGGTGGCGGGTTGACCGCCGAGCGACGACAGTTTCGGGAACGGATCCGGTACGAGGCCGGTGAACGGTTCGCGCGGGGCGGGAAGACCGCGGTGATCGCGAAGGATCTGCGGGTGAGTGAGCGGTCGGTGGAACGCTGGCGGCGTGCCTGGCAGGAGGGCGGGAGGGACGCCCTCGCCAGCGCTGGGTCGCCGAAAGCGCCCAGGCTGTCCGACGGCCAGTTCGCCGAGTTGGAGAAGGAGTTGGCCCGCGGACCCGCCGAGCACGGTTGGGAGGACCAGCGGTGGACTCTGGCACGGATCAGAGTCCTGATCGCCTGGAAGTTCCGTATCGACTGGTCGATCGCGGCCGTGTGGCGGCTGCTGCACCGCCACGGCTGGTCGTGGCAGTCTCCCGCCCGCCGGGCACTGGAACGCGACGAGCGTGCGGTCGAGCTGTGGAAGAAGGATGTGTGGCCGCAGGCGGAATGACTGCGGCGGCGCTCGGGGCCTTTGTCGACGCTGAGGACGAAGCAGGGTTCTCGATGACGCCGCCGCGGGCCCGCACCTGGGGCCGGCGTGGGCATACGCCGGTGGTGCGGGTGCGGGGCCGGTCCTGGCGCCGCTGGTCGATTGCCGCCATGTGCTGCTACCGGCCGGGCGAGGCGTCCCGGCTGGTCTACCGGCCGCACCGTCACCGCAAGCACAAGGGCACCGGACGCGACAGCTTCTCCTGGCGTGACTACCGCGACCTGGTCGTCCGCGCTCACATCCAGCTCGGTGCCCCCATCGTCTTGATCTGGGACAACCTCAACGTTCACCGGGCCGCCGAGATGCGGGAGTACGCGGCCGCGCATGACTGGCTCACCATCGTTCAACTTCCCTCTTACGCACCGGCCTTGAACCCGGTGGAAGGCATCTGGTCGCTGTTACGGCGCGGCCCGCTGGCGAACACCGCCTTCACCGACGACGAGCATCTCGAACGCACCCTGCGTCGAGGCCTGCGCCATATCCAGCTCCGGCCCGACCTCATCGACGGCTGCCTCGCCGGTACCGGACTCACCCTCACCCACCACCCGACAACAACCCGACGAGGTCAGTAACCGGCCCGCGAAGGCGAGAACCTCCACGGGAAGACCAACGCGAGAGGGAGGTCATCCGCGTGGGGACGGCGGGGCCACCGCTGGCTTTACCTCAGACTGGCGGCATATGTCCCGCTCGGCACTCTGCTTCTTGATCCGCCCCAACGTCGTCCTCTCTCACCACAACGGCCCGAGAGCCGGCGCGGGTACTCCGGCATCCAGGGGATCAGGGCGGCACCTTCGACCCAAGAGCTACGACATCTCAACATGCGAGCCCACCAGTCCCAAGGCCGAATACTGCGACTCTCGAATACCGACACTTCACCAGTGGCGCGTCGGATGTACGTCGACCGGGATACTCGTCCCGACCTCGATGATCTCCTCCCCGGCGACCAGGTGGCTCGTGGTGAACGGCGGCCGGCCCGGCACGGTGACCAGCATCCGGATCCTGGTACAGCGATCGTCCTCGCCGGACCACACGCGCTCCGCGGACATGACGTCGCCCATGACCCGCACGCCGGCCGTGTCCAGGTCGCGCCACACGCGCTGGTCCCGCACGGTGCCGACGATGGCCAGGACCAGGACGACCACGGCGAGAGGGGTCCAGACGAGACCGGTCACGACGACGGCCAGCTTGTCGTCGTCAGGGACGTACCCACTGACACCGGCCAGCAGGCCCAACGGACCGGCACACACGGCCAGGAGCCCGAGCGCCGTCCAGACCGGCTGCTCGGAAAAGCCCGCCGGACGATTCACCGGATCTTCGCCTTCGGGTATCGCACCACCCGTCACGGCGCGACCCGCCCACCGCGAGGAAGGGAATCCGAACCAGTGCGCGAACAATCTGACACAGGCGGATCATAACGGCCCTGGTCCGGTCGTCATGGGTGGCGTAGCGCGGGCGGATCGCGGCGGTGACCAACTGAGGCTCTACGGCGGCGAGTTGGGCGTCCGTCGTGCGGGTCCAGGTAGACGAGGAGCGGCCCTTCAGACCCGTAGAAGAGCATCACGCACTGGGGCAACTCCCGGACGGCTCAAGCCCGGTACCGAACCGATCGCATACCGTACCGGCACCCCGCCCACATCTGATCCGCCCCGGAGGCTCCGTGGCCCGCCTGTACGTCCGCTCCGGTCTCGCCCCCGACGCTCCGGACGCGGACTTCCCCATCCTCGTCGTAGATCCCGACGGCACCGCCGGCGAACGTGCCCTGGGCCGACTCGGTGGACACTGCTACGAAGGCGACGGGGTGTTCCACCTCGTGCGGACCGACGGCTGGGCCGAGCGGTCGCTCAACTCCGGGCTGCTCACGGTCGGTGTCGCCGTCCACCCCGTACTGCTCCGGCAGGCGGGCGTGGATCCGGCCGACTTCCCCGAACGGTCCGCGATCGACCCGGACGCCGTGCTGCTCCTGTCGGCCCCGACGGCGGCCGATCCGGCGCTCGGCGCGCGTCTGGGCGAGCCGACCGCCGTGTTCACGGCGGGACCCGACGTCACGCTCGACCAGCTCCTCGCCGACGACGAAGAGTGGCCCGTCATGCTGGCTCCCCCGCCGGCCCAACCGCCGATTTCCGTGTCGTAAGTCCTCGGCAACAGGGCATGGTGATCCAGTGAGCGACGACAACACCACCGCACCGGCCCCGCAACCGACCTCCGAGGAGAACCGGCACGCCAGTTGGTTGGAACTGTTCTTCGACCTGGTCGCCGTGGCGGGTGTGGCGCAGATCGCGCATCTGCTGCACGGTGTGCCGGACGTGTCCGACCTGGGCCTGTACGCGCTGCTGTTCCTGGCCTTCTGGACGGCTTGGATCTGCTTCACCCTGTACGCGAACGTGGCCTACGAGAACACCCACGTCCGTACCGTGCTGGCCGCGATGTTCGGCATGGCCGTCATGGCCGCGGCCGTGGCGGGGGTGCACGAGGGGGACGACCAGCACGCGCGCGTGTTCGCTCTCGCGTACGTCCTGATCCGGGTCCTGGCGAGCCGCGCCTGGCAGCACCGTCGGCAGGTCCTCGTCGACTGGCCGGCCGCTCAGATGTCGCTCGGTGTGATCCCGTGGATCGTGTCCCTCTGGGCGCACGATCCGACGCGCCACTGGCTCTGGGCCCTCGGGATCGCCCTCGATCTGTACGTCACGTTCGCGGTCTCCGCACGCGACATCGTCGAGCACCAGGAGGCCCGGGAACGCCGCGACAAGAATCGGGAACGCGACGACAAGCAGTCCGCTCGGCGCGATTCCGCACGGCGCACGTCGCTCGCGCGGTCCCAGTCGGAGCACCTGAGCGAACGGCTCGGCCTCTTCGTCATCATCGTGCTGGGCGAGGGCGTCGCCCAGGTGGTCGCGGCCACTTCGGACGCGGAGTGGGACAAGAAGCTGTACATGCTCGCCGTCGCGTCGTTCTTCCTGCTGGCCACGCTGTGGGCGTTGTCCTTCGGGCACGGCTACGCGGGGGTGCCGCACCTGGCGGCGGGGGTGTTGCCCGCCCGCGCGGCGTTGCCCCTGCACTGTTTCGTGTCCGGTTGCCTCGCCGCCCTGGCCGCCGCGCTGGGAGCCGCCGCCGAGCATCTGGAGACGCTGCCGGACGCGACCCGATGGCTGCTGTGCTCGTCGCTGGCCGGATACTTCCTGCTCAGCGGACTTGCCTGGCTGGGCCGGGCCGAGCGGGAACGGCGGTGGCTGCTGTCCGTGGCCCTCCCCTGCTGCGTACTGCCCCTGCTGCTGGCGGTGTTCGGCGCGCAGGTCCGCACCGTGACCGTGGTCTGGCTGCTCGTCCTGATCACTCTGTGGCCGATCCTCTACGAGCGACGGGCGGCGACGTCGTCCAAGAGGGCGATCAGGACCGGGAGTTGAGCCCTGGGGGGAGGTTGTACCGGCGGCGCGGACTCGGGCAGGCTGACTTCCCCGTCTTCCCCGTCGCCAGGAGGAGCGGGACGACCAGAAGGAGTCGCCGGCATGATCGACTGGGTGCCTCTCCGTACCGGAGCACGGCCCGTCCCCTCGCCCCTGGCCACGCCGCTGGTGTGGGCCGCGGCCTCCGGCGGCGCGTTGATACTGGTGGCGCTGCTGAACGCGCTGATAGGTACCGATCGGCCCTCGCCCGCGCTGGCCGCGCTCTCCCTGTTGTCCGTACTGCTCGGCCTGTGCGCCCGCTTCACGGCGGCCCCCGGCATCGCGGTGCTGTGCTGGCTCTTCCTCAACGGCTTCGCCGTCCCGCCCGCCGGCACCCTCACCTGGACCGGACACCGCGACGCGCTCTGGCTCGCCTGTCTGTTCACCGCCGCCCTCGTCGGCACGGCCCTGGCCCGCCTCCTCCACGCCCGGGCCGCCTACCGCCGTCTCACCACGGACATCGGCGGCCCGCCGGAGACCGGATCGTGAACGCCGTGCCCGCTCACCGGGCAATACCATCGCGGCGCCACCCAGGACGGTCTCCGCGGGCGGGCCACTCGGTCGAGTGACGGCCTACGGCATCATCAGTGCTCACCGAACCGAAAAGAGCCGTTTCCGGGCTTCATGGCCAGATCCCTCCTATCGTGGAACGACACAGTGACCCTCGGCGTCGAACGGGCAGGCCATGCAGGATCCGGAGATCGACTACGCGGAGATTTTCCGCGCCCTGCCCGGCATGGTGGCGCTGCTCACCCCCGAGCTCGTCTACCTCGACGCCAACGCGGACTTCGAACGCCTGTCGGGACGTAAGCGCGAGGAACTGATCGGCCGCTACATCTTCGACGTCTTCCCCGAGAACCCCAAGGACCCGGCGGCGGCAGGCATGCGCGAGACCCGGGAGTCGATGCTGCGCGCGGCGACCACCGGCGAGCGCGACACCATGGCCCTGCTCCGCTACGACATCGAGGACCCCCAGGGATCCGGGCGCTGGGTGGAGCACTTCTGGAGCCCGGTCAACGCGCCCGTGCGCGGCCAGGACGGCAAGGTGACGCTGATCGTCCACCGGGTCGAGGAGGTCACCGAGTTCGTCCGTGCCTTCGGCGGCCGTGCCGACGACAAACGGGCCCGGGTACTGGAAGCCGAGCTGTACACCCGGGCACGCGAGTTGCAGGAGGTCAACGAACGGCTGCGCACGGCCCACGCCCATGAGCGCGAGGTGGCCCTGACCCTCCAGGCCGCGATGCTGCCTCCACCCCGGCCGGTCGGCCACCACCGGGCGGCCGTGCGCTACCGGCCCGCCGTGGGTGCCCTGAACGTGTGCGGCGACTGGTACGACCTGGTCGACCTGCCCGACGGCGGGATGGCGGTCGCCGTGGGTGACGTCGTCGGGCACGGCCTGCAGGCCGCCTGTGCCATGGGCCAACTGCGCAGCGCCCTGAGCGCGGCCTGCCGGGTCGCCGACGGGCCGGGCCCCGCGCTGGAGGCCCTCGGTCTGTACTCGCGTTTCGTCGAAGGCGCCGAGTCGGCCACCGCGGTGACGACGTTCATCGACTGGGACGACCACTCCATCACCTACAGCTGCGCGGGCCATCCGCCCCCGGCCCTGCTCGCCCCCGACGGCACGGTGAGCTTCCTCGACCAGGCCACCGACCCGCCCCTGGGCGCCAGACCCGAGCATGTCGGCCGGGTGCAGACGAGCGTCCCCTTCGTCGAGGGCGCCACCCTCGTGCTGTACACCGACGGACTGATCGAGCGTCGTACGGAGGACATCGACCGCGGGCTCACCCGCCTCGCCGACTCCCTCGCCCGGCATCGGGACGCGGAGCCCGAGCCCCTCGCCGACGCCCTGCTCGCCGATCTGCTCCCCGCCGAGGGCAACACCGACGACACGGCCCTGATCGTCCTGCGCCTGTGACGGCACGTCCGTTCCGGGCAGGGGCCGTGCGTTTGGCCTGAACTCGCGGCCCGGCGAACCGCCCGCCGGCCCCGTACGAGTACGTGGAACGAACATGGCCGGGCGCCTTGTCCGCCGGTTCCACCGGTGTCTGGTCTCAGCCCGTCCACAGCTTCCCCGGCCGATTGTCAGTGATCGCCGCTAACGTTCCACTTGTCGTCGCACAGATGTCGGGGCATCCCGGCTGAACTGTGCTTTCTTCTGGCTGTGTTGATGTGGGAGGCGGGGGCATAGTGGGTTGGCTGTCGGCGGGTGACGGGTATGAAGTCGCCCTGGTGGAGGGGCGGGTGGCGGCGCGAGCCACCGGGGGCCGGTCAGCGGGGCGGCAGTTGAAGTCCCTGCCGCGCGCGCTCAAGGACCACCCGGAGGTGGACCGGCTGCGGCGGTTCGCCGAATGGCTGGATCGGCACGCCGCGGGGTGTGTCGCACAGGTCGACGCCTGGATGGTGTCGTCGCTGCCCGTCCCCACCGACCTGCTGGTCCGCGTGTGGCCGGACGAGGCCTGGCAGTCGGCGCTGCGCGACCTGGCCGTGGTCGGCGACGACCCCGACGAGGTCGGCTTCCTGCGGGGCACCACCGAGGACGGCGAGCTGCGCGTGGTGAACCTGGACGGCGAGACGGTACGGCTGTCCCCGCGCACGGTGACCCTCCCGCACCCGGTGCTGCTGCCGGACCTCGACGACATCCGGGAGTTCGCGGCGGAGTTGGGCATCGTCCAGCGCGTCGAGCAGATCCACCGGGCGACCTGGCTCCGCCCCGACGAGCTCGCCCCCAAGGCCGGCGAGGTACGGGAGTTCGCCGGCGGTTCCTTCCGCTCCCGCTTCGCCCTCGCGGCGCGCGCCAGTTCGCTGGGCTACCGCGTCTCCGGCGGCTACTCCACGGCCCGGGTGCGTGACGGCGGGCGCACCGTCGAGGCCTCCGTGTGGATCGGGGAGCCGTACTGGGAGGACACGGTGGAGACCGGTGGCCTCAGTTGGCAGGACGAGGACGGCCGCGCGCTGCCGCTCGGCGAGGTGGGCCCGGTTGCCTGGTCCGAGGGGATGCGGATGGCGGCGGCGCTGTACGCCGGCCGTGACATCGAGGAAGGCAAGAACGCATGAGCGGGGGGACGCAGGTGTCGTACGAGGACATGCTCGGGGCAGGGGCGGTGCTGCCGCCGGAGACGGAGGGGGCCGGTGAGCGGGCGGTGCCGCTGACGGCGCGCACCTACCGTCACCCGGGTCTCGACGACCGGGTGGTGGTGCGGCTGGTCGCCGGTGAACTCGGCGCGGCGGAGGACCTGGCCGCCGGTTTCCTCGGCCTGGAGCAGGCCGCCGAACCGGCCGTGGTGGGGCTGGGCTTGCGTCAGTCGCTGGGCTTCCCGGAGTGGGTGCTGGTGCACCATCCCGAGGACGGGCATCACGCGCTGGGTGTCGTACCGGACCTGGAGCGGGCGGCCCGGCAGGTGAAGTCCCGGCCCAAGGCCGCCCTGGACGCCTATCTGGAGCTGGGCGCGCGGCTGGCGGCCTCCGTCCCGCACTTCCTGCCGACGTTCTACGAGCAGGCGGGCCGGGTGTTCCTCGCCGAGGAGAACGCCACCTACGCGGCCCAGTTGTTCACCCGGGCCCGCAAGGCCGAGGCGGAGCACGGGCTGGTCATCGAGGAGGACCGGCTGGACGCGGTGTTCCTGGAGTTCGCGCTGGCGGGCGCGCTGCCGGTGAAGGTGCTGTCCGCCTACGGCAAGGAGTTGGGCGCCCGGGTGCCGGCCGAGGAGGCGCTTCGGCGCTTCACGCGGCTGTGTCTGCGCCGCACCGCGGGCGGTCTGCCGCCGTCCGCGCAGATGGCGGGCGATCTGCGCAAGCTGGCCCGGGCCGCGGGGCAGGACGCCGACCTCGCCGAGCAGGACTACCTGTCCGAGCTGCTCGGTCTGCCGGCCACGCTGCGTGCGGCGGCGGGCTGGTGGAAGGGCCACCGTGCCGCGCTGGTGGCCCTGGCCACGTGGGAGCGGCAGGTGCGCGGCACGCTGCTGGACATGCTCCCCGCGGGCTCGGACGACGAGATGCCCGCGCTGTGGCTCCAGGTGCTGGAGGACTCCGGTGCCACGGCGGGGTTGTGGGACGCCGCCCTGCCCGAGGAGGAGCGGCCTCGGGACGGCACGGCGGGTTGGCTGGAGCGCTTCCTGACGTTCCGGGAGCGGGCCCGGTCCTGGCGCGGCTCGACCCGGATGCCGGAGCTGTACCCGCTCGTGGAGCGGGCCGTGGATCTGTTGCGGGCCGAACTCGCCGCGTCCGGCGGTGCGTTGAAGGTAACGCACGACATCGATCTGATCGACCTGCTGTTGTCCCTGGACCTTTCGGTGGCCGCCCCGGAGCGGAACGACGGTCTGCCGCTTCAACAGTGGGCACTGGGCGAGGGGCATCGGGACCTGCTGTTCCTGGGCGCCGACGCCCGGTTCCACGACGCCTTCCTGAAGGGCGCGGACCGCTTCGGCAATGACGACCAGGGCCTGCGCGCCATCCGGCTGTTGGCGCAGTCGCCCGGCTGCCGTCCGCTGCTGGCCCAATGGGTGCGTACGGTCGTGGAGCGGTTCACCGCGGTCGGTCTGCCGCAGTTGCCCGACGCGCTGTCCCGCCTGAAGTGGCTGCCCTCCGAGGCGCTCGCGCTGGCCGAGGCGGACGTACGCGAGGCGGTCGCCACCGACCTCGCCCCCGTGCTGGCGCGCACCCTGCGCGCCGGTCTCTTCGACGAACTCGGCTGGCCCGCCTGGGAGGACGCGGCGGCCTCCCTCGTGCCGAAGGACCGGGTGGAGGACCTGATCGTCGCCGACGCCTGGCCCCACCTCGTGGTGGCCGGCGAGGCCCAGGCCCGGGTGATCGGCGCCGAGGGCACCCTGCTCACCCACGACCTGCGCCTCCCCAAGGACGACCGGTACGGCGATCCCGGCTTCCACCACGTCGACGGCGAACTCCTCGTCTACTGGAACAGCCGCAACGACGGCCTGCGCGGCTACTGGCACACCCGCGCCGACCGCCTCGAGAAGCTCGAAGGTCCGCGCGCTACCCGCGGCACCGAAATGGACTGGTACAAGGGCAACTTCCCCATCACCCTGCCGTTGCCGGGCGGCGGCCGGACCACCGGCTGCGGTGTGCTGCACGCCGGTGACACCACCGTGCCCGAGGAGCGTCCGCTGCTCTTCGACGGCACCAACTACTGGGTCTGGCAGGCGGATTCCGAGGACCGGGAAGCGCACGGCTGGTACGAGTACGACCCGGCCACCGACGAGCGCGGACGCATGAGCCGACCCGTTTTCCTCGCCGACGCGCTGCGCGACGCACCTGCGGGGAGCAGCTTCAACGGTGGCCGACTGCGCCCCTCCCCCACGGCCGACGCCGCCCCCGCCTCGGCACCTGTCGACGGCCTCGTGGGCCTGCGCAGGCTGGAACTCCCCGACGGCTCCACGCGGGTCGAGGATCTCGCCGGACACACCCTCACGCTGCCCGCCGACGCGGGTCGGCCGTACACGCTGGTGATGTTCCCCGGCGCCGAGCGGCCCACCGCGGTCGTGCACAACGGCTGGCAGCTCGACCTGGTCGACGCGGACGGTGTCGTCACCGCCTGGGGGAAGACCGACCGTACGGCGGGCGTCTTCGGCGAGGGCTCCCTGCTGCTGCCGCCGTTGCAGTACTGGGAGTGCCTGACCCCGCGCGACCCGGACGGCTCCACAGGACTGCGGCGGATCGACCGGGACACCACCGCCGCCCTGCTGTCGGCCGCCACCGACAAGGAACCGGAGGCGCTGCCCGCCGCCATCCGCACGCTGCTGCCCGTCACCCACCCCGCTCTGCTCGCGGGCATCGCCGGGGTCGTGCGGTACGCGGCGGCCCAGCAGGCGGTCCTGGACACGGCGGCGACCCGGCTCACCCTGGCCCTGGAAGGCGGGGTGGAGGACGAGGGTCCGGCCGGTCCGACGGACAGCCTGCTGCGCGACGCGATGAGTGGTCTCGGCGCGTCGAACGGCTACTGGTGGAACCGCGACGACCAGTCCGACACCGTCTTCCGTGCCCTGCGGGTACTGACCCGCGCCGCCGACGCCGTGGTGGAACCGTCCGATGGCCGACTCCACCTCGACGGACCCGAACTGCCCTCCGGGCAGCCGGAGTTGCGCACCCTGATCGGGCGGACGACGGCCCTCGCCCACCGGGCGGCCGTCGGCACCACCACGGATGAACACCGCGAGGCACTGCGGCAACTGCTCACCGGATTCGACCAGTTGGGACTCGGACAGCCCGGAGTGCCCGGTCACTGGCGCAAGGTGAACCTGCACCTGGACGCGCACCGGCTGCGGTTGGCCTCGGGCGACTGGCGGGAGGGCTCCTGGAACGGCCTGCTGCCGTTGGCGGACGGTGCCTTCGTCGCGGTCACCGGACACGGGTCCCTGGACGACGACGGCTGTGACTTCACCGGTCTGTTCCACGATCCGGCAGGACGGTTCGAGGCTCCGGAGCCGTACAAGGTCCTGGCCTGCGACCCGATCGGCGAGGGCGAACACCTGGGCCGGCTCGGTGCGTTGCTCGCCGCGCTCGCCGAGCGCGGTCCGGCGCCGTGGTTCCCGGACGCCCCCGAGGAGTTCGCCCGGCTCACCGGCGTCACCGAGACCATGGCCCGGCTCGTCGTCGCCGGGCTGCCCGGGGTCGACGCCTACGAGCGGACCTTCCTCAGCACCGAGGCCCGCACCGTCATCGGGGTGAAGGTCGCCCCGGCGGCGGTCGCCAAGGACGAGCTGCGCGGTATCGACAGCGCCGTCCGCGCCGCGGTCGTGGCCGCACTGGTGCCCGCCGACCCGGTCCGGCTGTGGACCGAGGGCCCGGACGTGGCGGCGGCCGCCGCCGTGTGGAACGACAGGCTCGGCCGGCGTCCCGCGATACCCGAGGACCTGCTCAGCGACGCGATCCGCGCCCTCAAGCACGCGCCCTGGGCGGTACGGGAAGCCCTGCCCGCGCTGCTGGAGCCGACCCGTGCCCCGGAGCTGAGCCGGGACCTGCGGTGGGAGGTCAACGGCGACCGGGTGCGGCCGGTCGGCAACGACACGGCCGGGTTCAGCACGCAGACCCTGGTCGGCTCGGTCGGCCTCGCCGCCTGGCTCGCCCACCGGCTGCCCGCCGGCGACCCGATCCGGGCCGCGCTGCCGCCCGTGCTCACCGCCGTACGGCAACGCCTCGCCGGGCCCGGGCTCATGCTCGACCTCGGGCAGTACATCAGCCTCCCCGCGTTCCGGAAGACGGCGGGCACGCCCACCGAGACCGGTCCGGGATTCGAGCGCTACGGCGCCGTCGTCCTCGCCACCCACGACGACCAGCCCGCCCCCGGCATCCGCGTCGACCTCCTCGACGAGGCCGGGCAGGATCCCTACCTGCCCGCGACCCGCGTGGGCGACCAGCCGTACCCGGCCGAGATCGCCCTGCGACTGGTCCGCGACCCCCGTTTCGCGGCCCTTCTCGCCGACCCCGGCGAGCCGATGGCGGGCGGGTGCGACAAGGACGGCACCTGGTGGCCGCAGGACCCGGGCCGCTCCGTGCCCGACCTGGTCATCGAGGTGGCCAAGGAGTACGGCCTAGGCGAGGACGCGGCCACGCTGTATCTGATGCTGCTCGCCATGCCCGACCCGACCGACCGCACGACGGCCCGATGGACGGGATGGAAGCCCGCCCGTCTCAAGGCGGCCCGCGCCGAACTGGCCGCCACCGACCTCGTGGTCGAGGCCACCCGGACCAGGGCCGGCCGCTCGCTCTTCCTGCCCGGCGGCTGGGCCGAACAGCCCGCTCCGCGCGTTCCCCTGGAGCGCTGGAAGCTGCCGCTGTTCGACATCGTCGACGGCGATCGCGCGTTCTTCGGCGTGATCGTGCCGACCGAACCGGTCGCGGACCTCTACCGCAGAGCCTGGCAGCGGGTCCGGGAGGGCGACGCTCCCCGCTTCGAGGAGCTGAAGGTGCGCCGGGGCCGCCGCCGCTGACGGACGCCGTACCGGGGGCGCCGGACCTCACCGGCGCCCCCTTCATCAACGACCAACAGACCTACCCAGCAAGGACTTTCATGACCCCGACCGACACGGCGACGGCCCTGCCCGCCCGGCAGACGCTGCCCGCCGAAGAGCGCCACGCCACCGAACTCGCCTTCCTCGCCGCCCACGACGAGGGACCCCGACCGCCCGGCTGGCTGCTGACGCCCCGATCCGCCATCACCTTCGTGTGCGGCAGCGCCGGAGAAGCCCTCAAGCTGGCGAAGCCGCACGAGACACTGCCCCGCGAACTCGTCATAGCCCCCAAGTTCGTCGGTGAACGCGCCCTGGTGGAGCGGTGCGTGGTCACGCTCGCCGGAGAGCGCGGACTGCTGCTGGTCGGTGAGCCGGGTACGGCCAAGTCGATGCTCTCGGAGCTGCTGGCGGCGGCCGTCTGCGGCACCAGCGCGCTGACCGTGCAGGGCACCGCGGGCACCACCGAGGACGCCCTGCGCTACGGCTGGAACTACGCCCTCCTGCTCGCCCAAGGGCCCACTCCCCAGGCGCTGGTGGACTCGCCCGTGCTCGCCGCGATGCGCTCCGGACGGGTGGCGCGCGTCGAGGAGATCACCCGCTGTCTGCCCGAGGTGCAGGACGCGCTGGTGTCGATCCTCTCCGACCGCCGGATGAGCGTGCCCGAGCTGTCCGGCACCGACGACGCACAGGTCGCCGCCGCCCCCGGCTTCACCGTCATCGCCACCGCCAACCTGCGCGACCGCGGTGTGTCGGAGATGTCCGCCGCGCTCAAGCGCCGATTCAACTTCGAGACGGTGCACCCGATCGCGGACGTGGACGCGGAGACCGCGCTCGTCAAACGACAGGCCACCGCGGCTGTCGAGCGGGCAGGCGCGGCGTTCGCCGTCGACGACGCGGTGCTCGACGTCCTGGTGACCGTCTTCCGCGATCTGCGGGCCGGGCGCTCGGCGGAGGGCTGGGACGTGGAGCGTCCCGGCACGGTGATGTCCACGGCGGAAGCGGTGCAGGTCGCCGTGTCCCTAGGGGTGGCCACCGCCTACCTCCCCGCCGGCGACACCCTCGACCTGGTGCCCGGACATCTCCTGGGGGTGGTCCGCAAGGACGATCCCAGCGACCACGCACGCCTGTTGGGCTACTGGGACGGCCCGGTGCGCCGCCGCGCCGAGGACGGCTCCGCGACCTGGCGCCGCCTCTGGGACCTGCGGGAGAACCTTCGGTGACGACCGCTCAGGACCCCAGGACGGCGCTCGACGCCCTGGCCGACTCCGTGGCGCCGTACCTGCTGGGCGTACGCCACCACAGCCCGGCGCTCGCCGCCGCCGTGCCCGCCCTGCTGGACGCGGCCGGCGCCGAGGTCGTATGCGTGGAACTGCCGACGGACTTCCAGCCATGGCTGACCCATCTCGGCGCACCCGGCACCGTCGCGCCGGTCGCGCTCGCGGGCGCCGGTCAGGACGGACGGCTCGGCTTCTACCCGTTCGCCGACTTCTCCCCCGAACTCGCCGCGGTCCGCTGGGCGCGGGAGCGGGGAGTGCGGGTCGTCTGCTGCGATCTGCCGATGGCCGACGCCCGCTGGCACGCGGAGGCACCCGTACGCGCCGAGGCGACCGACCGTCCGACGCCGGTCTCCTTCGCGCAGGCGCTCACCGCGGCCGGGACCGGCCGTGACGGGGACGACCTGTGGGACCGCAGCGTGGAGGTCCTCGCCCCCGGCTGCACCCCCGAGTCGCTCCGCCGGGCCGCCCTCGGCGTCGGCTGGGCGCTGCGCCAGGACGCCGAGTCGTCGGGCGGCGTACCCGCGGTGGACCTGGCGCGCGAGGCGCACATGCGGGAGACGATCGCCCTCGCGGCGGCCGGCGGACACCGTGTCGCGGCGGTGATCGGCGCCTTCCACGCCTCGGCCCTGGCCGACGGCACAGAGGTGGAGGGGACGGCACCGGTGTTCCCTGGGGAGCCCTCGCCCGTCACCACCTCCCTGGTCCCGTACGCGTTCGATCTGCTGGACTCCCGCTCCGGATATCCGGCCGGGATCCGCGACCCGCGCTGGCAGCAGGCGGTGTTCGGCGCTGCGGGAGACCCCGAGCTGCTGTACGACGCCGCAGCACGGGCCATCACGGGGGTGTGCCGGGAGTTGCGCGCGGCCGGGCACACCGCCGGGACGGGCGAGGCCCGCGAGACGCTGCGCGTGGCCTGCGACCTCGCCCGGGTGCGCGGGCTCCCCGCACCGGGTCGCGGCGAGGTGCTGGAGGCCCTGACGTCCGTGATGGGTCAGGGCGAGCCGCTCGGCCGGGGCCGTGCTCTCGCGCGCGCCCTGGAAGTGGTCCTGGTGGGCACGGATCGCGGCCGGGTCGCACCGGGCACCCCGCGCTCCGGGCTCGGTCCGTCCGTCGAGGCCGAACTCACCGCCCTGCGGCTGCCCGGTCCGGACGACCCCGTACGGCGTGAACTGCGCCTGGACCCGCTCCGTTCGCCCCTCGACAACCGGCGCGAGATCCTCCTCCGACGGCTCGACGTGTGCGGGGTGGGTTACGGCGAGCCGGTGGAGGTGGCCGGCACGGGCGACGCCGCCGCGCTCAGCACCCGGTGGCGGCTGGCCTGGGTGCCGTCCGTGCCCGTCCGGCTGGACCTGGCCGGGGTGCGGGGCGTGACCGCCGCGCTGGCTGCCGAGGGCACCCTGCGGGAGACCTTCCGCAGGGAGTCGGCGGAGGGCGGCCCCACAAGTGCCCTGGTCCTGACGGGACTTCGGGACGCCGCCCGCTGCGATCTGCCTGCCCTGGTCGCCCAGCGACTGGCCGAGGCCGCCGAGGTGCTCCCTGCCTCCGCGACGCTCCCCGAGATCCTCACCGGCCTGGATCTGCTGGAGGCACTGCGCCGGGGCCATCTGCCCGGCACCACGCCCGAGACCGGCCTGGCGGCGGGCGTGCTCGCCGCCGATCTTCTGGAGTCGGCGGTACGGTCCCTGCCGGGACTGGCGGGAAGCGACGACCCGGAGGAGGCGGCCGCGCTCGTCGCCCTGGCCGCACGCGCCGGTGAACACCGCCTGGGGCTGCGGATGGACGAGGCCCTCGGCGGCCTCGCGCGCACCGGCTCGCCGCTGGTCCAGGGAGCGGCCCTCGCCTGCCGGGTCCTGCTCGACCTGGACGACGCCGACACCCTCGGCGCACGGGCCGCCGGTTGGATCGATGCCGCCACCGGCCCCGACGCACGGCACGCGCTGGCCCGCAGACTCGCCGGACTGCTGACCGGGGCCGCACCCCTGCTCCAGTCGGCGCCGACCGCGCTCGACCCCCTGCTCGACCGGGTCGACACGCTCACCGACCAGGCGTTCCTCGACCGGCTGCCCGCCCTCCGTGGCGGCTTCGACACGCTCTCCCCTGCGGGCCGCGACCGCCTGCTGCACACGGTCACGGAGAAGCTCGGCGACCGCCTCGACCTCACGCTGGCCGCCTCCCCGCGACTGCTGGCCCTGTGGGCGGCGGCGGACGAGGCGGGTCGTACGGCGGTGGAGGCGCTGCGGTCGACTGCCCCGATGCCCCCGCCCACCGACGCC
>NZ_JAENRY010000121.1 GCF_016612545.1 Streptomyces sp. MBT65 | reverse complement strand
GTCGGGGAGGGACGGGTGGGGGATCTCGTTGAGGGACTGCTGCTCGATCTCGCTGAGTTCGACGGTTTCGGACATGGCTGTCTCCTTGTACGTACGTGCCGGACTTGAGAGGGAGGTCGGTCAGTCGTAGAGCGCGGCGAACGTGTCCCTGAAGACCAGCTCGCCGAGTTCGCCGCCGCCGGTCGCTTCGGCGAGGCGGGTGTACTCACCCGTGAAGTCGCCCCACGGCTGATCGCTGGCGAAGAGCACCCGGTCGTGGCCGATGCCGCGGCGCTCGATCTCCCGGGCCAGCCAGCGGGGAGTGAAACCGATGGCCCAGGAGAGGTCGGTGTAGACGTGCTTGCCGGCGCTGATCCAGTCGAAGAACCGGGAGCCGGCGAGCTTGATGTGGCCGCTCATCCCACCGCCGAAGTGCACGAGATGGACGGGGACCTGGTCGGCGTACCAGTCGACCAGGTGGCCGACCTCGTCGATGTCGGACGCGGCGCCGGGAGAGGTGTGGACGTGCACCACCAGCCCGTGCCGGGCCGCCACGGCGAAGATGCGGTCCAGGTGCGGGCGGCAGGCGGGATCGGTCGGACGGCCGCCGAGCAGGAAGCTCAGCTTGAGCGCCTTCACGCCCCGTTCGCCCGCCAACTCCAGTGCTTGCACGGTGCGTTGCTCGTCCTCGGGGCGCGGGGAGACCCACAGTCCGGCCCGGATGCGGTCGTCGGTCTGGGCGGCCTCGATCGCCAACTCGTTGAAGGAGAAGGCGATCGCGGGGTCGGGCACGCCGTAGTTGGGGATGACCAGAGCGCGTTCGGTGCCCTCCGCGTCCAGGTCGGCGACGAGTTGCTTGACCGTGGCGCGGGCGGTGGTGTCGGGGTTGACGGGCGGGCCACCGTAGAAGGGGTAGGCGGGCAGGACGCCGATGTGGCGGTGTGCGTCGTAGACCATGGTCTTATATCCCGTTCCTCAGCCGATCGGGAGGGCGGAGGCGAGCTCGGTGGGGGCGCCGGTGAGGGTGCCGCAGACGTCGGCGAGGCGGCGCGAGGCCTCGATGTGGTTCGCGAGGAACTCGGCGTCCCTGCCCACCGCTTCGAAGCGGCCCGAACCCCACGAGTGCTGCCAGGGCAGGCCCAGGAAGTACACGCCGGGGACGCTGGTGGCGCCGCGCCAGTGCATCGGGTAGCCGCGGCCGTCGAAGACCGGTGCCTCGATCCAGCGGTGGTCGCGCCGGAATCCGGTCGACCAGACGACGGACGTGATGTCGGCCTGGACCAGGTCGAGTTCGCGGGGCTGGTCGTCCGGCTCCCACACGGGTGTGTAGCGGGGCTCGTCCGGTGCCGCGATGCCCTGGGCGGTGATGTGGGCGTCGATGGCGTCCTTGATGCCCTCCGCCACGGCGTCCGCGTGGTCCAGGTTCACCTTGAGGTCGTCGGCGAACTCCAGCGTGCTGCCGCCGACTTCGGTGAGTCGGCCGTACAGCCGCATGCCGTCGCGGGCGAAGGCGCGCAGGTCGATGTCGCGGCCTCCGTCGCGTCCGGTGACGTAGTGGTTGACGCGCATCCGGACCGCGCCGGCGTCGTCGAAGTCGTCGATGCTCTTCGCGTAGTGACCCATCTCGTCGAGCCAGGCCACACAGTCACGGCCCCGGTAGAAGCGGGCGACACGCGGCGCGCTGCCCACGGCCAGATGGACCTGGCGTCCGGCGAGGTGCAGGTCCTCCGCTATCTGGCAGCCGGACTGGCCGGTGCCGACCACCAGGACGGCGCCCGGGGGGAGTTGAGCGGCGTTGCGGTAGCGGGAGGAGTGGACCTGGGTGACGGAGTCGGGCAGTCGCTGGGCCATCGGAGGCAGGGAAGGGGAGTGGTAGGGGCCGGTGGCGATCACCACCTGGTCGGCGGTGAAGTCCCCTCCGGTCGTGGTGAGTTCGAAGACTCCGCTCGGGGAGCGCCGCAGTCTGGTGACCGTCACGCCCTCGACCAGCGGCGGGCGGAAGCGGGCGACGTAGCCCTCCAGATAGCGCACGATGTCGTCGCGGACCATGAACCCGTCGGGGTTGTCGCCCTGGTAGGGGTAACCGGGCAGCCTGCACTGCCAGTTGGGGGTTACCAGACAGAAGGAGTCCCAGCGGCGCTCGCGCCACTCGTGTCCGACCCGGTGGGCCTCGACGACCACGTGGTCGATGCCGCGCTCGCGCAGTTCGTGGCTGACGGAGAGTCCCGCCTGACCACCGCCCACCACGGCCACCGGGAAGTGCGCGCCGGCCAGCCGTACCGCCGGGCTCATCGCGGACTCCCGTCCGCGCCGAGGAGCGACTCGACCGTGACCTTGGCGCCGCCGACGTCGCCGTACGCGGCCGCCGTCCGTTCTATGCGCGCCAGTTGGTCGGAGGCGCCGGTGCAGAAGAAGCCGAACTTCTCCCGCACTCGTTCCCCGGCGATTCCGAGGGCTGTACGGCTGCGCTCGACGAATTCGGCGAGCTCGTATTCGGCGCCCGGGGTGAAGTAGTCCTCGACTATCGTGGAGGGGGAATAGCAGCGCTGGGTCAGTCCGTCGGGCCAGCGCACATCGAAATACATCTCGGGCATGACATCCTCCATGCCGCGCGCCGAGGTCTTGCCACCTCGCCGCTCTCCATGGCGACCAACTTCAGCCCTGGGGATTTCCGAACGAAGTCATCGGGAACAAAGGGGAGTTGCGAAAACCTCACCGTTGCCCGAGAGGCAAAGGCGGTTATTCGGTGAGCCGGGTGGCCGCTTCCGCGTTCGGCCAGCGCGCGAGCGAGATCATCGCCAGGACCCGGTGGATCAGATAGCCGGCCAGCGGCAGTTCGGCGAAGACCGCGAGGGCCGCGGCCGACCAGACGTCCGAGGTACCGAAGGCGAGCGACACGTCGAACCATGCGTCGCAGATCAACAGCGCCGCCGAGAAGATCGCCGCCACGATGACCCCTCGGTGCCGCCGCCAGCCGAGCAGCGCGGTCGCCGCCATCGCCAGCACGAGCAGCACGTCGAACCCGACCCAGGTCGTCCGCCACTGGTGGACCTCGTAGCCGGACGGCAGCGTCACCGCCAGCAGGACCGTCCAGGGGACGAGGCCGACGGCGCAGACGGTGAGCAGTTCCAGGGTGTGGCGCCGATGCCGCCGTACCCGCTCCAGGGTCTCGGGTGTCGGGGGCGGGACGTCCGTCACCTGGTGTATGTCGGCCTTCGACGCGTCGTTCACCTTGACTGCTCCGTCCTCGGGAGTCCGGGGATGATCCGGTACCGACAGGCTAAACAGACCTGCGCCGCGCACTCTTCCCGAGGGGCGGGTATGCGGATTCTGTGCTTCCGGATCATGTCAATCCGGATGGATTATCCCGATAGCGGATGAACGGGGCGGCGGGCTAGACTCGCGCAACCTACGACCCGGGGAAGGTCCGGCATGCGACGGTGGGCCGAATTCGTTCTGCGTCATCGCAAGGCGGTTGTGGCGTTCTGGGGCCTGGTCCTGATCGCCGGCATCGCGCTGGCCGGCCGGACCACGGACCGGCTGACGATCGACTTCTCGCTGCCCGGCCAGCCCGGCACCGTGACCGCGCACAAGATCGAGAAGGCCTTCGGCAGCGGCGGCGACACCAATCCGTATCTCGTGGCGGTCACCCTGCCGGCCGGACAGACCGTCACCGGTCACGAGACGGACGTCGGCCGCGTGTTCACCGCCGCCGGCACGGCCGCACCGGGACTGCGGGTGATCGACGAGGCGAACACCGGGGACAAGGCGTTCCGGACGAAGGACGACCGGACCGCCTACGCGCTGGTCTTCTACCGGTTCAACCCGTCCCCCAGCCAGACGCTGCTGACCGACCCGATCCGGACGGCGGCCGAGAAGGCCATGCCGGCCGGTGCAAAGGTCGGCGTGACGGGCGAGGACCCGCTCGCCTCCGGCGGCGACGACGGCGGCGGGCCCGGCGTGCTCGGCGAGACGCTCCTCGGCGCCGTCGGCGCACTCGCCGTCCTCGCCTTCGTGTTCGCGTCCTTCCTGGCCCTGCTGCCGCTGCTCGTCGCCGCGGTGTCGATCCTCGCGACCTTCGTGATGCTGCTGCCGCTCACCTACGCGACCGACGTGTCCTTCATCGTGCAGTTCCTCGTCGCCCTCATCGGCCTGGGCGTCGCGATCGACTACTCGCTCCTCTTCGTCACCCGCTGGCGCGAGGAGCGCGACCGCGGCCGCGACAACCACGACGCGGTCGTGGTCGCGATGGAGCACGCCGGACACGCGATCGTCTTCAGCGGGGTCACGGTCGCCATCGGACTGCTCTCCCTGGTCGTCCTGCCGGTGCCGTTCCTGCGCAGCATGGGCTACGGCGGCGCGCTCATCCCGCTCGCGAGCGTGCTCACGACGCTCACCCTGACCCCCGCGATCCTCGGCGGCATCGGACCCAAGGTCGACTGGCCGAAGATCCGGCACGAGAACCGGGCGAGCCGCTTCTGGAGCCGCTGGACCGCAGCCGTCGTACGGCGCCGCTGGATCGCGGCCGGCACCGCAGTGGCCGCGCTCGCCGCCCTGGTCGGTGTCTTCCTCGGCATCAAGATCGGCCTCGCCTCCTCGGAGTCACTGGCCAAGAACGGCCCGGCCTACGACACCCTCCAGACCCTGGAGCGCGGCGGTGTCCCGACCGGCGCGCTGACCCCGATGGAGGTCCTGGTCAGCACCGACCAGGCGAAACCGGTCGCCGCCGCGCTCGCCAAGGTCGACGGCGTGCGCAGCGTGTTCGTGCCGACCGGGCCCGCGGGCAACCAGGGCGGGCAGAGCATCGTCGTCGTCATCCCGGACACCGAGACGGTCAACTCGCAGAGCGTCGACGTCGTCAGACGGGTCAAGACCGTCACCGAGCACCTGCCCGGGGCTGTCGGAGTCGCCGGGGTCGGCGCGGCCCAGATCGACTTCCTGCACGCCGTCTACGGCAACTTCCCGCTGATGCTCACGATCATCGCGCTGCTGACGTACATCCTGCTCGTGCGCGCCTTCCGCTCCCTGCTGCTGCCGCTGAAGGCGGTGCTGCTGAACCTGGTCTCGCTGGCGGCGACCCTGGGCCTGATGGTGCTGTTCTGGCAGGACGGCCACGGTTCCGACGCGATCTTCGGCATCGCCGCCACCGGAGCCGTCACGTTCTGGATCCCGATCATGATCTTCGCGTTCCTGTTCGGGCTGTCCATGGACTACGAGGTGTTCATCCTCTCCCGCATCCGCGAGGAGTACGACGCCGGCCTCTCGACCGACGAGGCCGTCGTCGAGGGCATCGGCCGCACCGGACGGCTGGTCACCAGCGCCGCACTCATCCTGTTCCTCGCCTTCGCCGCGCTCGCCTCGGGACCGGGCACCGACCTCAAGACCCTGGCGACCGGCCTCGGCATCGGCATCCTGCTGGACGCGACCATCGTGCGGATGCTGCTCGTCCCGTCCCTCGTCTCCCTGTTCGGCGGCTGGAACTGGCACCTGCCCGCGTGGGCGGCCCGCCCGCTGCGCGTACAGCCCTCCTCTCCGCACCCGACACCACCGGCGGACTAGCTAGGCCCTCACCCGGGCCCCCGGCCGAAACGGAACGGTGTGAGGACGTCGGGACGACGGCCGGTGCGGAGGTACTCGGCGAGCGCGTGCCCGGTGACCGGGCCCAGGGTGACGCCGAGCATCCCGTGTCCGGTCGCCGCGAACGCGTTGTCGTGCCCGGGAACACGGTCGATGACCGGGAGCCCGTCGGGCAGGAAGGGGCGCCCGCCCACCCAGGGATCGCGGATGAGGCTGACCAAGTCGTCCGGGTCGTCAAACCAGCGGCCCAGATAGTGCCGGCTGGCCAGCGCGACCGCGACGATCCGGCGCCAGTCGAGATGGTTGTTGTTGCCGCTCAGCTCCATCGTGCCGCCGATGCGGGTGGTGGCCCCGATCGGCGAGGCGACGGCCCTGCGCTCGCCGAAGTACAGCGTGTGCCGGGGTGCCGGATCGAGGTCGACCGAGAAGCTGTAGCCCTTCCCGGCCTGCAACGGCAGGGGGCGGCCGAGCGAGCCGAGGAGGTCCGAGGAGCGTGTGCCGGCCGCGATGACGGCGGCCGAGCACGGGATCTCGCCTGTCGCGGTGCGCAGCGCGGTGACACGGTTGCCCTCGGTCCGGAACCCGGTGGCCTCCGTGTTCTCGTGGATCTTCACCCCGGACGCGGTGAGCGCCTCGCCCAGGGCGCGGGCGAACGCCTCCGGGTCGACCACGCCCTCACCCTCCACGAGATAGGCCGCGCGGACCCGTTCGGACAGCGCGGGGTCGAGGAGCCGGGCCGCGTCGCCCGTGACCACGTCGTCCGGCATCGGGTAGCGGCCGTGCGCCATCTGCCGCTGGACGGCGAGATGGTGGCGGGCCTCGGCGGGGGAGAGGAACGCGTGCACCATGCCGGGCCGGGTCAGGCCGGTCTCGACCCCGGCCGCCCGCAACCCGTCGAAGAGGTCGAACGTGGTGCGGTTCAGCTCGGCGATCGCCGTATAACCGCTGCGGAACGCGGCCGGGGTGCTGCTGCGCCAGAACCGCCACAGCCACCGGACGAACGCCGGATCGGGCAGCGGTCGTAGATACAGGGGCGAGTCAGGGCGGCCCAGGGAGCGGAGCGCGTAGCGCACCACGCCGGGCGCGGGGACCGGCGTCGAATGGCTCAGGCAGACCCAGCCCGCGTTGCCCCGGGACGCCCCCGAACCCAGCGCGCGCCGCTCGACGACCTCCACCTCCAGGCCGGACTCGGCCAGGTAGTAGGCCGTGCACAGCCCCACGACACCACCGCCGACCACGACGACCGGGCCGCCGTGCCCGCTCATGACGTCGATCCGTAGGCGGCCAGGAACGCGCGGGTGCGGGCCTGTTGGGGTTGGTCGATGACCTGCTGCGGTCGGCCCTCCTCGACGATCCGGCCGCCGTCGACGAAGACGACACGGTCCGACACCTCGCGGGCGAAGGGGAGTTCATGGGTGACCAGCAGCATCGTCATGCCGTCGGTGGCCAGTTCGCGCATCACGCTCAGCACCTCGCGGGTCGCCTCCGGGTCCAGGGAGGAAGTGGGTTCGTCGAAGAGCAGCACCTCGGGCCGGAGCGCCAACGCCCGCGCGATCGCGACGCGTTGCTGCTCACCGCCGGAGAGCCGGTCGGGCAGGGCGAGACCGCGATGGGCCACCCCGACCCGGCGCAGCAGGGCGACGGCCCGCTCCAGGGCCTCCGACTCCGGTACACCGGCCTTGCGTTGGGCCACGACGACGTTCTCCACGGCCGTGAGATGCGGGAAGAGGTTGAAGCGCTGGAAGACCATGCCGACCGTACGGCGCAGCCCCGGCAGGTCGCGGCAGACCATACGGCCGTCGCGGTGCACCACCTCCCCGGCGACCTCGACCGTGCCCCGGTCCGGCCGCTCCAGCAGGTTCACACAGCGCATCAACGTCGTCTTGCCGCCGCCGCTCTGCCCGATGACGCTGACGATCCGGCCGCGGTCGACCGCGAGACTCACGTCGTCGAGCACGAGCCGCCCGTCGAAGGACTTGCTGAGTCCCTCGATCCGAACGACCGCTTCCGTGTGGGCAGTTGGTGCGGTCTTCGCCGTGGTGACGGGCTCGGTCATACGGCCGGCTCCTTCAGGTTCGCTCCGAGGTCGGCGGCGAGCAGCGCCCTGGCCGCCCGCACCCTGCGTCGTCGCCAGGGGGAGAGGGGGACGCCCGCCCGTACCTTGCGCTCCAGCAGGAGGAGGAGCTGGGAGAGCGGATAGCACAGGGCGAAGTAGATGGCGGAGATGACCAGATACACCTCCAGCGCACGGAACGTCGCCGAGGTGATCAGCCGCCCCTCCGACATCAACTCCGCGGCGGAGACGGTGACCAGCAGCGAGGTGGACTTCAACAGGTCCACGAGCATGGTGTTGGTGCCGGCCAGTGCCTGCCGGACCGCCTGCGGCAGCACGATGTGGACGAAGACGCCCACCTTCCCGATGCCGAGCGCCTCACCGGCCTCGGTCTGCCCGTCGTGCACGCCGCTGATCGCGGACCGGAAGATCTCGGACAGATAGGCGGCGTAGAAGACGACGAGACTCAGACACCCGGCGGTGAACACGTCCAGCCGGATGCCCGCCGAGGCCAGGCCGAAGTAGGTCAGGAAGATGATGGCGAGGAGCGGGATGTTCTTGAAGAGCTCCGTGTAGACGGCGGCGAGGGCACGCGCGGGCCATGCCTTGCTGAGCCGCAGCAGCGCCACGACCAGACCCAGCAGCACCGCGCCGACGAAGCTGACCACCGTGTACGAGATCGTCCGCCACAGCGCGTCGATCAGGTCGGAACGGTAGTCGGACCAGGGGACTTGGAAGAGACCCGACATGTCAGCGCCTCACTTCCCGATGGACGGCGGGGTCCAGTCGCTCGGCCGGTCCACACCGCGTCGGGAGGTGGCGACATCGGCGGCGGGCGTGAGGAACTGCGCAGGATCTCCGCCGTACTTGGTGACGAGCTTCGCCAACTCGCCGTTCTCGTACATCGCGTCGATCTGCGCGGAGATCGCCCGCTCCAACTTCGTTGCCTTCTTGGGGAGATAGAAGCCCGTCTGGTACGGCTGGAAGTACTGGAGGGCCGGCTTCGCCTTCACCTCGGCGGCGGTCGGCGGGGTCAGGTACTCGGTGGCGATCTTCAGGTCCGGGCGCTGCTTCTGCGCCGCGATGATGATCAGCGGGTCCAGGAAGCCGACGTCGATACGGCCGGCGCCGAGGTCGTCGAAGACGCCGTTGGCGTCCGGGTAGGCGTGCAGCTTCGCGCCGGGCACGGCCTGGATCGACTTGACCCAGACGTAGCCGTCGACCGTGCCGAGGTTCAGGCCCTTGAGGTCGGCGAGCGTCTTGTAGGTCTTGCCGCTGCGCACGGCCATCGCCGGGGGCGAGTAGTACGGCGGATCGGTGAACAGCCCCTGTTTCTGCCGGTCCGCGGACCAGGCGACACCGCCGATGGTGATGTCCACACGGCGGGACTGGACCCCGGCGAGCATGCCCGCGAAGTCGGTTACCTGGGGCTTGACTTGAAGGCCCAGCTTCTTGGCCACGTAGGAGAGGATGTCGCCGTCCAGCCCGACGATCCTCCCGCCCTGCACGGTGGTGTAGGGCGCGTACGGCTGGACGGCGACCTTGAGGACGCCGGGGGTGAGCGTGCCCAGGGCGGCGGTCTTCGCGGAGACGTTCTTCGGGGCGTCGTCGCCGCCCGAACCACAGGCGGCGACGGTGGACAACATGAGCGTCGCGGACAACGCCACGACGAGCGAGCGCACACGGATCATCGGCACGGGCCTTCCGTATCGGCACTGAGGGATCGGCACTGAAGGGACCCGCCGTTCACCGCGCTGTGCCCTCGGCGGGAAGTGATTGGGCCCAAACGCTAGGCATCAAGGCGCCGTCCGTCATCGTCCACTTCGTACGAAGTTGTGGCCGGATTCATGCGGTCGCCTGTACGGTGCGTCCAATCCGGCTCGCCCGCGACGGGAGGAAACCCCGTGCTCAGCCCGTCACTCGCCCAGGAGATCGCCGGGGACACCTCCGCCGTCATCGGCTTCAACGTGCTGATCACGGACGCCGAGGGGATCGTCATCGGCAGCGGCGACAGCAGCCGCGTCGGCAGCTTCCACGAGGCGTCCGTGGACGTCGTACGCACGAAGGAACCGGCCACGCACAGCGCGTCCCAGGCACAGCAACTGCGCGGAGTGCGCCCGGGAGTCACCCTCCCGCTGATCACCAACGGACAGGCCGTGGGCACGGTCGGCATCACCGGCACCCCCGCCCAGGTCCGCCGCTTCGGCCTGCTCGTGAAACGCCAGACGGAGATCCTGCTCCGCGAGTCCGTGATGCTGCGCTCCCGGCTCCTCGCCGAGCGGGCCGCCGAGAAACTCCTCGCCGACATCGCGTCCTACGACCCCCAGGTCGTCGAGGGCGACTTCCTCGTGTTCCGCGCCGCCGAACTCGGCTACGACCTGCGCCTACGACGGGTCGCCGTGGCCTTCGAGGTGACCGTGCCGCACCCCGCGCCCCGACGGCAGGGCGGCACCCGGAGCCGGGACATGGCCCTGGTCCGCTCCGAACTCCTGCGCACCGTGGGGGAGTTCTTCGCCGACCCGCAGGACATCGTCGCCTCCACCGCGCCCGGCTGGATCGGCGTCCTGCACCGCCTGCCCGCCGGACGCGCCACGACCTCCCTCGTCGCCGACTGCCGACGGGTCACCGAACTCATCGCCGCCCAGGACGGTCTCGCGGCCCGCGCCGGCATCGGCGAGGCGGCCACCGCCGTCGGCGGCCTGCACGACTCCTACCAGGACGCGTGCGACGCGCTGCGCCTCGGCGCCCGGTTCGCCGACTCCGACCCCGTGCACCTGATCACCGACCTGCGCGTCCACCAGATGGTGACGGCGGTGAGCCAGTCCGCCCGCAGCCGGCTGCTGGAACTCACCGCCACCGAACTGCGCGCCCAGCCGGACTGGCCGGCCCTGCGCGACACCGTCACCGCCTGGTGCGAGAGCGGCTTCAACCTCGTCCGTACCGCCGAGGCCCTGCACATCCACCGCAACACCGTCGTCTACCGGATGAACAAGATCGAGCAGATCACCGGCCGCCCGCTGCGCGAGTACCGGACGGCCATGGCGCTCTATCTCGCGTGCCTGGCCGACCGGTTGGGGCGTTGAGACGACCTCGGATCAGGGCCGCAGCGTCCGGGCGCGCAGCATGCGGCTCACCTCGTCAGAGCGCTCCAGGAGGGTCGTACGGACCACCGGGACCGCCTCCTGGGACACCCGCCGGGCCCGCTCGATGTATGCGGCGTCGATGGCGTGCGGCGGGAAGATACGGCTCGTGCTGTGTATCGCCGGGATCATTCCGCCCTGGTGCAGCTTCGGGACCGCCTCCAGGTAGCGCTCGGCGTAGGGGGACAGCAACGCGTCCTGTCCGGGACGCCAGAAGGAGGTCGCCACCAGGCCGACCGAGTTGACGGGGACCGTGCGGTCCACGACCAGTTGCTGCCAGACGTCCGCCTTCGTGTCGGCGTCCGGCAGGGCCGCGCGGACGGTGAGGGCGCGGAGCCAGGCGTCGGGGTCCGGGTCACGTGCGAGCAGCCGGTCGGACTCCGCGGTGACGTCCCCGCCCAGTTCCGCCTCACGGGCCAGCGCGCGCCAGCTCAGGTCCACGTCGCCTGCGGCCTGTTCGCGCAGCCAGGCGAGATCGTCCGCCGTCGTCGCGGTACGGGCCAGCCCGCGCAACGCCACCTGGCGGCGGCCGGGGTCCTCGGCGAGACTCCGGCAGGCCGCCGCCACCTCCGCCGACAACGCGACGCGTTCGGCGGACGGCGCCCACAGCTCCGCGACGTTCGCGGCGAGGGTGATGTAGGGCTCGATCACCGCGTCGGAGGTCTCGGCCCTCAGCACCGAGGTGAGGCACCGCCCGGCCTCGACCGCCGTGGCCTCGCCGGTCGTGAGCATGTCCCACACGGTGGCCGCGGCCACACCCCGGGAGATGGCGGTGGGCAACCGCGCGGCCGTACGGAAGAGGGCGTCCCTGGTCGTCGGGTCCGGGCGGGTCGTCGCGAAGGTCAGGTCGTCGTCGTTGATCAGCAGCACGTCCGCGCCGGACGGCAGGCCGGTGATCGCGGTACGCGGCTCCGTCACCTCGACCCGCACCAGCGCCCGGCGTTCCAGCCCGTCGCCGTTCGCGCCGTACGCGCCCACCGCCAGCACCTGCGGACGCGGACGCTCGGCTGCCACCAGCGTGACGGTGTCGCCGTCGCGCTCCAGCGAGAAGCGGTCGGTGCCCGCCGTCGCCAACCAGGCCGTGCGCCAGGTGTCCAGGTCGCGGCCGCTGGTCTCCGACAGGGCGTCGATCAGGTCCTGGAGGGTGGTGTTGCCCCACGCGTGCCGGGCGAAATAGGCGGCCATGCCGGACCTGAAGTTCTCTTCGCCGACGTACGTCTTGAGCTGCTGGAGGACCGAAGCGCCCTTGGGGTAGGTGATGTTGTCGAAGATCGACGCGGCCTCGGCGACATCGTGGATGGGCTGGTGGATCGGGTGCGAGGCGGGACCCCGGTCGGACAGATACGCGCTGATCTTGCCGATCATCAGATGGCTCGCCCACGCGTCCGTGTGCCGGGTGGCGCGCTCGGCCGCCCAGTGACAGGCGAACTCCGCGAACGCCTCGTTCAGCCACAGGTCGTCCCACCAGCGCATGGTGACGATGTTGCCGAACCACATGTGCGCCATCTCGTGCAGCAACACCCGTGCCAGCAGCCCGTGTTCGGCGGGAGTCGGCACGGCGCGCCGAAGGAAGGAGTCCGACCAGGTCACACAGCCGTAGTTCTCCATCGCCCCGCCGAACTCGGGCATGAACACCTGGTCGTAGCGGTGCTGCGGGAACGGCATCGCGAAGGCCTCGGCGTAGAACGCGAGGCCCTGACGGGTGAGGGTGAGGATCTCGTCCGCGTCGCGTTCCAGGACCTCGGCGAGTGAACGGCGGGCGTACAGGCCCAGGTTGTGGCCGTCGGCCTCGCGGCGCACCTCGTGGAAGGGGCCCGCGTTGACGACGGTGTTGTACGTCGCCAGGGGCGGGGTGTCCGGGAAGGTCCAGCGGCGGGCCCCGTCCAGCTCCTCGACGCGCGCGTCACCGGAGTTGCTGGTGACGGTCCACGCGGCGGGGGCCGTGACGGTGAAGGCGTGCGGGGCCTTGAGGTCGGGCTGGTCGAAGCAGGCCCACACGAAGCGGGCCTCGTCCGGCTCGAAGCTCATCCACACGTACACCTCGCCGTCGGCGGGGTCCGTCGCCTTGTGCACGCCCTCGCCGGTCGTCGTGTCGGCCTGGACGCTCTCCACCCGCAACACGTTGTGCTCGCCGAGGCCGTGGAGGTGGATCCGTCCGTCCTCGGCGGGGGCGAGTTCGGTCCCGTTGAGGGTGGCGCTCACGACCCTGGCCGCACAGTCCACGAAGGTCTCCGCGCCCGGCTCGTGACACGTGAACGCCACGGTGGACACGCAGCGGACCTCCGGCCCGTCCGGCAGCGCGGTCAGATCGACGTCCACGTCGTACCGCTCGACCGCGACCAGCGCGGCCCGGCGCTCGGCTTCGGTGCGGGTCAGGCTTCGGATCCCCATGCGTCCTCCCTCGGCAGACAGCGGCCGTCAGCGTACGACGCGGATCCAGGGGGAGCGCAGGGGATTTCGCGTGTCCCAGCGGGTGAGGGCGCCGGTGCGGTCGATGCTCGACCCCGCACGAGCACCCGGCCGCACCGACACCCCGTTCCGTCACCCCCGTTACGTCACCGTCTCCGGAGGCCCGCGCTGATCACCCGGCCGGTCCGGCGGGCGGTCTCCGCCAGCCGTTCCAGGTGGTGCGCCGGATCGGTGAGGACACACAGGGCCGCCACGGGAGTACCGCGCACCCCCAGCAGCGGGACCGCGGCGCAGCACACCCCCGTCACCACCTCCTCGCGGTCGAACGCGGCACCGCGCTCCCGTATCGCCACCGCGTCTCTCGACCAGGACGCGGGCAGCGGCCCCAGCAGGGGTGCGGGGGCGGCCATGGCCACCAGGACCTTGCCGGCCGCGGTGAACCACGGCCAGGTCATCCGGGTCTCCAGCGGATCGGGTCTGCGGGCGTCCTCGGGACACCACTCCACCATCAGCGTCTCGCCCTTCCACAGCACCGCGATGCCCACCGTCGACCCCGTGAGCTGCGCCAGCCGGCGCATCGGTTCCCGGGCGGCGGCGCGCAGTCCGGGATGCGGCTGCCACGCACGCCCGAGGCGGAACATCCGCGGGCCCACCCGGTAACTCCCTCCGCACCGTTCCACCGCGCCCAGGTCCGCGAGTTGTTCCAGCAGCCGGTACGCCGTCGTCTTGGGCAGTCCGCAGTCGGACGCCAGCCTTGTCGGGCCCGCCTCCACGGCCCGCTCCACCGCTTCCAGCAGCGCGAACGCGCCTTCCAGCACGCTCCGTCCGCCGGCGTTGCCCGTGGCGGCCGGTAAGGTCTCCGGCCGCCGTACCGGCACCCTTGTCGCAGGTGCCATCACTCCTTGTGTGATCACACGTCTCGCCCCCGTTTGCCTGTTGCGCAGCCGCCAGGCGACGGCCTTGCCGTCATGCCCGGACGGGACGCGGTCGGCGCCCCGTCCGTTCCCCAGCAGATTCGCATCGGGGTGTGACGGGAAACCTTGTCGAAGGCTTGTCGCGCCGCGTACACGTCCGTGGAGAAAAGGAGGAGGCTTTGTGCAGGGGGAGGCGCACACCATGGTGGACGTGCAGTTGCTGGGGCCGGTGGAACTGTCGGCGCAGGGGCGCGCGGTGGAGGTGGGACCGCCTCAACGCCGCACCGTGATGGCCGCGTTGGCGGTGGACGTCGGCCGGCCCGTCGCGGTCGACGTGGTCATCGAGCGGGTCTGGGGTCCGCGTGCGCCGGACGGTGCGCGCGGCGCGGTGCACGCCCATGTCGCCCGGATCCGGCGGATGTGCGAGCGGGCCGACGAGGCCGCACGGGAGCCTCTGTTACTGGTGCGCCGCTCCGGCGGCTACCTCCTGGAGGCCCGCCCGGAACAGGTGGACGTGTACCGCTTCCGGCAGTTGGTCGACCAGGCGCGGGCGGCGGGACCGGCCGACCCGGCCCGGGCGGGGCTGCTGCGCGAGGCACTCGACCTGTGGCGCGGGGAGCCGTTGTCCGGTCTGAACGGCGAGTGGGCGGCCCGGATGCGCGAGGCCTGGCGGCGGCAGCACCAGGACGCCGCCGTCGGCTGGGCCCGCGCGGAACTGCGCCACGGCGATCCCGCCCCCGTCATCGGCCCGTTGACCGGTCTGCTCGGCGAGTACCCGCTCGCCGAACCCCTGGCCGAAGCACTGATGCGGGCCCTGCACGAGACCGGCCGCAGCGCGGAGGCCCTGGACTGCTACGCCGCCGTCCGCAAACGGCTGGCGGAGGAGCTGGGCACGGACACCGGACCGGCACTGCGCCAGCTCCACCAGTCGATCCTGCGCGGCCACCGCTCCGCGTCGACCCCGTCCCCCGGGCCGTCGGCGGTGCCGCGCCAGACCGAGCTTCCCGCCCAACTCCCCATGGCCGTACGAGGATTCACCGGCCGTGACGGCGAACTGGCCCGGCTCGCCGCGATCCTCGCCTCGGCCGAGGGCGAGTCCGCCGCCGTGGTCATCTCGGCGGTGTCGGGCATGGCGGGAGTGGGGAAGACGGCGCTCGCGGTGCACTGGGCGCGCCGGGTGGAAAGTGCCTTCCCCGACGGGCAGTTGTATGTGAACCTGCGGGGCTTCGACCCGCAGGGATCGGTGGTGCCGCCGACCGAGGCGGTCCGCGGCTTCCTGGACGCGCTCGGGGTACGGCCGGATCGGATACCGCCCGGGCTGGAAGCCCAAGTCGGTCTCTACCGAAGCCTGTTGACGGGGCGTCGGATGCTGGTCGTCCTCGACAACGCCCGCGACGAGGAACAGGTCCGCCCGCTGCTGCCGGGCTCGGTCGGCTGCATGGCGCTGGTGACCAGCCGGAACCGGCTGACCGGGCTGGCCGCGACCGAGGGCGCCCATCTGCTCGCGGTGGACCCGCTGACACCGGCGGCCGCACGCGACGTACTCGCGGAGCGGCTGGGGGCGGCCCGGGTCGCGGCCGAACCGGCGGCGGTGGCGGACGTCGTCACCTGGTGCGCGGGACTGCCCCTGGCGCTGGCCGTGGTGTCGGCCCGCGCCGCCGCGCAGCCCGGTCGGTCCCTCGGCGCGCTGGCGGAGGAACTCCGGGGAGCGGGCGGCCGGTTGGACGCCCTGGACGGGGGCGAGGAGTCCAGCCGGGTGAGGGCGGTGTTCTCCTGGTCCTACAGTGCGCTCAGCCCGGCCGCCGCCCGACTGTTCCGCCTGCTGGGCCTGCACCCGGGACCCGACCTCGACCGGCGCGCGGCGGCCGCGCTGGCCGGAGCACCCACCGAACGCGTCCGCGCGCTGCTGGCCGAACTGACCGGCGGCCACCTGCTCGTGGAGCACGCTCCGGGGCGGTACGCCTTCCACGACCTGCTGCGGGTCTACGCCGGGGAACTCGTCACCGCGTACGACGACGAGTGGGAACGCCGCTCGGCGCTGCACCGGATGATGGACCACTATCTGCACTCCGCGCGGGCCGCCGACGTATTGGTGACCCCGCAGCCCAACCCGGTGGAGGCGCCCGCGCCCAGAGCCGGGGCGAACGCCGTGGAGTTCGAGGACTACGACCGGGCGCTGGCCTGGCTGCTCGCCGAGCACCCGGTGCTGCTGTCGATCGTGCGACATCCTCAGCCCGGCTTCGACGCCCACGTCTGGCGGCTGGTCACCGTGCTGACCACCTTCCTGGACCGGCACGGCTACTGGCAGGCACTGCTCACCGCCGGGCACCGCGCACTGGCGGCGGCCGAGCGGGAGGGCGACCCGGCCGGCCGTGCGGGCGCCCACCGCGGTCTGGGGCTGGCCCTGGACCGGCTGAACTGCCCGGAACCGGCCCGGGAGCACTACCTGCGCGCACTCGAACTCTTCGCCGCCGTGGGCAGCGACGCGGGTCAGGCCCGCACTCATCAGCATCTCTCGCGGATGTCGGGCGCCGAGGGCAACGCGATGCTCGCGTTGGAGCACGCCTACCGGAGTCTGGAGCACTACCGCGCCGCGGGCGACCGGGCGGGACAGGCCGCGGCACTGAACCACATCGGCTGGCGGGTCGCGCACCTCGGCGACCATCTCCGCGCGCTCGCCCACTGCGAGCAGGCCCTCGAACTCGCGCGGGCCGCCGACGACGTGAACGGACAGGCCCACATCTCCGACAGCCTGGGCTACATCCACCACCAACTGGGCCGCTACGAACAGGCGGTCGACCGCTACCGGCAGGCGGCCCAGCTCTTCCACGCCACCGGGGAGCGCCGCAGCGAGGCCGCCTGTCTGACCTGCCTCGGCGACAGCCACCACGGCGCGGGCCAGTCCGACGCGGCCCACCAGGTCTGGTCCCGCGCACTCGCCATCACCGCCGAACTCGGCCTGCCCGCCGACGATCCCCTCCGTACCGGTCTCCAACAGCGGCTCGGAGAAGGGGAGTTGTCGTAGCGGATCCGGGTCGGTCGCCGAGGCGGAGTCCGAGGGTGATGCCAACGGCCGCGCAGGCACAGGTGATCCACCAGGTGGAGTGCCAGTCGCCGGTGCGGGTGGCCAGCCATGCGGCGAGGGTGGGGCCGACGAGACTGCCGGCGTTGAACAGTTGCTGGATCAGACCCATGGTCGCGGGAGCGGAGCCCCCGGCCGGAGTCAGCTCACCGAGCATGCGCAGCAGGGTCGCCGGTATCGCACCGCCGGTCAGCGAGAAGGCCGCGACACACGCGAACTGCCCGGCGGTACCTGCCCGCAGCCACGACGACGATCCACGTGGTGCCGGAGGAGCGTGGCCGCTCGACCATGGCGGGCGGCGCAACGATCCTCGCCCTCGCCCAGATGCTGGGCGTGGCCCGGAACACCGTGCACGCCCGGCTGCGGAGGATGGCCGCCGACGGCGTGCTCAAGCCGGTCAGTCGACGTGTCGACCCCGCTACCCTCGGCTACGGCCTGGTCGCGTTCATGTCGCTCGCGGTGAGCCAGCTGGCTGAGGTCATCCCGTACCGGCCCTGGGCGCTGCTACGGCGGCTGGCGAAGGGCCGTGCCTAGAGGTCGAGTTCGAGCACGGGGGAGAGGCAGCGGCTCACGCAGATCATCATCGTGGTGGCGGTGGGCCGTTCGGACGGCTCGATCACCGTGTCGCGGTGGTCCGGGAGCCCGGCCGTGACCGGAGTCTCGCAGGTGCCGCAGTACCCCTCCTCGCAGGAATAGGGCACGTCCGGGAACTTCCCCCGGACGACATCCAGTACGGAACGGTCGGCGGGCACGGTCAGCCGCACGCCCGAACGGGCCAGCACCACCTCGAACTCACCGCTCGGCGCGCCGAGTTGATCGGAAGCCGCCTCCTCGGCCGCGGTGAAGCGTTCCAGGTGTGGTGACCGCGCCGGGTCGGTCGTACGGCACAGGGCCGTTACCGCATCGAGCATGGGCTGGGGGCCGCAGGCGTACACGACGTGCGTGGGCGGGGTGGCGGCGAGTTCGGCTGCCAGGTCCGGCAGACCCGCCTCGTCCTGCGGGACGAGCAGCACCCGGTCGCCGCCCAGCCTCACCAACTCCTCGGCGTACACGAGCCGGGAGCGGTCGCGTGCGCCGAGGACCAGTCGCCAGGGCAGGCCGCGAGCCGTGAGTTCGCGGGCCATCGGCAGCAGCGGGGTGACGCCGATGCCACCGGCCAGCAGGAGATAGCCGGGGGCGGGCACGAGCGGGAAGCGGTTGACGGGCCCGCGCACCTCCAACTCCCGTCCCACGAGAGCGGTTTCGTGGATCTCCTGGGAGCCGCCACGCCCGTCGGGCGCGCGGTGCACCGCCACCGTCCACGTCTCCGTGTCCGCCACGTCTCCGCACAACGAGTAGGCCCGCCGCAGACCCGAGGGCAGGGTCAACTCCACGTGTGCGCCCGGCTCCCAGGCCGGGAGGGCGCCTCCGGTGGGCCGGGTGAGGCGTAGTTCCAGGACGTCGTGGGCGATCCAGCGGGCTTGCCGGACCAGGAGGCGTTCGGTGGTCGCGCGGGGTGAGTCGAGGTCAGAAGACACGGAAGTACTCCCGTTGTTCCCAGTCGGTCACCTCTTGGCTGAAGCGGTCGATCTCGGCGCGCTTGATGCCCGTGTAGTAGGAGACGAAGTCCTTGCCTAGCCGGGTCGCCAGCGCCTGGTCCGCCTCCAGCGCGTCGAGGGCCTCGCCTAGCGAACGGGGAAGGTGTTCGGCCCGGGCGGCGTACGGCTCGTCGGCCGCGGGGCCCGGGTCGAGGCCGCCCGCGACCCCGTCGAGTCCGGCGGCGAGTTGGGAGGCGAGGTAGAGGTAGGGATTGGCCGCGGGTTCCCCGATCCGGTTCTCCAGTCGCGCACTTGACGGACTGTCACCCAGCACCCGCACCATCGCCCCGCGATTGTCGCTGCCCCACACCGCACGGTCCGGCGCCAACGACAGCGAGCGAAAGCGCTTGAAACCATTGAGAGTCGGAGTCGAGAACGCGCTCGTGGCCCGCGCGTGCCGCAGCAGCCCACCGAGAAAGGCGGTCCCGTACGGCGACAACGGCGGCCCGGGCGTGCTGAGTTCGCCGCTGCCCGGCGCGAAGATGCCCACACCGTCCCGCACCATGCTCTGGTGCAGATGCCAACCACTGGAGAACACACCGGGGAGATGGGGACGGCACATGAAGGTGGCGTGGTGGCCGTGGCGGGCGGCGACCTGCTTCACGGCGCTGCGCAGCAGCACCATCGCGTCGGCGGTGCCGAGACCGTCGGCGGGCTGGAGGGTCAACTCGACCTGGCTCGGGCCGAATTCCACCTCCAGGCTGCGCAACGGCAGTCCGAGTCCCTCGATGTTGGAGCGCAGGACGTCGAGGATGGGGTCGAGTTCGTCGTAGCGCAGCTCGCTGAGGTACTGGTAGCCGTGGTTCAGCATCCCGACCTCGGGTGCGGCGCCGGGCTGGCCCTGGTCGCCGGGGCCCAGCCGGGGGTCGTCGAGCCGGAAGAGGTGGAACTCCACCTCCAGACCGGTGCGGTAGGTCAGCCCGTCGGTCTGGTCGAGGACCGAGCGCAGCAGCCCGCGCGTGCACAGCGGGACCGGCGCGCCGGAGGTGAAGCGCAGATCGCACAGCAGCCAGCCCGTGCCCGGCGACCATGGCAGCATCCGGAAGGTCAGCGGGTCGGGCACCATCACCATGTCGGCGGCGCCGCGCAGTTCGGGCAGCCCGAGCGGTGTCTCCTTGGTGAAGAGCGGGAACACGGTCCGCCCGGAGGTGTCCTTGGCGAGCAGGGACGAGGCGATGCCGGTACCGTCGCTCAGGACGTTGCCGAGTTCGCCCAGGGTGACGGTCTTGCCGCGCAGCAGACCGTGCTGGTCGGCGAAGACCAGCCGCACCACCGTCATCCCGCCGCTCTCGGCGCGCGCCTGTATCTCCCGTGCGGCGGCGGCCTGTTCGGCGGTCCACAGGCCGTGCCGTTCGATGAATCCCACGCGGCTCAGCCGTCCGTTCCCAGCGGCTGCGCCCAACTGCTGTCGGCGCGCTGCTTGTCGGTGACGGCGGCCCAGTGCTCCTGCCAGCCCTCGGTCGGTCCGATCCCGTCCAGGGCGACCGGACCGAGCAGCCGCCCCGCCTCCTCGGCCGGCAGCACCAGGAGCGGATCCTCGCCGCGCTCGACGGCGGCGATGGCCTCGCCGAGCATCCGGCGGTACATCACGATGGCCTTGTCGGAACGGCCCAGATGCTCGCGGGTCCGGTCCTGGACGGCCCCCTGGCCCTCCACCGCCCACTGGTCGTGCACGTTGATGTCGAAGCCCAGCCCGGTGTACGTCGTCGTGCGTTGTTCCGCCGGGTCGTAGCCGTAGCCGTTCGCGCGGCCGAACCGCGGCCGGTAGTCGGGCAGGGTGACCGCGCCGACCCGTTGGCGGCGCATCTCCGCCTGGTCCACCGGGCCGCCGACACTGATGAACAGGGCGTACCAGTAACTGGAGTTGTCGTCGATCGGCACATGCCACTGGGTGATCGCCGTCTCCGCGTCCAGCGGGATGTGGAAGGCGTGCGGGAACACCTGGTGGGTGATGCGGACATGGGTACGGCTGCCGTCCATCCGCAGGCCCTGGGTGTCCGTGCCGTCCAGCGTGCGCCGGGCGGTGAGGCGGATGCCGTACGGGGTGCGGACGGCGTCGATGTCGGGGCGGCCGTACTCGCGCAGGACCTTCGTCATCGGGAGGTCGGTGCCCTGGGAGGCGGCGCGGAACTGTTTGCCGTAGCTGTCGGCGGGGTCCTCGTCCTGGAAGAAGCGGTGCAGGTAGGAGGCGTGGGCGGGGTCGATGCCGACCTCCAGGGCCTGGAGCCAGTTGCACTCCAGCAGCCCCTTCCAGGCGAAGGCGTGGTCGGCGGGGGCCTGGAAGCAGTCCAGGGCGGGGAGTTCGGGCGGTTCGCCGGGGCCGAGATAGCCCCAGATGATGCCGTTGATCTCACGGACCGGGTAACTGCCCAGCCGGACCCGGGACTTGAGCGGACTGTCGGCGGGCTCGGCTGGCGTGTCCAGGCAGGAGCCGTCGCGGGCGAAGAGCCAGCCGTGGAAGCAGCAGCGCAGCCCGCCGTCCTCCAGTCGGCCGAGCGCCAGGTCGGCGCCGCGGTGCGGGCAGCCCCGGTCGACGAGACCGAGTTCGCCCTGCTCGTCGCGGAACAGGACCAGGTCCTGGCCCATCACCTTGGGCGCCACCAGCGGTCGTGCGCCCGCGAGTTCCTCGCCGAGGGCGATCGGCTGCCAGTAGCGGCGCATCCATTCACCGGCCGGGGTGCCGGGTCCGGTCCGGGTGAGCCGGGTGTTCTCTTCCTCGCGCATGGGACGCCTTTCGGGGGAGGGGTGGCGCGGTCAGCCGCAGCAGTGGTCCGGGGCCGAGGGGCTCGGCGTGTGGCAGGAGTTGGGGGCGGGCACGTCCAGGGCCGGGTTGCGGTCGAAGAAGCCGTCGGGCTCCAGGCGCAGCCGCGCCTTGGCCACCGGCATCACCGGCCACTCCTCCGGGCGCGGGAAGTGGTGCGAGCCGACCGTGGCCCACAGCACGAGGTCCGTGCCGTCCAACGACCGGTTCTCCTCCTGCCACTTGTGGACTCCGTCCGCGCCCGGCTCGGCCTGGTTCGGGTACTCGCCGCCGACGAACCGCCGCTTCGCGTCGTAGGCCGTAGCCCACAACTGCCGCCCCACGAACGGCGCTCGGCGCGCGCAGACACTGTCCTCG
>NZ_JAENRY010000120.1 GCF_016612545.1 Streptomyces sp. MBT65 | reverse complement strand
AGGCAGCGGTTGCCGTGGCCGGCCAACAAGACGTATCCGCTGGGGCCGGCCACGGCAACCGCTGCCTCAACTCCCGCATGACGTCGTCCTGATCGGCCCCGCGCACCATGTCCGTGTCGGTCCACGACAGATACCCGACCCCGACCCGCACCCCCTTGTAGCCGACCTCCGCGCGCAGGCTGTGCGCGTACGCCTCGACACCGGACTTGGACGCGCAGTACGCGCTCATCATCGGCGCGGGCGTGATCGCGGCCAGCGAGGCGATCTGCAGCAGATACCCCCGGCTCTCCATCAGCACCGGCAGAAACGCCCGCGCGGTCACGGCGGACCCGATCAGGTTCACCTCGATCACCCGCCGCCAGGCGACCGGATCGGAGTCGAGAAAGGGCCCGCCGCTGGCGACACCCGCGTTGGCGACGACGATGTCGACCTTCCCGAACCGCTCCTTGACCTCAGCCGCCACCCGCGCCATCGCCTCGTGGTCGGTGACGTCGGCGTACCAGTGGTCGCTGTCGGTGTGCAGCCGTTCGGAGACCCGCTTGAGTTCGTCCGGCTCCAGCCCGACCAGCGCCAACTTCGCCCCGCGCGCGGAGAGTTTGCGGGCGAGCAGCTCGCCGACACCCCGCGCGGCCCCGGTCACGACCGCGACCTGACCCTCCAGGCTCACCTTGCCGCTCATGCGCCCTCCTTGATGTGTGCGTAGGTGGCGGCCAGTTCACGAATTCTCGCGCTGACCAGCTCCGGCGCCTCAACGGGCGTCATGTGGCCGAGCCCGGGCAACTCGGTGATCCCGACGCAGTTCGGCAGCGCGGCGACCAGCGCCCGCGCGTGCACCGGCGGCGTCATCCGGTCCGCCGTACCGACGAGGACGGCGGTGGGTACCGCCAACTCCCGTACGCCGTTGTCGAGTTCGAGCGAGTCGAGGACCCGCGACCACGCGTGCCGCACCGCGCTCGGGCACGCGTGCACGATCCGCGCGCACGCCTCGACCATGTGCGGCGCCGAACCGGGTCCCATCGTCCCGTACTTGAGGATCCGCCGCGCGGCAGGAGTGACCGGCCCGAGCGGTGCCCGCGTCCCCAGTATCTTCCGGGTCAGCCAGGTCCGCACCCGCCCGGCCCGCAACGGCACCACGAGCGACTCCTCGACCAGCCGCGAACTCCCCGTACTGCACAGCAGAACGGCCACCGCGTGCTCCCGGAACCGCGCCCGCCCGGCCGCCGCCAGCACGGTCATCCCGCCCATGGAGTGCCCCACGATCACGGCCTTCTCCCCGGGCGCGAGGGTCTCCTCCAGTACGGCTTCCAGGTCGTCGGCGAGCGCGTCGGTACTGTGCGTGACGGCCGCCGGACTGCGCCCGTGTCCGCGCTGGTCGTAGACGACGACCCGGTGGTCGACCGCCAAGTCCCTTGTCTGCGCGGCCCAGAAGGCCGTGGAACAGGTCCACCCGTGCGCGAGGACGACGACGGGCGCGCCCTCGCGACCGTGCACCTCGACGTACAGCCGGGAGCCGTCGGCCGAGGTGACGGTCACCTCCCGGGCGGGGACGGGCGGGGCGTACGGCCCGGACGAGACGTGCAGGAGGCGGCTCATACGGCGACCTCGTCCCGCTTGTCGTCGTCAACGGCCTTCGTCTCGCCGTTCTCGGCCTTCTTGTCGGCCTGCGCCCGTACCACCTCGTACTCCATGAGGTCCACGCGCCGTGTGGCCTTGCGGAACTCGGTCGTCGTACCCGGCCAGATGGTGGTGTTACGACCGCTCGCGTCGAGGTACCAGCTGGTGCAGCCACCGGTGTTCCACACGGTCCGCTCCATCCGCTGCTGCACGCGCCGGTTCCAGGCGTCCACCGCGGCGGGCCGGGCGTCGAGGGCGACCTGTCCGCCCAGGACGTCCAACTGCCGTACGTAGTCGGCGAGATAGTTCAGCTGGGACTCGATCATCAGGATCATCGAGGAGTTCCCGAGGCCGGTGTTGGGCCCGATGATGGTCATCCAGTTGGGGAACCCGGCCGCGGAGGCGCCGCGCAGGGCCTGCATCCCGCCCTGCCACGCCTCGGCCAGCGACCGTCCGTCCACGCCGACGACCCGTTCGGCGATCGGCATGTCCGTGACGTGGAAGCCCGTACCGAAGACGATCGCGTCGACCTCGGCCGTACTGCCGTCGGCGGCCACGACGGTGGAGCCGCGGATCTCGCTCAACCCGCTGGCCACGACGTCGACATTGGGGCGGGCGAGGGCCGGGTAGTAGGTGCTGGAGAGCAGGATGCGCTTGCAGCCGATGCGGTAGTCGGGGGTGAGTTTCGCGCGCAGGGCCGGGTCCTTGATGGAGCGGGCCATGTTGCGCCTGGCCAACCGCTCGATCATTCCCAGCTCGTCGGGCCGCTTGGTGAACGCCTGGACCTGCAACTCCCGCAGCCCCCACAGGAGTCCGCGGCGGGCCTGGGTGGTGAAGGGCAGCGCGCGGTGCAGGGCGCGTTCGGCGCCGCCGATGGGGCGGTCGACGCGGGGCATCACCCAGGGCGGGGTGCGCTGCAAGAGGGTGAGGCGCTCCACCTCGGGCTGGATCGCCGGCACGATCTGGATCGCGGAGGCGCCGGTGCCGACCATGGCGACGCGCTTGCCGCGCAGGTCGTAGTCGTGGTCCCAGCGGGCGGAGTGGAAGACCTTGCCGGGGAAGGAGTCCAGCCCCGGGATGTCCGGGACCTTGGGGTCGGACAGCGGTCCGGTGGCGGAGACGACGAGGTCCGCGGAGTACGAACCGCCGCTCGTCTCGATGTCCCAGCGCAGCCGCTCCGCGTCCCACGTCATCATCTTCACTTCGGAGTTGAAGCGGAGGTGGGACCGGAGCCGGAAGACGTCCGCGACGTTCTCCAGATAGGCGCGGATGTGCTCCTGCCCGGAGAAGGTGCGCGGCCAGTCGGGGTTCGGCGCGAAGGAGAACGAGTACAGGTGCGACGGTACGTCGCAGGCGCACCCCGGATAGCTGTTGTCCCGCCAGGTCCCGCCCACGCTGTCGGCGCGCTCCAGGACGACGAAGTCGGTGACACCCTCGCGCCGCAACCGCACCGCAGCCCCCAGCCCACCGAACCCGGACCCGATCACCGCCACCCGCACATGCTCGCGTTCGTGTTCGGTCATCCCGTGCCCTCCCATACGGCCACACAACCGCGCCAGTGAACACTGGCGCAATCGGAGCGTAGAGCAGGTCCGTACTCATGGGTAGGGGGCGGTACGAGGAAAGTTACCGGGGGTACGACATAGGGTGCGGGCGTGGCGGAGAAGGCAGAACAGAAGCGCGAGTACCGCATGGAGGAACTGGCCGGGGAGGCCGGCATCACGGTGCGCACCCTGCGCTTCTACCGCGAGCGCAAACTCATCCACCCGCCGCGCCGGGAGGGCCGTATCGCCTGGTACGACGAGACGCACCTGGCCCGGCTGCGCACGATCTCGGCGCTGCTGGAGCGCGGCCACACCCTCAACGGCATCGCGGAACTCGCCGAGGCCTTCGACCACGGCCGTAACGTCGGCGAGCTGCTGGGCCTCGGCGCCCCCACCGAGGAGACCCCGGTCCGGCTCACCCCGGAGGCCCTCGCCGACTACTTCGGCGACCAGGCCACCCCGGAGAACTTCGCCGCCTCACTCGAACTCGGCTACCTCGGCACCGACGGCGGCGAGATCGTCCACATCAGCCGCCGCCTGCTGGACGTCACGGCCGCGCTGGTCCGCGAGGGCATCCCGCTGGCCGACGTGCTCAGCGTGGGCCGCCGCGTCCGCGCCCACACGGAGTCCCTCGCGGACCTCTTCACCGAGCTGGTGCTGACCCAGGGCGGCCGTACGACCGAGGACCTGCAACGACTGCGGCCGCTGGCGAAGAGCGTGGTGGAGGCGGAGCTGTCGCTGGCGATGGACCGGCGGATACAGCACGGCCGAGCCGGTCAGTGACGGTCACCGGCCCTCAGAGGCCGTAGACGACCGTCACGGGCGCATGGTCCGACCAGCGCTCGTCATGCGTGGCCGCGCGCTCGACATACCCCTTGACCGCCTTCGCGGCGAGGCCGGGCGTCGCGACGTGATAGTCGATGCGCCAGCCGCTGTCGTTGTCGAAGGCCCGCCCCCGGTACGACCACCACGAGTACGGCCCGTCCACGTCCGGGTGCAGGGCCCGTACGACGTCGACGTACGCCCCGTCCTCCGCGTCGAGGACCCGGCCCAGCCACTCCCGCTCCTCGGGCAGGAAGCCCGAACTCTTCTGGTTGGCGCGCCAGTTCTTGAGGTCGGCGGGCTGGTGGGCGATGTTCCAGTCGCCGCAGACGACGACCTCGCGGCCGTCGGCGGCGGCCCGCTCGCGCAGCCCCTTCAGGTGGGCGAGGAACTCACCCATGAAGCGGACCTTCTCGTCCTGCCGCTCGGTGCCGACCTCGCCGGAGGGCAGGTAGAGGCTCGCGACGGTGACGCCGGGGAGGTCGGCCTCGACGTAGCGGCCGCTGCCGTCGAACTCGGCCGACCCGAAGCCGATCCGGACGCGGTCGGGCTCTCGGCGGGTGTAGAGGGAGACGCCGGCGCGGCCCTTGGCGGCGGCCGGCGCGTGCACGACGTGCCAGCCCTCGGGGGTGCGGACGTGCTCCGGCAACTGCTCCGGCTCGGCCCGCACCTCCTGGAGGCAGAGCACATCGGCGGAGGTCCCCGCGAGCCACTCCACGAAGCCCTTCTTCGCGGCGGCCCGCAGTCCGTTGACATTTGCTGAGGTCACAGTGAGCACCCGGGCACAATACCGGCACACTGGACGGAGTCCAGATCCCCCTCCGTCCAGCCCCTACGCATAGAAGTACGATACTTGGCATGAATATACTCCCCGTCCCCTTCGACCACCCCGACGCCGTGAAGCTGAACGACCAGGTCCAGGCGGAGTACCACGAGCGCTACGGCGACGGCGGCGACGCCACGACCCTGGACCCGTCGGACTTCGAGCCCCCGTCCGGGGTGTACCTGATCGCGTACGACGAGCACGACGACCCCGTGGCCACCGGCGGCTGGCGCTCCCAGAACGCCAACGGCGAGGGCAACGAGGACGGCGACGCCGAGCTCAAGCGCATGTACGTCGTCACGCCCGCCCGCGGCCTCGGCCTCGCCCGCCGCATGCTGGCCGCCCTGGAGGAGAACGCCCGCGCCGCCGGCCGCACCCGCATGGTCCTGGAAACCGGCACCAAGCAGCCGGAGGCCATCGCCCTGTACACGTCCAGCGGCTACGAGCCCTGCGTGAAGTTCGGCTACTACCGCTTCCACGACGACAGCAGGTGCTTCGCGAAGGAGTTGTGAGCGACTGCGGCTGCCGCGGGAGCCACAACTCCGGTAGTCGTCGTGGCTCCCGGGAACACCAAAGAGCCCCAACCGGAAACCCGGTTGGGGCTCTGAGCTGCGGTGGACCTGTGGGGATTTGAACCCCAGACCCCCTCGATGCGAACGAGGTGCGCTACCAGACTGCGCCACAGGCCCTTGCAACGAGTGAAACTCTAGCATCCCCCTCAGGGTGCTTGGAAATCCGTTCCTTGCCTGGTCACTCGTTGGCCGCGCGGGGCCGTTCGCCGTCCTCGTACTGGTCGAACAGGGGGGTGCGGCCCCGCTCGCGGGCGCGGCGGGCGGAGGCGGCGCGACGGGCGTCGGTGCGGCCGTCGCCCGTCGTCCTGTCCTCCGCCGAGTCCTCGGAGAGGTCCTCCGCGTCCTCGTCCCTGGCGTCCCCGGCACCGTGATCGTCCCGTGCGCCGGAGTGCGCTTCCTGCTCGGGCGCCACGGAACTCGAGCGCGCCGAACTCCACGCGTCCGGCGCCCCGAGGTCCACGTCGGACGTGGCACGCGGCGCGACCGGCGCGGTGACGTACGTCGGCAGCGGCACCGGTACCGGGTCCCAACTGTCGCCCTGGCCCGGCCGACGCTGCCGCTCGCGCTGCTGGTCGACCCACTCGGCGTGGTCGGTCTGCTCGACGAGGGCGCGGCGGTCGGCGGCGAGCGCGGACAGCCCGGGGTCCGTCTCCGGTTCCGGGCCCTCCTCGGCGTCGTCGATCCCGGCGTCCACGGACGCGCGCCTGCGCGGCTGACGCTCCCGCAGTCGCTGCGCGGCGACCTCGGCCTGACGTCGGTCCATCTGGTAGGCGAAGCGGCGGCGTTCCTGGGAGCGCAGATAGGCGATGTACCCGCTGAGCAGTACCGCCGGCACGCCGGGCGCCCAGAGCAGGGCGAGCCCGCCGACCGCCGCGACGATCGCGCCGAGCGTGAAGGCGAGGAAGAGCATCACGGTGGTACGTCGACGGCGCGCGAGCACCTTCACGCGCCGGGCGCGCGCTGCCGCGGCCTCCTCGGCGGGGGTGCGCCGCGCGACCGGGACACGCTTGCGCGCGGGCCTGGAGGCGGACTTGGGTGCCTGGGCGGGGACGTGCTGGGGTGCCGGTTTGGCCGTCTGGTCGCGGGTCTGGTCACGCGCCGGTTCGCGAACCGGCTCACGCTCGGCTTCGCGCGCCGATTCACGCCCCGCCGCACGCTCCGCCGTACGGTCCGATTCGCGCCCCGCCCCACGCTCGGGTTCTCGCGCCGTTTCCGGCCGCTCCTGGCTCTGCTGACGGACGGGCGCGTGCACCTGGGAACGGGCCGGGGGCATGGCGAAGGCCCGGACGTCCACCGAGTCGGTGACGACGTCCGGCACGACGGCGCCGGGCTCCCCCTCCTCGGCGGAGCGCGCCCGCAGGTCCTTGGCGTACCGGCGCTCCATTCCCGCCCGTCCGGACAGCAGCCGGATGGCGGTGCTGAAGCGTTCCGTCGGACGGGCCTCGTTCAGCTCGTCCTGCCTACGGAGCCACATCGGCACCAAGTAGGCGGCCCAGGCCCCGACAATGACTGCGTAGATGAGGCCGCTGCTGCTCACGCCTCACACGGTAGAGGGGTTTGCGTGAGGCCATCTGCCAATTGAGCCGGTGTGTCGCACGATCTGGCTGATATTTCGAGCTTTTTTTGTGACCGATGCGATCAACAGGCCGCCGAGTTGGCGAATTCATTGCCCCAAGGTGGTCATCCGTCGATCACTTTCGAACACTTATTCCATTTCCAGGGATCCGCTTCCGGGGATCCGCGCTTCCCGGGATCCGGCCTTCCTACCGGCCCGTCCAGGACCAACCGACTCCCCGCTACGCGGGATTGTCGTGCGGGGTGCTCCGCGAGCGTGCCCGCTGCCAGCGGGCCAGCAGCCCCTCGGGCACCTCTTCCGCCGTGAGCGCGAAGACGAGATGGTCGCGCCAGGCGCCGTCGATGTGGAGATAACGGGGCCTGAGCCCCTCCTCACGGAATCCGAGTTTCTCGACGACCCGGCGACTGGGTCCGTTCTCCGGGCGAATGCAGACCTCGATGCGGTGCAGTCCCACGGCACGGAAACAGTGGTCGACGACGAGCGCCACGGACGTCGGCATCACTCCGCGCCCGGCCACCGACTCGTCCACCCAGTAGCCGATGTGACCCGAACACATCGAGCCCCAGGTGATGCCGGCGACCGTCAACTGCCCGACCAGACGCCCCTGGTACTCGATGACGAACGGCAGCATCCGGCCCGAGTTCGCCTCGGAACGCAAGTGCCGGACCATCTGCCGGTACGTCGGCCGGTGCGCGATCGGCCCGCTGGGGGTGGGCGGCGGAATCGTCGCCTCCCAGGGGCGCAGCCAGTCCCGGTTGCGCCGGTTGACCTCGCGCCAAGCTCGCTGGTCGCGCAGTTTTATCGGCCTCAGGACGATGTCGCCGTCCACCAGCACGGCGGGCCAGGATGGGCTGTTCAGCTCGCACCCCCACTGGTGTCGGCGGGTCTGGGGTGATCGCCGCCTCGGATCTGGTCCACGGCGTGCGCCAGCAGGGGCTCCAAGACGGCTAGGCCGTCCTTCACCCCGCCGGTGGAACCCGGCAGGTTGACGATCAGTGTGCGCCCGGCGACTCCGGCCAGGCCACGGGAGAGCGCCGCGGTCGGCACCTTCTCCCGGCCGAACGCCCGGATGGCCTCGGCGATGCCCGGCACTTCGTAGTCGATCACCGCACGGGTCGCCTCGGGGGTGCGGTCGGTGGGCGAGACGCCGGTGCCGCCGGTGGTGACGACGGCGTCGTAACCGGCCGCCACGGCGGCTCGCAGCGCGGCCTCCACGGGGGCGCCGTCGGGAACCACCTGCGGGCCCTCGACGGCGAAGCCGAAGCCCTTGAGGCCGTCGGCGACCAAGGGGCCGCCCCTGTCCTCGTAGACCCCGGCGGCGGCCCGGTTCGAGGCGGTGACCACCAGGGCGCTGTACGGCGAGGTCGGCACGCCGTCGGCCGAATCGTCGGGGCTCATGTGCGGCTCCAGTCCCCCGACTTGCCGCCCGTCTTCTCCTCCACGCGCACGTCCGTGATGACCGCTCCCTTGTCGACCGCCTTGACCATGTCGATCACGGTGAGTGCCGCGACGGAGACCGCGGTGAGGGCCTCCATCTCGACGCCCGTGCGGTCCGTCGTCTTCACGGTGGCCCGGATCCGTACGGCGTCGTCCGCGACCGACAGATCCAGTTTCACACCCGACACCGACAACGGGTGGCAGAGCGGGATCAGGTCGGGGGTGCGTTTGGCGCCCATGATCCCCGCGATGCGCGCGGTGGCCAGGGCGTCGCCCTTGGGGACCCCTTCACCGCGCAGCAGTTCGACCACGCGGGGTGAGACGAGGACGCGTCCGCTGGCGGTGGCGGTGCGCGCGGTCACGTCCTTGCCGGACACGTCGACCATCCGGGCGGCGCCCGCGTCGTCGATGTGGGTGAGGCGGTCTTGCGCAAGGGGTCCGGGGGTGTCCCCCCGGAAAGGCTCAGTCATGCTGTGTGGCGCTCCCGGTCCGGGCGTGTTGTGCGCGACACGGTACCGCCAACCGCGGGTGGTCAGCGGAGCAGGACCACCTGGACCTCGGTGCCGGGTTCGACGGACTCGACGTCCTCGGGGACAACGATCAGCGCGTCGGCGAGCGCGAGGGCCGCGACCAGGTGCGATCCGGCGCCCCCTACGGGGGTCACCTCCCCGTCGGCGTACCTCCCACGGAGGAACTGTCGGCGGCCCTTGGGAGAGGTCAGCGCCTTGTCGGCGGTGAGGGTGGCCCGGGTCGTCGGGCGGTGGACGTCGTCGAGGCCCATCAGGGTGCGGATCGCGGGGCGGACGAACAACTCGAAGGAGACGTACGACGACACCGGGTTGCCGGGCAGGGCCAGCAGCGGGATGTGGTCGGGGCCGATGGAGCCGAAGCCCTGGGGTTTGCCGGGCTGCATGGCGAGCTTGCGGAAGTCGATCCCGGCGCCCGCCTCGTCCTCGTCCCCTACGGAGGACAGCGCTTCCTTGACGACGTCGTACGCCCCGACGCTCACACCGCCTGTGGTCACCAGGAGGTCGGCGCGGACCAGCTGGTCCTCGATGGTGTCGCGGAGGGTCTCGGCGTCGTCGGCGACGGCGCCCACCCGGTAGGCGATGGCTCCGGCGTCACGGGCGGCGGCGGTGAGGGCGAAGCTGTTCGAGTCGTAGATCTGGCCGTCGGCCAACTGCTCGTCGGGCTGCACCAGTTCGCTGCCGGTGGACATGACGACCACGCGCGGGCGCGGGCGCACGCGGACCGTGCCGCGGCCGATCGCGGCGAGCAGGGCGATCTGCGGGGGGCCGAGGACGGTGCCGGCGTCGAGGGCGCGGTCGCCCGCCTTCACGTCGCTGCCCGTCGCGCGTACGTGCGCGCGTGCCTCGGCCGAGCGGTACACCTGCACCTGGCCGCCGGCCGCCTCGGGGGCCTGGCTGCGGGCCCGCATGCCGGTGACCGGGCCGTCGCGGAGGCCTCCGTCGGTCCACTCCACGGGGACGACGGCCTCGGCGCCGGGCGGGAGCGGGGCGCCGGTCATGATGCGGGCGGCCTCCCCCGGGCCGACGTGGAGCGGCTCGGCCCGGCCCGCCGCGACGTCGCCGACGACCGTCAGGACGGCCGGGAACTCCTCGCTCGCGCCCGCGATGTCCGTGACCCGCACCGCGTACCCGTCCATCGAGCTGTTGTCGAAGGGCGGGAGCGACACCGGCACCGTGATGTCCTCGACCAGGACGCAGCCCTGGGCGTCGAGCAGTTGCAGCTCGATGGGTTCCAGGGGGCGGACGGTCGCGAGGATGTCCTCCAGGTGCTCGTCCACCGTCCAGAGGTGGTCGGGTCCTGTGGTGCGGGTCGCGGCGCTGCTCAACGTTGCTACATCTCCTCGGCTACGTAACTGCGAAGCCAGGCGCGGAAGTCCGGGCCCAGGTCTTCACGTTCGCACGCGAGTCTGACAATGGCACGCAGATAGTCGCCCCGGTCTCCGGTGTCATAGCGCCGGCCCTTGAAGACGACGCCGTGCACGGGGCCGCCGATCTTCTCGTCGGTGGCCAACTGCTGGAGGGCGTCGGTGAGTTGGATCTCGCCGCCGCGGCCGGGCTCGGTCTTGCGCAGTATGTCGAAGATGTGGGGGTCGAGGACGTAGCGGCCGATGATCGCGTAGTTCGAGGGGGCGTCGGCCGCGTCCGGCTTCTCGACCAGGCCGGTCACCTTGACGACGTCGTCGTCCGCGGTGGCCTCGACGGCCGCGGAGCCGTAGAGGTGGATCTGCTCGGGTGCGACCTCCATGAGCGCGACGACGCTGCCGCCGTGGTGCTCCTGGACCTGGACCATGCGCGCGAGGAGGGGGTCCCGGGGGTCGATCAGGTCATCCCCGAGGAGGACGGCGAACGGCTCGTGGCCGACGTGCGGGGCCGCGCACAGGACGGCGTGGCCGAGGCCCTTGGGGTCGCCCTGGCGGACGTAGTGCATGGTCGCGAGGTCGCTGGACTCCTGGACCTTGGCCAGGCGGCTCGCGTCACCCTTCTTCTGGAGGGCGGATTCGAGCTCGTAGTTGCGGTCGAAGTGGTCCTCCAGGGGGCGCTTGTTGCGTCCTGTGATCATGAGGACGTCGTCGAGCCCAGCCGACACGGCCTCTTCGACCACGTACTGGATCGCGGGCTTGTCCACGACCGGCAGCATCTCCTTGGGAGTTGCCTTCGTGGCCGGCAGGAACCTGGTGCCGAGACCGGCTGCGGGGATGACAGCCTTGCTGATCCTGGGGTGCGACTGAGTCATGCCCGAACCTTATCCGGTGCCTTTGTGCAGAATCTGTGGCCGCGGTTAAAACGCTCTTATATGAGCCTATTAGGAAGGGTACGGGTGAGACCTGTGGGTCACCTGGGTCGTGAAGTCGAGCCTGACAAGCGAATGTTGCGGCAAGAGTTCCTCACGGTGAGGAACAGGTTGACGGCCGATGACGTGCGGAAGGCCGCCGCCGCGCTCGCCGATCGCGCCCTGGACCTGCCCGAACTGGCGCACGCGCGCACAGTGGCGGCCTACGTCTCCGTAGGCAGCGAACCCGGAACGCTCGTCCTCCTGGACGCACTCCGCGCGCGGGGCGTCGACGTCCTGCTCCCGGCGCTGCTCCCGGACAACGACCTCGACTGGGGCTCCTACGACGGCGAGGGCTCGCTCGCGCGGATCCAACACGGCGGAAAGATGGCCCTGTTCGAGCCCTCCGGGGAGCGGCTCGGCCCGGACGCCGTGACCGCCGCCGACGTCGTCCTGCTGCCCGGCCTGGCGGTCGACGGGCGCGGAATGCGGCTGGGGCGCGGCGGCGGGTCGTACGACCGCGTGCTGGCGCGGCTGGAGCGGGCGGGCGCGCATCCCGCGCTGGTGGTGCTGCTGTACGACTCCGAAGTCGTCGCGCACGTCCCGGCGGAGGCGCACGACCGGCCGGTGCGGGCGGTGGTGACGCCGTCGGGTGTGCGGCGGTTGCCGGGGACCTGAAATGGCCCTCCACGCGTGCGTGGAGGGCCATTTCAGTTGTGCGGTTGTTCATGTGTGCAGTCGTTCAACGATTCACGGTTTGAGCACCAGGGTGTCGCTCGTGCTGCCGTCGACGGCCTTGGAGGAGAACGACCAGGGCAGCAGTTCACCGTTGACCCACTTGCTGGTCTGGTCGGTGTAGTGCGCGCTGTAGGCGTGTCCGGAGGCTCCGGTGAGGTTGATCCACTTGGACTTGTCGAAGTCGTCGAGGTTGACCACCATGCGCATCGACGGCACCCAGACGACTTCGTAGCCGCCGGCCGCGTTCCAGCCGGTCGCGTTGACCGTGGCCTCGCCGCCGCTGAGCTTCCAGGGGCCGCGGTTGAGGATGTACTGGACGATGCCGGGGCCGTCGGTGCCCAGGGTCTGGTTCTTCAGGAACAGGCGGTGCAGCCGACCCCAGCTCCAGGTGTCGATGTCCTTGCCGAGCTTGGCGGTCAGCTCCCAGCGGGCGTCGATCATGGCGCGCTTGAAGAGCTCGTTCATGTTGCTCGCACCGGGGCGGTTGCCCGACTTGGGGGTCTTCCACCAGTCGTTGGTGGGGTCGTCCATGAGCTTGCGGACGACCTCGAACCAGCGGTCGCCGCCGTCCGGTTGCGCATCGTCGGCGTCGCGCTCGCCGCACTCGCGCACCTTCTGGGTGTCCTCGTCGACGGGACCGGTCGTGTCGACCGGGGTGACGAACAGGCACTGGCCCTCGACCCGCAGCTCCTTGGGCAGCTTGTTGCCGAAGGCGAGCTTGAGGATGTTGCGCCAGACCGAGTTGAAGTAGGCGGCGGCCGCCGAGTCGGCGTCCTGGGTGTAGTCCCAGCCCTCCAGGAGTTTCTGCGCCTCGCGCACGTCGGCGTCGGGCTCGTCGATCTTCAGCAGCTTGGGCACGAGCAGCTTGGCGATCTCGCTGCTGTCGTCGAGCTGCATCTGCCGCATGTCGTCGGTGGAGATCTTGCCGCCGCCGTCGATCTTCGACTGGATCAGATCGGTGATGCGCTGGCTACGGGTGCCGTAGCCCCAGTCCGTGGTGAGGGTGTACGGGTACTTGTCCTTGTCGATCACGGCCTGGTTGGCGGTGACGATGTAGCCGCGCTTCGGGTTGTACTCGTACGGCAGGGCGGCCTGCGGGATGTAGCCGGTCCAGTCGTACTTGGAGTCCCAGCCGGGCACCGGCAGCGAGCCGTCGCCCTTCCCGCGCGTGGGGATCTTGCCGGGCAGCGTGTAGCCGATGTTGTTCTTGGTGTCGGCGTAGACGAGGTTCTGCGAGGGCACGTCGAACTTCGCGGCACCCGCGCGGAACTCGCTCCAGTCGGACGCCTTGTCGATGGCGAAGACGGCATCCATGGTGGTGCCCGGGTCCTCGGCGGTCCAGCGCAGGGCGATGCCGTAGCCGTCGCCTCTGTCGGGTGCAGCGGTGTCGACGGTGGCCTTCTTGCCGACCTTCACGAGTTCGTCGTTGCGGTCCGACAGCAGCGGGCCGTTGTTGGTCTCCCGGACGACGATCTTCTTGGAGGAGCCGCCGGCGACCTTGATGGTCTCCGTACGGGTCGTGAAGGGCTTCGTGGTGCCGTCGTACAGGTAGCCGTCGCCGGAGAGCTTCTCCAGGTAGAGGTCGGTGACGTCGACCCCGGAGTTGGTCATGCCCCAGGCGATGTCCTGGTTGTGGCCGATGACGACGCCGGGCATGCCCGCGAAGGTGTAGCCGGTGACGTCGTACTGGCACTTGCTGGAGACCGCGCGGCAGTGCAGGCCCATCTGGTACCAGACGGACGGCAGCGAGGCCTCCAGGTGCGGGTCGTTGGCCAGGAGGGGCTTGCCGGTGATGGTGTTCTTGCCGGCGACGACCCAGGAGTTGGAGCCGATGCCCTGGCCGTTCACGCCGACGGCCGTCGGGAGGTCGTCCAGGACGTCCGAGAGGCCCGAGAGCTGGCTTGTGAGGGCCGAGCCGGACGAGGACGACGAGGAGCCCGTCGTGCCGCTCGTGGACGTGCCGGAGGAGCCGTCACCGCCGTCGAAGGTCTTGGTGTACTCGTCGTACTCGCCCTCGGTGACGATCGGCTGGTTGCGGCTGTACGGATAGTCCGGGTACAGGTCCGCGATCTGCTGGGGGCCGAGGCGGCTGGTCATCAGGGCGCGGTCGATCTCGTCCTTCATGTTGCCGCGCAGGTCCCAGGCCATCGCCTTGAGCCACGCGACCGAGTCGACCGGGGTCCACTTCTCCGGCGTGTAGTCGTACTTGAAGCCGAGGGCCGCGTACTCCAGGGAGATGTCCTTGCCGTCCTTGCCCTTGAGGTAGGCGTTGACTCCCTTGGCGTACGCCTGGAGGTACTTCTTCGTGGAGGCCGACAACGTGGTGTCGTACTCCTTCTGCGCGACCCGGTCCCAGCCCAGGGTGCGCAGGAACTCGTCGTTCTTGACCTGGTCCTTGCCGAACATCTCGGACAGCCGCCCGGCGGTCATGTGCCGGCGCACGTCCATCTCGTAGAACCGGTCCTGCGCCTGGACGTAGCCCTGCGCCATGAACAGGTCCGCGTCGGAGGACGCGTAGATCTGCGGGATGCCGTAGCTGTCACGCTTGACGTCGACGGGTCCCGACAGGCCTTCGAGCGTGATCGAGCCCTTGGTCTGCGGAAGGGAGGCACGGACCGTGCTGACGGACCAGTACGCGCCGTAGGCGACGCCCCCGATGATGGCCATTACCAGAACGAGCACCAATAGACGGGCTTTGCGCCCCTTTTTCCTGCCGGACTTGCCGGGCTTATGACCCGATGAGGCGGTGGTGTTGGGGGGCATCGCTGTCCTTGCTGTCCTAACGCGAGCGGCAGGGCGGGCTGTGCTTTTGACTGAGCGCTGGAGCAACCATAGGCGCAGGGTCCCGAGCGACTTGACGCGGAGTCGGGTACTGACGCGGACGGGCGTTCGATCTTGCCTCGGGAAGTGTCAAGAAAGCGTCAAGAGTTAGGTAAGGTAACGAAGTACTTGGATGCATGGCGCCGCAGCCTCGCGTCCCCTGTACATGTGCTGTCGCCCTGGACGCGCGTCAGCCGAGGAAGGGAAGGCTTCTGACTGTCCACCACCTCGACCAGCTTCTGCTCGTCTGCTCGCTCGTCCTGCTCGTCGCCGTCGCGGCGGTCCGGATCTCCTCGCGCAGCGGGCTCCCCAGCCTGCTCGTCTACCTGGGGATCGGCATCGCCATGGGCCAGGACGGCGTCGGCGACATCCACTTCGACAACGCCGAGCTGACCCAGGTCATCGGGTACGCGGCCCTGGTCGTGATCCTGGCCGAGGGCGGCCTCGGCACGAAGTGGAAAGAGGTCAGGCCGGTCCTCTCGTCCGCCGCCACACTGGCGCTGGCAGGGGTGGCGGTGAGCGTCGGCATCACGGCCGCGGGCGCGCACTACCTGGTCGGCCTGGAGTGGCGGCAGGCGTTCATCATCGGGGCGGTGGTGTCCTCGACGGACGCGGCGGCGGTCTTCTCCGTGCTGCGCAGAATCCCCCTCCCCGCGCGCGTGACGGGCACCCTGGAGGCCGAGTCGGGCTTCAACGACGCCCCGGTGGTCATCCTGGTCGTCGCCTTCTCCACGGCGGGCCCGGTTGAGCACTGGTACGCGCTGGTGGGCGAGATAGCCCTGGAGCTGGCCATCGGCGCGGCCATCGGCCTCGCGGTGGGCTGGCTCGGCTCCTGGGGGCTGCGGCACGTGGCGCTGCCGGCCTCCGGTCTCTACCCCATCGCCGTGCTGGCGATCGCGGTCACCGCGTACGCCGCGGGCGCCCTGGCGCACGGCAGCGGCTTCCTCGCGGTCTATCTCGCCGCGATGATGCTCGGCAACGCCAAGCTGCCCCACTGGCCCGCGACGCGCGGCTTCGCCGACGGGCTCGGCTGGATCGCCCAGATCGGCATGTTCGTCCTGCTCGGCCTGCTGGTCACCCCGCACGAACTGGGGGACGACGTCTGGCCCGCGCTTCTGATCGGCCTGGTGCTGACGATGGTGGCCCGGCCGCTCAGCGTGATCGTCAGCCTCACGCCGTTCCGGGTGCCCTGGCAGGAGCAGACCCTCATGTCCTGGGCCGGGCTGCGCGGCGCCGTGCCCATCATCCTGGCGACGATCCCCATGGTGAACGGCGTGGACGGCAGCCGTCGCATCTTCAACATCGTCTTCGTCCTGGTCGTCGTCTACACCCTCGTCCAGGGGCCGACGCTGCCCTGGCTGGCCCGCAAGCTGCGGCTCGGCGAGGGCCCGGAGGCCGCCGACCTCGGCATCGAATCGGCTCCCCTGGAGCGGCTGCGCGGGCATCTGCTGTCGGTCGCGATCCCCGAGGAGTCGAAGATGCACGGCGTCGAGGTCAACGAACTGAGGCTGCCGGCCGGAGCCGCGGTCACCCTGGTCGTACGGGACGGAAAATCGTTTGTCCCCCTGCCCTCGACGGTCCTGCGGCGCGGCGACGAACTCCTCGTGGTCGCCACCGACCCCGTCCGGGACGCGGCGGAGCAGCGGCTGCGCGCGGTGGGCCACGGCGGCAAGCTGGCGGGGTGGCTGGGCACGGATACCACCGACGCCAGCCGTTAAGGGCATGTTTCGCACGGTTCACACGTTCACCAATCGCAGGTGAACGCGCGCGTGGTGCCCGTTTTCACAGGCCCACCGGGTCTCATCACCTGTACGATGAAGGCACATTCTGATCGAACCAACTCTGCCTGACGCAGTGCTGGCGCGACCGTATGGCGGCCGAATCCCTCCTCCGCAGTGGGCACCGGTATCTACCGCAGTTCCGCGCAAGAGGACAGTGCTCGGCGCCCCCCGCACAGGGCGCGCTACCAGGTGGCAGAAAGGCACGGGCCGTGGCATCCACGGTCACCTCCCGCCCGGGATCGCGTCCCGGATACGGGCAGTTGCTGCGCACGCGCGGCGCCTGGACGTTCCTGCTCCCCGGCTTCGCGGCACGCCAGCCGTTCGCGATGCTCACCATCTCCATCGTGCTGCTGGTCCAGCACACCACCGGCTCCTACGGCGCTGCGGGCGCCGCCGCGGCCGTCACGGGCGTCTCCATGGCCCTGTTCGCGCCCTACAGCGGACGCCTGGCCGACCGCCACGGGCAACGGGCCGTCCTGCTCCCTGGCGTCCCGCTGCACTCCCTGTCGGGCCTGACGTTCACGGCGCTCGCGCTCGGCCACGCGCCCCTGTGGGCGCTGTTCGTCGCGGCCGTGCCGACCGGCGCCTCGGTGCCGCAGATCGGGCCCATGGTGCGCGCCCGCTGGGGCGTGAAGCTCCAGGACTCCCCGCTGCTGAGCACCGCCGCCGCCTTCGAGTCCGTCACGGACGAGCTGACCTTCGTCTTCGGCCCCCTGCTGGCGACCGCGCTGTGCACCGCCGTGAACCCGGCCGCCGGCCTGATCACGGAGGCGTCGCTCACCCTGATCGGCGGTCTGCTGTTCGCCGCCCAGAAGAGCACCCAGCCCACGGTGACCGCCGGCGGGCACGCACGCGTGGAGCATGTTTCCGCGCTGGGCATCCCCGGGGTGCGCGTGCTCATCGTGACCTTCCTGGGCATCGGTTCCGTCTTCGGCGGCATGCAGGTCTCCCTGGCCGCCTTCACCGACTCGATCGGCGAACCAGGCCTGAACGGCGTCCTGTACGGCACGTTCGCCGCGGGCAACATGCTCTCCGGTCTCGTCTGCGGTGCCGTCGCCTGGAAGGTGGCCCCGCAGCGCCGCCTCCTCGTCGGCTACGGAGCCCTCGCGCTGACCGCGTCCGCCCTGTGGACCGCCCACTCGGTGCTGCTGCTGGCCGCCCTCGGTCTTCTGGTCGGCATGTGCATCGCGCCCGCCCTGATCACCGGCTACACGCTGGTCGAGGGGCTCGTCCCGGCCGGTGCCCGCACCGAGGCCTTCACCTGGCTGACCGGCGCGGTCGCGCTCGGCCAGGCCGCAGCCGTCACGGTCGCCGGACAACTGGAGGACCGCCTGTGGGGCGGCGCCGGTTTCCTGGTCCCGATGGCCGGTACGGTGCTCGCCCTGGGGACCCTGGTGGCCCTCCGGTCGCACCTCGCGACCCGGCCCCGCAGCCGCACCGTGGCACGTGGCGTCGGTCACCGCGTGCCGGTGGCAGTGGACTGATCCCCGGGAATACGTCACTATGGACGCTCGTTAGCACTCATTGAGTGAGAGTGCCAGGAGGAAGACACAGTGCCGACCTACCAGTACCAGTGCACCGAGTGCGGCGAGGGCCTTGAAGCGGTCCAGAAGTTCACCGACGACGCGCTGACCGAGTGCCCCAATTGCGGTGGCCGCCTGAAGAAGGTGTTCTCCGCGGTCGGCATTGTCTTCAAGGGCTCCGGCTTCTACCGGAACGACAGCCGCGGCTCCTCGTCGAGCAGCTCGCCGGCCACCGCGAAGCCGTCGACGTCCTCGGACGCGAAGCCGTCCACCACCTCGACCTCGTCGTCCTCCTCGGACTCGAAGTCGAAGTCGTCGAGTTCGGGCTCCTCGTCCAACAACAGCTCCGCCGCGTAGGACCTTTCCGCGGGACCCTGTCGTCGTACGACGACAGGGTCCTCGGTGTTTCCCGAGCCGGTTCCCGTAGCTGATTCCATAGCTGTTTCCGTAGCCGCTCCTGCGGCTTTTCGGCGGCGGCTAGGGTGCTGCTCATGGTGAACGCAGAGATCGGCGTGATCGGTGGATCCGGGTTCTATTCGTTCCTCGACGACGTGACCGAGATCCAGGTGGACACCCCCTACGGACCACCCAGCGACTCCCTGTTCCTCGGCGAGATCGCCGGCCGGCGGGTCGCCTTCCTGCCCCGGCACGGACGCGGCCACCATCTGCCGCCGCACCGCATCAACTACCGGGCGAACCTCTGGGCGTTGCGCTCCGTCGGGGTCACTCAGGTCCTCGGTCCGTGCGCGGTGGGCGGTCTGCGCCCCGAGTACGGGCCGGGCACGCTGCTGGTGCCGGATCAACTCGTGGACCGTACGAAGTCCCGGACGGGCACGTACTTCGACGGACTCCCGCTGCCCGACGGCGCGGTGCCGAACGTGGTGCACGTGTCCCTGGCCGACCCCTACTGCCCGACCGGCCGGGCAGCCGCTCTGAAGGCGGCGCGAGGCCAGGACTGGGAGGCGGTGGACGGCGGCACGCTCGTGGTGATCGAGGGCCCGCGGTTCTCGACCCGCGCCGAGTCCTTGTGGCACCGCGCGCAGGGCTGGTCGGTGGTCGGCATGACCGGTCACCCCGAAGCGGTGCTCGCCCGTGAACTGGAGCTCTGCTACTCCTCGTTGACCCTGGTCACCGACCTCGACGCGGGCGCCGAGACCGGCGAGGGCGTCTCCCACGACGAGGTGCTGCAGGTGTTCGCGGCCAACGTGGACCGGCTGCGGGGCGTGCTGTTCGACGCGGTGGCCGCGCTGCCGGAGAGCGGAGCACGTGACTGCCTGTGCGTGAACGCGCTGGGCGGGATGGATCCGGGGTTCGAGCTGCCGTAGCGGTCACGGCCGGGGATTCGGCGAGGCGGCTGAGGTTCGGAGAGCCGACGGAGGTGCGGAACTTCCCGTTCGGGTGAGGGAGTTGTCCACAACCGGCGAGTAGCACACGGGCTCCGGCGGGCGGCGGCGCAAGGCCTCATCGTGGGACCGCAAACCGATCCCTCGTCGCAGGTGGTGGCCCGCATGTCCATGTCCCCTCTCAACTCCCCTCCCGGCTCTCCGCTCATCCCCCCTTCCTTTCCACGCCCGTTGGGCACCGATGCTCCGCCCACGTGCGAGGTGCCGCACTTCGCGCCGGTGCGGGTGCGCGGCGGTCGCCATCAACTGCATCGGTTGCTACGGCACCGGAGGCGGGCCGTGGCGGCCGGGCTCGCGGTGACCGCCGCCGCGCTCCTGGCGGCCGGCCCCCGCGATGCGACGGAGGCCCGGCACAGCGAGCGGCCTCGCGGGCACCCGGTGGCCGATCCGGTACGGCAGCGCCGGGCGGTCGAGTGGGTGTCGGCGCCGGTGCGGATCGCCGACGCCGGTACGGTCCGGCTGCTGCGGGTCGGCGACCGGGTCGATGTGATCGCCGCCGAGGAGTCGGCGCCGGGCGGCGCGGCCCGGGTGGTCGCACGCGGGGCGCGGGTGACGGAGGTGCCCGAGCCGCTCGAAGTGGCCGATGGCGGTGGGGCGTTGGTGGTGCTGTCGGTGCCGCGCTCCACGGCGGCGCGGCTGGCCGGCGCGAGCGCCACGGCACGGTTGGCGGTGACAATGTGTTGAACCGTGTTCTCCGGGCCGTGAGTCGCGCTCTCCGGCACCTGTGCGAATTCGTGTCAAGTCCCTCGTTCGAGCTACTGAATTGGACACGGCGGCCGGGCATTGACGTAGGTTGCGGAGCTGTTGGTTCCACCCCCTGCGTGTGCGAGAAGAGGCTCCGAGTTGAGCGAGCAGAAGAAGGACCCGAGCGTCTGGCAGGGCTTCAAGGCCTTCCTGACACGCGGGAACGTCGTCGATCTGGCAGTCGCGGTCGTCATCGGCGCCGCCTTCACGAACATCGTCAACTCGGTGGTGAAGGGGATCATCAACCCGCTTGTCGGGGCGATCGGGACACAGAACCTGGACACCTACAGCTCGTGCCTGAGCAGCACCTGCTCGGGCGACAAGGGCATCCAGCTGATGTGGGGCTCCGTCCTGGGGGCCGCCCTCAGCTTCGTGATCACCGCGGCGGTCGTGTACTTCCTGATGGTGCTGCCGATGTCGAAGTACCTGGCCCGGGCGGAGGCCCAGCGCAAGGCCAAGGAAGGCACGCACGAAGTCATCGAGATCACCGAGCTGGAGGTGCTCAAGGAGATCCGCGACGCGCTCGTCGCACAGCGCGGCGAGGGGCACCGGGAGCCGTAAGCGAGGGCTCTGATCCAGGGCCCGGCTCGGGCGTGGCCGAGGGCTCTAACGGGACCGGCGGCTCTGTCGTGGCCACCGACTCGGGCCCGGTCGACGGCTCAGATGTGGTGGGGCGGCTTCTCGTCGAGGAAGCGCTTCAGGTCGGCCGCGCTGTCGCCCTCGGTCCGCTCGCCCCACCCGCGGTCCGTGTCGTCCGAGGACGGCCGGCTCAGCGGGTCGTCGAAGACCAGCGTGGGCTTCGGGTCGCGCGGCTCGGAGGCGGGGGCGGTACTCATGCCTCCAGGGTACGGCCCCCGGCGGACGTTATCTGCTGTGCTTGGCCTCATGACGTCCGAGATTCAAAGACCCCGGCGGCCCCAGCAACCGCTCCGCCTCCTGCTCCCGCTCACCGCCCGAGCCCGGGACGAGCCGCACCGGGTCGCCTCGCCGCTGGAGCTGTTCTTCGACCTGTGCTTCGTCGTGGCGATCGCGCAGGCGGGCGTCCAGTTGGCGCACGCCGTCGCGGAGGGGCATGCGGGCGAGGGCGTACTGAACTACGCGATGCAGTTCTTCTCGATCTGGTGGGCCTGGATGAACTTCTCCTGGTTCGCCTCGGCCTACGACAACGACGACGTGCTGTACCGGGTCGTCACCCTGGTGCAGATCGCCGGAGTCCTGGTCCTCGCCGCCGGGGTCGCGCGAGCCTTTCAGCACCACGACTACCTGGTCGTCTGGCTCGGCTACGTGATCATGCGACTGGCGATGGCCACGCAGTGGCTGCGGGCGGCACGGGCCGCGACCGGGCCGGAGCGGACGATGGCATTGCGGTACGCGGGCGGCGTGCTGCTCTGCATGGTCGGCTGGACCGGCCTCGTGGCCCTGCCGGAACCGGCCCGGGGCTGGGTGTTCCTCGTGATGGTGATCGCCGAGCTGTCCGTCCCGCGCTACGCGGAGAAGGACTTCCCTACGCCGTGGCATCCGCACCACATCTCGGAACGGTACGGGCTGTTCACGATCATCGTGCTGGGCGAGACGATCGCGGCGGCGACGGTCGCCGTGCAGTCGGGGGTGGACGAACACGACGCGCTGGGCGAGCTGTTGCCCATCGCTGCGGGCGGGTTGCTGATCGTGTTCGCCGCGTGGTGGATCTACTTCGTGGTGCCGATCCACGGGCATCTTCGGTCCAACCGGCAGGCGTTCCTGTGGGGGTACGGCCACTATCTGATCTTCGCCTCGGCGGCCACGATCGGCGCGGGCCTGGAGGTGGCGGTCACACAGGCGGTCGGCAAGGCGCACATCTCCACGCTGGCGGCGTCCGCCGCGGTGACCCTGCCGACGGCGCTGTACCTGCTCAGCGTCTGGGTGCTGCACGCCCGCCACTACAAGGTGGGCATCACCCAGCAACTGGTGCTCCCGGTGGCCGCGTTGCTCGTGATCTGCTGCACCTTCCTGGGGGACTCGGCGGTGCTCGCGGCGGGCCTGGTGTCGGCGCTGACGGTCGCGCTCGGAGTGACACTGACCGCACGGATGGCTGCCGCCGGGGAGAGCGGGGCCGTGGCACCGGCGCCGGCGGACTGACCACCACCGGACCGGCCGGACGCGCTGGGGATGCTGCCCTCGGATCAGCCGCCCACGCGGGGCCGCCTCTCCCCCGCACAACCCCCGGCACCCGGCCGACCCCCAACGCCCAAC
>NZ_JAENRY010000011.1 GCF_016612545.1 Streptomyces sp. MBT65 | reverse complement strand
ACTGGGCGGGCAGGGAAGGGGGTTCGGCCGGGAGCCGGAGCGCCTCCTGGATGCGGGAGAGGGCCGCGACGCCCGTCTGGTACTGGGTGATCGCGCCGACGACCTGCTGGATCGGCTGCATGAGGTAGAAGACGTACAGGAGGAAGGCGACCAGCGTGCCGACATCGATCGCGCCCGTCGCCACCCGCGCCCCGCCCACCGCGAGGACGGTGATGAACGCGATCTGCATCGACAGACCGGCCGTATTGCCCGCCGCGGCCGCCCACTTGGCGGCGCGGATGCTCTGCCGCCAGGACTCCTCGGCCGCCGCGTGCAGGGTGCGCTCCTCGCGGTCCTCGGCGCCGGACGCCTTCACCGTGCGCAGCGCGCCCAGGATCCGCTCCAGCGAGGCACCCATCACCCCGATCGCGTCCTGCGCCTGCCTGCTGGCCCGGTTGATGCGGGGCACGATCACGCTGAGCACGATGCCCGCGCCCACGATCACGCCGAGGGTGACGGCCAGCAGCACCGGGTCGACCAGACCCATCATCACCACGGTCGCGACGAGGATGAGGCCTTCGGTGCCGAGGCCGACCAGCGAATCGGTGGTGACCTCGCGCAGCAACGTGGTGTCCGAGGTGATGCGGGCCATCAGGTCGCCGGGCTCACTGCGGTCCACCGCGCTGATCCGCAGCCGCAGCAGATACGACGACAGAGCCCGCCGCGCGCCCAGCACCACCGACTCGGCGGTCCGCCGCAGGACGTACGAACCCAGCGCGCCCACCGCCGCGTTGGCGACGACGAGTGCCGACATCGCTAGCAGTGCGCCAGTGATCGTCCGGTCGTGCGAGAGGTCGTCGATGAGGCCTCGCGCGACGAGCGGCAACAGCAGCCCGGTGCCGCCGGTGACCAGGGAGAGCAGCGCGCCCGCCAGCAGTGCCCAGCGGTGCGGTCGTACGTAGTCGAGGAGCAGCCGCCAGGCCGGCGGGCCGCTCTGAGTCCCTGCGATGCCCACGGCGCTCCTCGGGATGCGGTCGGAGCATTCAGGCTACGTCGGCCGCCGCCGACGGTGTCGAGCCGCCGTCGTGCCCCTACCGATCAGTCACGCGTAGGGTCGTAGGCAGGGACAACGATCGACGAAAGGGTTCAGGACCATGGCGCAGGAAGTACGCGGCGTGATCGCACCGGGCAAGAACGAGCCGGTCCGGGTCGAGACGATCGTCGTACCCGATCCCGGACCCGGTGAGGCCGTGGTGAAGGTACAGGCCTGCGGGGTCTGTCATACCGACCTGCACTACAAACAGGGCGGTATCAGCGACGACTTCCCCTTCCTGCTCGGCCACGAGGCCGCGGGTGTCGTGGAGTCGGTCGGCGAGGGTGTCACCGATGTCGCCCCCGGTGACTTCGTGATCCTCAACTGGCGTGCCGTGTGCGGGAACTGCCGGGCCTGTCTGCGCGGCCGCCCCTGGTACTGCTTCAACACCCACAACGCGAAGCAGAAGATGACCCTCGCCTCGACCGGCCAGGAACTCTCCCCGGCCCTGGGCATCGGCGCGTTCGCCGACAAGACGCTGGTGGCCGCCGGACAGTGCACCAAGGTCGACCCGGCCGTCTCCCCGGCGGTCGCCGGGCTGTTGGGCTGTGGCGTGATGGCCGGCATCGGCGCCGCGATCAACACCGGCAACGTCGGGCGCGGTGACACGGTCGCGGTCATCGGCTGCGGTGGTGTCGGTGACGCGGCGATCGCCGGGTCCCGGCTCGCGGGCGCGGCGCGGATCATCGCGGTGGACATCGACGACCGGAAGCTGGAGAAGGCCCGCTCCATGGGGGCGACCCACACCGTCAACTCGAAGGCGAGCGACCCTGTCGAGGCGATCCGCGAGCTGACCGGTGGTTTCGGCGCCGATGTCGTCATCGAGGCGGTCGGCCGCCCGGAGACGTACAAACAGGCCTTCTACGCACGCGACTTGGCGGGCACGGTCGTCCTCGTCGGTGTCCCGACCCCGGAGATGAAGCTCGAACTCCCGCTCCTGGACGTCTTCGGACGCGGTGGCTCGCTCAAGTCGTCCTGGTACGGCGACTGTCTGCCCTCCCGTGACTTCCCGATGCTCATCGACCTGCACCAGCAAGGCCGCCTGGATCTCGCCGCGTTCGTGACCGAGACGGTCCAACTCGACGAGGTGGAGAAGGCGTTCGAGCGGATGCACGGCGGCGACGTGCTGCGTTCGGTGGTGGTCTTCTGATGGCGGCGCGCATCGAACACCTCGTCACCTCGGGGCAGTTCACGCTCGACGGTGGCACCTGGGACGTCGACAACAACGTGTGGATCGTCGGCGACGACCACGAGGTCGTCGTCATCGACGCCGCCCATGACGCCGACGCCATCGTGAAGGCGATCGGCGACCGCCGCCTGACCGCCATCATCTGCACCCACGCGCACAACGACCACATCGACGCCGCGCCCGGACTCGCCGACCGCACCGGCGCCACGATCTGGCTGCACCCCGACGACCTGCCCCTGTGGAAGCAGACCCACCCCGACCGCGACCCCGACGGGCATCTCGCCGACGGCCAGGTGATCGAGACCGCGGGCGCCGACCTGACGGTCCTGCACACGCCCGGACACGCACCCGGCGCGGTGTGCCTGTACGACCCCGGACTCGGCACGGTCTTCACCGGCGACACCCTCTTCCACGGCGGACCGGGGGCCACGGGGCGGTCGTACTCCCACTTCCCGACCATCATCGACTCCATCCGCGACCGCCTGCTGACGCTCCCGCCCGAGACGAAGGTGCTCACCGGGCACGGCGACTCGACGACCGTCGGTGCGGAGGCCGCACACCTGGAGGAGTGGATCGCGCGGGGCCACTGAGGCTCGGAGGAAATCCCGACAGAGGGTGTCCGGCTTCTCCCGCACGATCGACATGACACACGTCGAGCGAGCACGGGAGGTCGGACATGCCGGGTCCACTGGAAGGCAAGGTCGCGCTGGTCGCGGGGGCGACGCGCGGAGCGGGCCGCGGGATCGCCGTGGAGCTGGGCGCGGCCGGCGCCACCGTCTACGTCAGCGGCCGCTCCACCCGCGCCCGGCGCTCCGAGTACGACCGGCCCGAGACGATCGAGGACACCGCCGACCTCGTCACCGCGGCCGGCGGCCGGGGCATCGCCGTCCCCACCGACCATCTGGAGCCGACGGCCGTACGGGCCCTCGTCGACCGCATCGACGAGGAACAGGGCCGCCTCGACGTCCTCGTCAACGACATCTGGGGCGGCGAGCACCTCTTCGCCTGGGACACCCCCGTCTGGGAACACGATCTCGACAAGGGGCTCCGCCTTCTCCGGCTGGCGGTCGAGACGCACGCGATCACCAGCCACCACGCGCTGCCCCTGCTGCTGCGCAGGCCCGGTGGCCTGGTCGTCGAAGTGACCGACGGGACCACCGAGTACAACCGCGACACCTACCGCGTGTCCTTCTTCTACGACCTCGCCAAGTCGTCCGTCCTGCGCATGGCCTTCGCCCTCGGCCACGAACTCGGCCCGCGCGGCGCCACCGCCGTGGCACTCACCCCCGGCTGGCTGCGCTCGGAGATCATGCTCGACCAGTTCGGCGTCCGCGAGGAGAACTGGCGCGACGCACTGGAACGCGTCCCCCACTTCGCCATCTCGGAGACCCCGCGCTATGTCGGCCGCGCTGTCGCCGCGCTCGCCGCCGACCCCCGAGTGGCCCGCTGGAACGGGCAGTCGCTGTCCAGCGGTGGGCTCGCCCCGGTGTACGGCTTCACGGATCTCGACGGCAGCCGCCCGGACGCGTGGCGGTACCTGGTGGAGGTGCAGGACGTGGGGAAACCGGCGGACGTGAGCGGGTATCGGTGAGGCCCGGGGGCTCACACCTGTGGCGCCGACCAATGTGCGGAGTTGCCCGGGGGTAGCGCCAGATCGTCGCGTACGGCCGAGTAGTAGCCCGCGCGGGCCTCGCGCTGACGCTCCATCAGGGCATGCCACGCCTCCGGATCGCGTGTCTCCTCGCGCAGGAACCGCTGCATCTCCATCAACGCGTTGACCCAGACCCGCGCCTTGTCCACCACATGTGCGCTGCCCAGTAGGAGCAGCGACTCCCCGGTCGGATCACCTTCCGCGGTCGCCTCGGCCATCAGCGGCGCGGCCTCCGCCGGGGACAGCGGGTGTGGATGCGGGTCGTTGCCGAAATGGGAGGCGACCCGGTAGGTCAGGGTCACGGACTTCTTCAACGTCCGGGCGTACTCCGCGTACACGGTGAGCCGCCGCTCCTCCCAACGAGCCTCCCGCTCACGGTGGAACCTCACCCGCTCGCCCCGCACGATCGCCACGTACGAACCGAGCGCGCCGATCACGACGCCGATGAGCGCGGGAAGTTGCTGTATGAACACGTTCATGTCCGCACGGTATCTGCCGAGTTGATCGTTCCGGCAGTAGGTTCGCGTTCATGACTGACACAACGCGCTTCGAGGGGTACGGAGTTCTCGTCACCGGTGCGGCCCGCGGCATCGGCGCGGCCGTCTCGCGGCGGCTCGCCGAGGAGGGGGCGCGGGTGCTGATGACCGACGTCGATCTGCCCGAGGCGGAGAAGACGGCGGCGGCACTGCGTGAACTGGGGCTGGCCACCGAGGCGTTCGGCTGTGACGTGGGGGACCGGGAGGCGGTGGAGCGGGCCGTCGCCCGGGCCGTCGAGTCCTTCGGGTCGCTCGACGTCCTGGTCAACAGCGCCGCGCACTGTACGCCCGACCTCCCGCTCTTCGAGGACGAGCCCGACGACGAGTGGGCGCGCGATCTCGACATCACGCTGACGGGGACGTACCGCTGCTGCCGCGCCGCGCTCCCGCACCTGGTCGCCTCGGGACGCGGGGCGATCGTCAACATCGGTTCCGTGAACGGGGCTCAGGACTTCGGCAACCATGCCTACAGCGCCGCCAAGGCCGGACTCACCTCGCTGACCCGCACCCTCGCCGGGCACGCGGGCCGGCGGGGCGTGCGCGTCAACCTGGTGATGCCGGGCACGGTGCGGACCTCCGCGTGGGAGGGCCGGGACGCCGAACTGGATCTGCTGAGCGGGCTGTATCCGCTCGGCCGGGTCGGTGAGCCGGAGGACATCGCCGCGGCCGTCGCGTTCCTCGCCTCGCGCGACGCCTCCTGGATCACCGGGACCACCCTCGCCGTCGACGGCGGGGTCACCGCGGTCAACACCGGCTTCCGCAGGGCCCTTTCAGAGCGGGCGGCCGAGGGGCAGTGAGGCCAGCGTCGCCAGCACCCGGTCCGTATCGGCCTCGGACGTACGCCAGTTGCTGAACGCGGCGCGCAGCGCGGGCGTCCCGTCGTACACCGTCGGGGTCAGGAACGCCTCGCCGGTGGCGGCCACGGCCTCCGCCACCGTGGCCACCCGCTCCTGCGTGGGGTTCTCGGCGAGGGTGAAGCAGACGACGTTCAGCCGGACCGGTGCCGACAGCCGCAGGCCCGGGAGCGCGGCCACGCCCTCGCCGAGACGGTGGGCGAGGGCGACGTTGCGCTCGACGATCTCGCGGTGCCCGGCGCTGCCGTAGGCCAGGAGGGAGAACCAGGCGGGGAGGGCGCGCAGCCGGCGGGAGTTCTCGGGGGTGAGGTGGAGGAAGTCCGGGTCGCCGGTGGGCGGGCCGAGGTACGGGGACGCGTTGTGGAACACCCTGACCTGGAGATCGCGGCGGCGGGTGAACTGGACGGCCGCGTCGTAGGGCACGTTGAGCCACTTGTGGAGGTCCACGCAGACCGAGTCGGCCGCGTCGAGGCCGTCGACGAGGTGCGCGTACGCGGGGGAGAGCGCGGCGAAGCCGCCGAACGCGGCGTCCACGTGCAGCCAGAAGTCGTAGCGCTCCTTGAGGGCCGCGATCGCCCCCAGGTCGTCGAAGTCGACGGTGTTCACCGTGCCGGCGTTCGCGACGACGATCGCCGGGCGACCGTCCAACTCGGCCAGCGCGGCCTCTAGTTGGGCCACGTCGACCGCCTCGCGGTTCCCGGCGAGCACCGGCACGTGGCGCAGCCGGTCGCGGCCGATGCCGAGGACGGACAGCGCCTTGGTGACGCTGGAGTGCGGGCTGCCGGAGAGCACGTCGACCGGGCCGAGCGCGGCGGCCCCGGCCCGGGACACGTCCACGCCCAGGCGCTCGCCGAGCCACTCGCGGGCGACGGCGAGGCCCACCGTGTTGGACACGGTCGCGCCGGTGACGAAGGCCCCGGAGTGCGCCTCGCCGAGCCCGAAGAGCTCGCGCAGCCAGCCGACCGTCTCCCGCTCCAGGGCAGCCGCCCAGGAACCGGCCGCCCCGGACACGTTCTGGTCGTACGCACTGGTCAGCCAGTCCCCGGCGACCGAGGCGGGCGTCGCACCACCGGTCACGAAGCCGAGATAGCGCGGGCCCGCCGATCCCGACAGCCCGGGCGCCCACCGCTCGGCGAACCGGGCGAGCGCCGCCTCGCCGCCGGTCCCCTCCACCGGCAGCGGCTCCCGGCCGGGAGCCTCGTCGAGCCGGACGACCGGCCGCTCCGCCACCCCGGCCAGCTCGGTGGCGGCGAGGTCGCGGGCGGACTGGAGGAGTGCGGGGAGCCGGGAGAGATCGTCGGCGAGAGTGCGGTGCATGGGCGGCAGCGTAGGCCGGGGTCGCGGGCGGGGTATCGGTCCACTTCCGGGGAACTGGACTGCTGAGCGGCGAACGGCCACCGGCGCGCACGCCGACCGTGGCGCGAGGAATGTCACCGTTTCGTCGCAGCGTGACCAGGACTACAACCTCGACCGCCATACTCCGGTCTAGGTGGCAGAGATCGCAGCAATGGCTTACGGGGAGGGTCCGACATGGGGGACATACGCAGACGAGGTGCCATAGTGCTCGGGATAACCGGGCTGGTGGCACCGCTCACGCTCGCGCTGGGCAGCACGCCGGCCGCGGCGGCGAGCTGTACGACGCAGGCCGGGCCGTACCAGAAGCAGGTGGAGAAGTTCCTCGGCCGGCCGGTCGACGGCAAGCAGTCCGCCGCCGACTGCAAGGCCATCCGGGCCTTCCAGACCAAGCACGGCATCACGCCGAACATCGGCTACGCGGGGTCCGTCACCTGGGGCGTGATGGACCTCATGAACAAGCAGAAGGCCGTCGGCAACAAGCCCAACGCGGCCGGCAAGTGCCCGACCAACAAGGGCCGGATCGCCTGCGTGAACCTCACGCTCCAGATCAGCTGGGTCCAGGACGGCAGCCGGCTCGTCTACGGCCCGGTCCCGGTGCGCACCGGCCGCGACGGCTACGAGACCCGCACCGGACTGAAGAAGATCTACTGGCGGGACATCGACCACGTCTCGAACATCTACAACGTGCCGATGCCCTACAGCCAGTTCTTCGACGGCGGCCAGGCCTTCCACTCGGTCAACCTCAGCATGTGGAACCCGCCGGGCTCGCACGGCTGCGTCAACATGACCCCGACCACCGCCAAGAAGTACTGGTCGCTGCTGAAGAACGGCGACGACGTCTTCGTCTACGGCCGCAAGCCGGGCACCTGACGGAGCCGTGGGCCGGGCAACTGACGAACAGTCACCCGGCTTGCGTACCGACCCCGTTACGCGGGCGCGTCCCCGAAGTCCGGGATCTCCAGCCTCGCCCCGCCCTGCCGCGCCGAGTCGTGCGCGATGATGCCCGGCAGGGTGTAGCGGGCCGCGACCCACGCGTTCACGGACGGCAGGGTGCGGGAGTTGACCGCGGTCACGAAGTCGTCCGCCAGGAAGTGGTGGCTTCCCTCATGGCCGTTGTGCAGGTTGTCGAACTCCCGCGGCAGCCGCGAGCGGTCGTGCACCGGCGCCGAGCCCGAGGTGAAGGCGGCCCGGAGATCCGGTGCGATGTGCTGAAGTGACGGATCGTCAGGAGACATGGTGGGCTTGGGCTCCAGCAGCTCGCTGATGTCCTGCACCCCCTTCTTGTCCTGCCAGAAGGCCACCGTCGCGAGCTGCTCCATGCTCGCGTCGGTCCCGAAGAACCGGAAACGCGACTCCCGGATCTGCGAGGGATAGCCCACCCGCCGGAACTCGTTCGTACGGAACGAACCGCCGCCCGCGACCTCGAACAGCGCGGTCGCGTTCGAGAAGTCGTTGCCGAACTGGCTGACCTCCTTGTCGAAGACACCGTCCCCGCGCTCGTCGACCACCCCGATCGCGGACACGCTCACCGCGTGCGTCTGCCACGCGCCGAGCACCCCGCCCACCGAGTGCGTCGGGTACAGCAGCGGGGGATAGCTGGCGGTCGCCTTCCAGCCGTCGCCGCCGCTGTACTGGTACGCCTCGTAGAACCCCAGATCCATGTCGTGGACGTAGTCGCCCTCGGCGTAGAAGATCCGACCGAAGGCGCCCTCCGCGATCTGGTTGCGGGCGTGCACGGTCGCCGGGTTGTACTGACTGGTCTCGCCCATCATGTACGTCAGTCCGGTCGCCCTGACCGCGTCGATGATCGCCGCGATCTCCTCCGTGCTGATCGCCATGGGCACCGCGGAGTACACGTGCTTGCCGGCGCCGAGCCCCTGGAGGACCAGGGGGCCGTGCGTCCAGCGCTGGGTGAAGATCGCGACGGCGTCGACGGCCTTCGACTCCAGCATCGCCTCGTACGACGGGAACGTGCCCGCCAGCCCTTCGGAGGCGGCCAGTTGCTCCGCCCGCTCCGGCAGGAGGTCGGTCACGTAGACCTCGCTCACGCCCGGGTGGGCCTGGAACAGTCGGGCGAACTGACCGGAGAACTGGCCTGCTCCGACGATGCCGAGGGAGAACGTCATAGGTGCGTGTCCTTCTCTGACGAGGATTTCACTGACGCGTCAGTCGTCGACCGACGCGTCACTGACCGAGGATGAAGTTGATCTGCTTGTTGGTCCTGCCCAGGCCGCCGACCGGTGCGTCATTGGCGTAGACGTCCTGCATGGCGGGGCGCATCAACGCGTACACGTCCGCCGAGTAGTTGGTGATCGGGAAGGAGAAGGTGGCGAAGTCCTTCTTGTCGGCGACCGGCCGGGTGAAGGCCGTGACGTCGATGCCCTTCTTCTTGTAGGCGGCGACGGCGGCCTTCGTGCCGTCCGGGGTCGCGGGGAAGACGATGCCGTAACTGCCCACTGTCTTCTGGCAGTCGTTCGATGACAGGTAGGTCACCCACTTTCGCGCGCCCGCCTTGTTGTGGGCGTTCTTGGTGATCGAGTCGGCCAGTCCGTTCATCATGGTCGCCCGTTTCCCGGTCGGACCGGTAGGGGTGTAGGCGGTGCCGATCTTGATCCCCTTGGCCGCGGCGTACGTGGAGATCATCCAGGCGCCGTCGAACGCGGTCGCCGCCTTGCCCGCCGCGATCTGCGCGTTGGGCGGGTTGGCGCCGTCGCTGTAGTCCGTGAACGGCGCGAGATAGCCCTTCTTCGCCAGGCCGAAGTACCACTTGACCGTCGACTGGTAGGTCGTGCTGTCGTACTGGAACTTCGTGCCCCAGCGTGCCTTGTCCGTGTAGTTCCAGCCGGCCGAGGCGGTGAAGGGACTCCACGTCGTCTGACCGTCGGAGTCACCGGCGCCTCCGGTGGCCATGCCGTACACCTTGACGTGGTGCTTGTCGAAGCCGGGTTCGTCGCCGCGCCTGCCGTTCTTGTCGACGGTCAGACGGGCGATGGCCTTCTCGAAGGTGCCGCCGTCCGTCGGGTTCCACGCCAGGCTGTTGAGCTGATCCGCGTCGAGACCCGCCGACTCGGCCATCTTCTGGTTGTAGAAGAGGGCGACCGTGTCCCAGTCCTTGGGCGTGCCGTACTGATGTCCGTCCTGGCCCTGCCAGTTGGCGGCCAGACCGGGCTGATAGGCCGACGCGTCGATGTCGAGATCGTCGAGCGGTTGGAGCACCTTCAGATCGGCGAACTGGCCGAACTTCTGGATGTGGTCGGTGAACACGTCCGGCTGGGTGCCCGCGATGAAGCTCGCGGTGAGCTTGGTCCAGTAGTCGCCCCAGCCCAACTGGGTGATCTTCACCTTGAGTCCGGGGTTCTCCTGCTCGAAACCCTTCGCGCAGGCCTGGTAGGCGGGGAGTTGGTTGGAGTCCCACAGCCAGTACGTCACCGTGTTCGAGGACGACCCCACGGAGTCGCCCTGGGCGCAGCCCGCCGTCAGGGACAGCGCGAGCGCCCCGGTCAGTGCCATGACCGTACGAAATCGCATGCCCTGCCCCTTACTTGATTCCGGTGAAGCTGATGGAGCTGACGATGCGGCGCGCGAACACTCCGAAGAGGACGAGCATCGGGAGCGCGGCGATGAGGGTCGCCGCCATCAGGCCCGACCAGTCGTAGCCGGTCTGCGGGGTCTGCGAGCGGAAGATCGCCAGCGCCACCGACAGCACCCGCGAACTGTCGCTGTAGGACACCATCAGCGGCCAGAAGTAGTCGTTCCAGGACGTGATGTACGTCAGCACGCCCAGCGTCAGGACCGGCGTGGCCGCCATCGGCAGCAGGACCCGGAAGAAGACCTGGACCTTGCCGGCGCCGTCGAGCAGGGCGGCCTCCTCGACCTCGCGCGGGATGTTCATGAAGAACTGCTTGAGGAAGAACACCGCGAACGGCGTCATGAACATCGTCGGCAGCGAGATCCCCAACAGGGTGTCCACCAGCCCGAGTTGCTTGATGAGCACGAAGTTCGGCAGCAGGGTGAAGATGGCCGGCACCATCAACCCGGCCAGGAACAGCCCGAACACCCGGTCCCGGCCGCGCCAGCGCAGCCGGGCGAAGGCATAGGCGGCCATCGCGGAGAAGAACACCTGGCCGACGGTGACCAGGGTCGAGACGAGCACCGAGTTGAGCAGATAGCGCCAGAACTTCAGTCCGCCGCCCGAACCGCCCTGTGCTATCGCCTCCTTGGTCGACTGGAGGCCGAGGGCCCGTTCGAAACCGCCGGTGGTGAAGTCGACCGGCAGCGGGTCCGAGGGGTGGGCGGCGAGCCCGGTGTTGGTGGACAGCGCGGTGCGCAGGATCCAGTAGAAGGGCAGCAGAGTGAAAAGCATGATCGCGGCCATCGCGATCCAGGCGGCGACCTTGCCGACGGAGATCGGGGGCCGTGGCGGCCGTACGGTCGACTGCTTCGTTGTCGTCGTGGGGGTGTTGGGGACATTGGGCGTGGTGGTCAGGGTGGCCATGTCGACTCCTTCCGGTCAGCCGAGGTCGGTCTGGCCGGCGCGGGTGAGCCGGTACTGGAGGAACGTGATCGCGCTCAGCACGATCAGCAGGGCCACGGACATCGCGGAGGCGTACCCGAACTGGAAGCGCCCGAAGGCGGAGCCGTAGATGTAGTACTGGAGGACGTTCGTCGCGTTCGCCGGGCCGCCCGCGGTGGTCACCGCGACCGTGTCGAACACCTGGAACGAACCGATCACGGTCATGATCAGCACGACCGCGAGGACCGGCCGCAGCAGCGGCATCGTGATCCGCCAGAACATCCGCCACTCGCTCGCGCCGTCCACCTTCGCGGCCTCGTACATGTCGCCCGGGATGGCCTGGAGACCCGCGAACAGCAGCAGCGCCGTGTAGCCGACGTGCCGCCACACGTTGATCAGCGCGATCGTCGGTATCGCCCAGGTCTTGTCGGCGAGGAAGGGGATGTGGTCGAAGCCGAGCCCGCCGATGATCTCGTTGCCGATGCCGAGCTGGGTGTCGAGGATCCACAGCCAGACGATGCCGGCGACGACGTTCGACATCAGGTACGGCGTCAGCACGATCCCGCGCAACAGGGCGGACTGGGTGAGCCGTTGGAGCAGGACCGCGATGGCGAGAGCGGTCACCGTCTGGACGCCGATGTTGATGAACACGTACTCGACGGTGACCCGCAACGACGACCAGAAGATCGGGTCGTGGACCATCCGGTCGTAGTTGTCGAGGCCCACCCACTTCGCCGGCGTCAGCAGGTTGAAGCGGGTGAAGCTCAGATAGATGCCCCGCAGGGTCGGCCAGAGCAGGAAGACCAGGAAGCCCAGCAGGGCCGGGGCGATGAAGACCGCCGCGAGCCGTCCGTCGCCCCCGTCTTCACGGGCCCGCGGCCGACGGGTCGGGGGACTGCTTGAGGCGATGGTCATCTGGAGACTCCCTTGTCTGAGACGGCTCGTCCTCGCGGCACTTACTTTTGTCGCGAAAGAATCCAGGCGTCAAGAGCTGTGCAAGGGTCTCTTCTTTTTCGGTCGACGGCCTTAGGGTGGTCTTGTTACTTCCGTGGCGAAAGAAAGAAACCTTGTGGGAGTGTGACCCCCATGACCACACGTGCCGCCAGCTGGCAGCCGCTGAGCCCTGGTGAACGCTCGGTGGCGATCGAGGTGCTCGTCCACGGCCCGCTCTCGCGCACCGAACTCGCCCAGCGCCTCGACCTCTCGGCGGGCAGCCTCACCCGCCTCACCAAGCCGCTCATCGAGACCGGCCTGCTGGTCGAGGTCCCCGACGGCGGCGGCCCGGCCGAGGTCCGCCAGGGCCGCCCCTCACAACCGCTCGACGTGGTCGCCGAGTCCCGCACCTTCCTCGGCCTCAAGCTCACCGAGGACATGGTCTACGGCGTCGTCACCACCCTCCGGAGCGAGATCGTCGCCCGCCTCGACCGGCCGCTGACCACCCACGATCCGGACCAAGTGGCCGATCTGCTGGCCGAGATGACCGGCGAACTCACCGCCTCCTTCCCCACGCTCACCGGCATAGGCATCGGTGTCGGCGGTCTCGTCCAGGACCGTGCCGTGGTGGGGGAGTCGGCCTTCCTGCGGTGGAGCGACGTCCCGCTGGCCCGACTCGTCGAGGAACGCACCGGGTTGCCGGTGGTCGTCGAGAACGACGTGGCCGCGCTCGTCGAGGCCGAGACCTGGTTCGGCGCCGGGCGCGGCCTCGACCGCTTCGTCGTCCTCACCATCGGCGCGGGCATCGGCTACGGCCTCGTCCTCGGCGGCAGGCGGGTGCCGTACGCCGAGGAGGACCGCGGGTTCGGCCGCCACTGGATCCTCAACCCCAACGGCCCGATCACCCCCGCGGGCCAACGCGGCAGCGCCGTCTCGCTGTTGACCATCCCCAGCATCCGCTACCAGATCCGGGCCGCCACCGGACTCGACCTGACCTACGAGGAGATCCTCGCCCGCGCCGCCGCCGGTGAGCCCATGCCGTCCCGTGTCATCGACGAAGCCGCCCGCGCGCTGGGCACGTTGGTCGCCCAGATCGCCAACTTCGTGCTGCCGCAGAAGATCCTGCTCGCCGGTGAGGGCGTCGGTCTGATCGACGTGGCCGGCAAGATGGTCGACGACACGCTCCGCGCCCACCGGCATCCACTGGCCGCCCCGCTCGACGTGGAGACGAAGGTCTCCGACTTTCACGACTGGGCGCGCGGCGCCGCGGTGTTGGCGATCCAGGTGCTGGTGCTGGGTGTGGCCGAGGTGTGAATTGCGTTACAGGGCTTGACAGATGACGTGATCAGCAACACGGTCCGATATGTCCGGTTCACTCGTGATTACTCACATCGCCTTCACCTTGGGCGACGTATGCTTCACACCATGTCCACCAGCGTTGAATCAGCCACCGAGCGATCGGCAGCCGAGGTCAACGAGGAGATCAGAGCCCTGTGGCACCGATCGGGCGGGACACTGAGCGCCCAACAGCGCGAGGAGTACAGGCGGCTCGTCATGGAGTGGGCCGCCGCAGCTCCGCAGTCGGCCGAGGCGGCCTGAGCGTCGCCGTCGGCCGCCGCAGGTGTCGTGATCGGTATCCGTCCCGGCCTTCCTCGTGACCCTCGGTCCAGCCGGTCGAGCCCCTTTCGCCCCGACCGACTCCATCGACCCAGCCGACCGGTCTGTCCGGTCGAACTCCCTTGAGTGATCAGCCCCACATCGCCGAGTAGTGCCGCTGGAACGCCTTGCGGTCCTGCTCGGCGCGGATCCAGCGCGTCGCCACCAGCGCGATCAGACTTCCCGCGATGACCAGCAGACCGGGACCCACGTTCTTCGGGTCCGTGAGCCGGGCCGCCAGCGTCGTCGACCCCGAGGTGGTGTTCGTCGCGGGCGCCGAGCTACCGGGAGTGGCCGCACCGGCGGCTGCCGCGCCACCGGCGGCCGAGGCGGACGGAGCGGGCGAGGCGGCCGTCTTCGGCGCCACCAGCAGCTTCACGTTCAGCGCGGCCAGCGCCTTGGTCAGCGGCTGGAAGAAGGTCGTGCCGCCCGCCGTGCAGTCACCGCTGCCGCCCGAGGTCACGCCCAGCGCGATCCCGTTGGCGAACAACGGACCGCCGCTGTCGCCCGGTTCGGCACACACCGTGGTCTGGATGAGACCGGTGACCGTGCCCTCGGGGTAGTTCACCGTCGCGTTGAGCGCGGTCACCTCACCGTCGTGCAGCCCGCTGGTGCTGCCGCTGCGGAACACCTTCTCGCCCACGGCCGCGTCGGCCAGGCCCGTGATGGTCACCCCGCTGCCGTTGCCGATCGCGACCACGTCCGCGCCCTCGCCCGCCGAACCGTTGGCGTACTGCACCAACGAGAAGTCACTGCCGGGGAAGTTGTCGGAGACCGTCTTGCCCAACTGCTGGTCGCCCTGGTTGTTGGCGAACCAGATGGACCCGACGGGACCGCAGTGCCCGGCCGTGAGGATGAAGTCGGTCTGGCCGTCGGTCACATTGAAGCCGGCCGAACAGCGCCCGCCGGTCGACAGGATCGGCTGCGCGCCGTTGATACGGGTCGTGAACTTGCCCTGGGTGCGCTGCATTTCGACGGAGGCGCCGATGCTCTTGGCGACCTTCGTCATCGCGGTCCAGGCGGTGGCGGAGACGCTGCTGTCGGCCTCCACCAGCACCCTGTTGTTGCGGTAGTCCATCGCCCACGCGGTGCCCGGCACCTTGGGCGCGGAACTCAGTGTGGTCGCGGCCGAGTTCAGCTGGTTCATGCTGTACTTCACGACCTTCGCCTCGGCGCCCGCCTTCGTCACCTCGGCGGCGGTGGTGGCATCGGTCACCGCGACGACCGTACGGCCGCCGGAATCGACCCAACTGCCCGCCGTGCGGGCCGTACCGAGCTTCGCCGCCAGAGCGGAACCCTTGTCCGCGGGTGTCTGTGGCGCGCTGAGCGTGGCGGCGGACGTGCCGGAAGAGTCACTGGCCATGGCCGCCTGGGTGACCATGGCACCTCCCAGCAGGAGTCCGCCGACGGACGCCAACCGTGTCACTCGCCGGATGACCCGTCGTCGTGCGTGCCTCATGCATGGCTCCCGAACCCCGAACGTGCGGTGACGACACCGCGGGGCCCTCCGGTCGTTGAGTGCCCTTCCTCCATACGTGGCCCACCGCCGTCCTGTTCACCGACCAGAGGATCGGCTTCAGCTCCTCGGGCCAACGGGTGCGCCGCCGGGCCGAGTTGGCCCCGGAGCTGCCCGGCCGCCGCCCCGCGCCCCGGCTGCGATGATGACCCCATGCGTGTGCTGATGCCGGTCCCCGACCGCGACTTCGACGTCACCGAGGTCGCCGTGCCCTGGCGGCTGCTCACCGACGCCGGGCACGAGGTCGTCCTCGCCACCGAGCACGCAGGGACCCGGCCCGCCGCGGACCCCCGGCTGCTGACCGGCGTCCTCTTCGGACAGCTCGGCGCCGAGGACGAACCCAAGCGGTTCTATGAACAGCTCACCCGGGCACCGGAGTTCGGCGCCACCGTCGCCTGGGCCGACCTGGACGTGACCCGCTTCGACGGACTGCTGCTGCCCGGCGGACACGCACCCGGCATGCGCCAGTACCTCGGATCCCCCGAACTGAGCGGCAAGGTCGCGGAGTTCTGGAAGCTGGGCCGCCCGGTCGGCGCGATCTGCCACGGCGTCCTCGTACTGGCCCGCACCCGGGACCCGGACACCGGCCGCAGTGTGCTCGCCGGACGCCGTACGACCTGTCTGCCCAAGTACATGGAACGCACCGCCTACTTGACCACCGCCTGGCGCCTCGGCCGCTACTACCGCACCTACCCGGCCTATGTGGAGGACGAGGTGCGGGCCGTCCTCGACGACGCGGGCACCCAGTTCGAGCGCGGCCCCAGGGAACTCACCCGGCGCGGCACCGCGAGCGACGACACGCACGCGTTCGTCGTAAGGGACGGCACCTATCTGTCGGCGCGCTGGCCCGGAGACGCCTACCTTTTCGCCCGCGGGTTTCTCGACCTGCTGCGGGCACCCGCGGGTGCTTAGACTGCCGACCATGGACGAGACCCTGCTGGACCGGCTCGGTGCAAGCCAGTACCTGCTGATCACCAGCTACCGCAAGAACGGCTCCCCGGTCGCCACCCCGGTGTGGGTGGTCCGCGACGGCGAGACACTCGGTGTCTGGACGGTCGCCGACTCCTGGAAGGTCAAGCGCATCCGGGCCCGCGCCGATGTCCTCGTCGGCCCCTGCGACCTGCGCGGCAACCCGACCGGCAACCAGGTCCCCGGCACCGCCGAGATCTGCGACCCCGAGACCACCGCCCACTACCGCGCCCTCATCAAGCGCAAGTACGGACTCAGCGGGCGCCTCACCCTCCTCGGCAGCCGACTGCGCCGGGGCGCCGACGGCACCATCGGCATCCGCGTGACGCTCACACCCTGAGGACGAACCCCTTGCCCACACAACCCTGGGAGCGCCCGTGGACCCCGCGCTGACCCCGGCCGAGCTGCGGCTGCGGCAGGAGCGGATCGTCTTCGCCCGGATGCGCAGCACCCAGGACCGGGTCGCCGACGCGATCACCGCGTTCGCCGGCACCATGCTCTTCGTCTACCTGCACGCACTGTGGTTCGCCGTCTGGATCGCCCTCAACGAAGGACTCCTCGGGAAGGCGGGCATCTTCGACCCGTACCCCTACGGGCTCCTGACGATGATCGTCAGCCTGGAGGCCATCTTCCTGTCGACCTTCGTCATGGTCAGCCAGAACCGCCAGGCGGCCCGCGAGAACGTCCGCGCCGACCTCGACTTCGAGACCAACCTCCGCTCCGAGGTGTGGTCCGCGCACATCGGCGCCGCGCTGGGCCTCGACCCCCGCGAGATCGAACAACGCGTCCAGGAACTCCTCACCGAGAACCGCGCCAAGATGAACAACGGTCCCCAGAAACCGAGTTGAGCATCCGCAGGACGCAACAGGAAGGGGCCGCAGCTCACGCGCTGCGGCCCCTTCACTTCATACGGCGGTACGACGTGCCGCTACGACGCGTCGAGCACCGTGCCGGTCAACTCCGGGCCGCCGCTGCGCGGGTTGCCGTTGTCGTCCACGGCCACGAACCGCACGGACTCGGGCTGTTCGGTCACCTGGTCCTTGACCGTCGGGAGGCTGATCTCCGTGCTGGACTGCCCCGCCGGGACAGTGGTCCAGAGGAACAGGTTCGTCACCTGGGACAGCGGGCGCTCCGGCGCGGGTTCCTCACCGGAGTTCTCGCCGAGCCACTGCGGGTCGACGTCCAGGGTGGACAACTCCGGGCCCGTGGCGACGGGTTGGACGATGAACGAGGGGTTCAGCTCCACGTCGGCGGGTGTGGAGAGCGTCACCTTCCACTTGAGGGGCTGCCCCTCGGTGACCCGGTCGGCGACCGGGAGCACGGTGAACGTGGGCATCGGGTCGTCGTTCTCGGCGGTCACCCCACCGCGATGGGCGCCGATCACCGCGCCGTGCACCGCCTTCACGAAGATGTCGTGCTGACTGCCGTAGTCGAAGCGGGTGTTGCCCTCGACCTTCACCGGTACGTCGATGTCGTGGCCGCCGGGCCGTACCGTCACCAGCCGTGACGTGGCCGTGCCGGTGGCCGGGTCGGAGACGTACAGGCGCACCTGGCCGTTGCCCCGGCCCGAGACCTGGACGGGGATGCGGTACGTCTTGACGCCCGAGTCGCCCTCCTTGACGGTGAGGCGGCCGATGTCGACGCGGGGGAGCGGGGCCGCGGTGGCCGCCGGGGTGCCGGGGCGCCAGCCCCAGGCGTCCATCAGCCAGGCCTGGCCCGAGCGGGAACGCGGCGTCAGGGCAAGCGACTTGACGTGCTTCAGGTCGAGCCCGGCGGCGGCGGTCAGCGGGACGCGGACCTCGCGGGCCCAGTAGGAGGAGGTGCGCTCGGTGCCGGGCAGGCCGTCGACGCGGACGCGGCCGAGGGTCGCTCGGTGGCCGGCGGTGTCGGTCAGGGACACGTCGAGCTGGGTGCCGGTGCTGTTCGGCGGCACGATCACGCGCAGGGCGAGGCTCTTGGCGCCGCCGAGGGAGACCGGCCTGTCGGGACGTACCGTCACCGCCGAACCGGCCGCGGACCAGCGCAGCGCGAGTGCGCGGCGGCCGACCTCCTTGGCGGTCTCCCAGGTCGCGAAGTGCGGGGAGCCGCCCTTGGTGTCGGGGCCCAGACAGGCGACGGCCGGGTCGGGGTCCACGGCGGAGCACAACCGGCCGCCGGACACGGCGACTCGGCCGTCCGGCAGGAAGCCGGCGCCACGGTTCGCGCCCACCGCGTGGGTGAGGACGCGCGCCGGGTCCGCCGAGGGTGCCCGGCGGCCCGAGCCGTCGAGCAGCTCGCGCGCCCGGTCGTCCCCGCCGACGAACAGCCGTGCCGCCGTGGCGATGTAGGTGGAGCCGGCCTGGTGCTGCTGGTCGGCGGTCAGCCGGGTCGCGGCGCCCGGCGAGCACACCGCGTCCCGCTGGTCGGGGTCGTTGTAGAAGTCGTCCTCGGCGGGCGCCTGGGCCTGGCCCGGCGTCCACTCGGTGTTGAAGAAGTTGTGGTCGGCGCCCTCGACGTAGACCGCGCTGTGCAGGGCGGCGCCCTTGCTGACTCCGCGCGTGCCGTCGACGTAGACCTCGCCCTGGAGGTCGGAGACGTCACCGTCGCAGCCGGGCAGGATCGTCACCGAGGGCACGTCGGCCACCGGGTTCTGGCCGAAGATCGTCGGGCCGATGAGGACCGTGCCGCGGATCTTCCAGCGCACCGGGCCGTGGTAGCCGTCCTGGGCGGCCGGCGGCGGGTAGAGGCTGTCCATCGCCGCGCGGTTGACGCCCTCGCCACCGCGCGAGTGGCCGATCAGCAGGACGCGGGAGAGATCGGCCGGCGGTGCGTTGCGGACGACCGCCGGAGCCGTCCCCGGGTGGGCGGACCAGTCGGCCCAGCGGGCCAGGTGGAGCCGGACCAGCGAGGAGCGGGCCTGTGCGCCCGCGTCCTCGGCGTCCGCGTCCTGGGCGTTGATGCCGTTCGCGGAGATCGACACCGTCACATAGCCCTGGGAGGCGAGGAGTCGCTGGTCGCGCAGATAACCCCGGTAGCTCGGGACGGACTTGGTGCCGGTGGGGCAGGGCCAGTCGCCGGTGATGTCCTCGGTGCCCGGCGTGTAGCAGGTGTAGTGCCGGCCGTGCAGGAACAGCGCGAGCGGCCGCTTGCCGGTGGCGCCCTTCGGCGCGACCACGACGGCCTTCATCTCGATCGGCTGCGCATACCCGGGCAGCCGGACCGAGTCGAGCGTGTACTCGCCGGTCGTCGTACGGTACGCACCCGGCTTGCCCGGATCGATCGCACCGGCCGGGAGCGGGGCCGCGGGTCGGGCGGCGGCCTCCGAACGTCCGTTGCCGGAACCGCTGTTGTCACCGGCGGCATCCAACCGGCGACCGGCCGCCAGAACTTGAAGGTCCGTCAGTTTCCTGGGCGCGACGGAGTCGAGGCCGAGCCGGAAGGTCCGTCCGTCCTTCGCCGGGCTCGGCACGCCGAGGAGCTTGCCCCCGGCGTGGAACTCCACGCGTGCGTCCCCCATGGGCACCCGGGTGCCCGAGCGCCACACCAACTGCTGCGCGGAACCCTTCCCCGTGATCCGCCACCCCGGCGGAAGCGTGCCGTCGTCTGCCGCCGCCGTCGCCGTGAACGGTCCGGCGTCCGAGGGGGGCGCCGCCTGCGCCGCCCCGGACATCCCTCCCGCCACCGCGAGCACCGTCGCGGCCGTGACCCATATTCGCCGGGCACGGAACAATGTGTTCTCCTCCTCGAACCCCAGACACGGGTGCCCCGGTGGTCCCGGGAGCCCCTCGCGCCCCGGAGGACGGGAAGCGGAGACTGTGGGTTGCCTGTGGAGGAGGATTCGGCCGATCTTCGTCGGGCGGGTCCGTACCCGGGCTCAACCCGGGCGCGCGCTACGGCTGTTCAGGAACCGCCCGCCGATCGGTGCCCAACTGCTGTGCGGTCAGGGCGGGTCGGGCTTTCAGTGCCAGGCGCGGTACGGCTCGTCGAGGAGTTGGAAGACCGGTTCGCCCCGCACCGGGTCCTTGGCCGTGGAGAGCCGGACGCGGTCGCCGCTGTGGATGCCGATGGGCGGGCCGATGACCCGGCCGCGCACCACGAAGCCCTCGGCCATCTCGATCAGCGACACATTGCGGGCGGCGGGAGTGTTGCGGTGCACCACCGTGGAGTGACGGACCGTGCCGGTGCCCTCGCTGCGCTCCGTGCGCAGGTCGCCGCCCTGGCAGACCGGGCACAACAGCCGGTGGTACATGGCGGTCCCGCACCAGGTGCAGCGCTGGAAGAGGATGGTGTCGCCGTCGGCGGTGGGCGGATCGAGGAGGCCCGCCGGGGAGCCGACTGCCGGACGGGTCGCGAATCCTGAGTGGTGGTACACGCTGTCAACTCCCTGCGCTCGGCCGGAATCCCGCGCGCGGCCGAGCCGGGCACGCGGGTGCGCGGTTCGTCGTGCCACCGTGCACGACCACAGCGTATGGCACTCAGTGCCAAGCGTAAAGATACTGCGTACCCTTCACTTTGCCTGTTCAGCCGCTGCCGAGCGCCGTCTCGATCTCCTGCACCACGCGCCACAGCGGCACCCCGCGCCGGGAGACGACCACCACGACGTCCTCGGGCCCCTGCTCGACGACGGCCGGCGCCGGCGCGTGTCCGAAGGCGGACTGCACATAGCCCAGCGCGTGGTCCACCTCGGCACCCGCGTCGCGCTGCCCGTCCGAACGCAGCCAGGAACGCAGGGCGTTGTTGTGTGCCGCGACCACGGCGGCCGCGATCACGTCCGCGTGCAGGGTCCCGTCGCGCCGGCCGGCGAAGCGCCCGCGCAGGTAGTCGGCCAGGGCGCGCTCGTAGCGCCACACGACCGACAGTTCGTACGCGCGCAGTCCCGGCACCTTCTTGGTGAGGCGGTAGCGCTGCACGGAGAAGGTCGGGTTCTCGTTGTACATGCGCAGCACCAGCCGGGCCGCGTCGCAGACCCGCCGCACGGGCTCGTGCTCGTCGCCGCCGGACGAGAGGAAGGCCGTCATGTCGGCCAGGCAGCGTTCGTGGTCGGGGAAGACCACGTCCTCCTTGGACGGGAAGTAGCGGAAGAACGACCGCCGTCCGACCCCGGCCAGCGCCACGATGTCGTCGATGGTGGTCTGTTCGTAGCCCCGCTCCAGGAACAACTGGAAGGCGGCCGCCACCAGGGCGTCCCGCATGGGCGGCTTGGAGCTCATGGACGGGAACGTAGCACCAGGTGGCACGGATGGCACTCAGTGCGCCGGGGGCGGGGAACTGAGTGCCCTCACGGAGGTCGTCCGCTCGACCGGATCGTATTGATCGATGAGACCGGAGCGATCGAAACGGTCGATACGATCCGAGGCATAGAGTGACCGCGACCAGTTTCGTGTTCAGGGGGACCCGTGCGACCGCATGTCGATCAGCGCCATGAGCGGGTGCTCGAACTCGTCCGGGAGCGCGGCAGCCTGCGGGTCGCCGACCTCGCGGCCGAACTCGGCGTCTCCGCCGTCACGTTGAGGCGGGACGTGGAGGCCCTGGCCGGCCAGGGCCGGGTGCACCGGCTGCACGGAGCGGTGGTGTGGCCGGGCGGCGGGAGCCCCGCCGGAATACGGGCACGACAGGAGCCCGCCGCGTCCACGGTGTCCACGGCGAGCACCGGGTCCGCCGAGGGCGTCGTGATCGGAATGATCGTGCCGACCACCGGCTCGATCTTCGCCGACATCGTGCGCGGTGCCCGCGAGACCGTGGGAGCGCAGGGCGGCCGACTTGTGCTCGGGGTGTCCGGACACGTCGGCGCGGAGGACGCCGTCCAGGCCGGGCACCTCCTCGCGGCCGGCGCCGAGGGGCTGCTCGTCGCGCCCAGTTGGCCGGGTGGCGCACCCGTCGGCGGCCAGGAACAGTGGCTCCTCGACCGGGGCGTGCCCACCGTCCTGGTCGAACGCTCCGCCCCGCCCGGCAACCCCGCGGCCGCCCTGGACCGGGTGCGCACCGACCGCGCCCACGGAGCCGCGGTCGCCGTCGGCCACTTCGCCTCCCTCGGCCACCACCGGATCACCGCCGTACTCCAAGAGGGCCCGCACGCCGCGCAGATCATCGCGGGCTACGAGTCGGCCGTACGCTCCCTCGGTCTCGACGACGCACGGGGCGCCCCGTCCGTCCGCGAACACGGCGACTACGAGTCGAGCGTGGACCACCTGGTCGACGCGGTCCGCGAGCGCGGAGTCACCGCCGCCCTCGTGCACAGCGACGAGGACGCGATCGTGCTCGTGCCCCGGCTCCAGGCGCGCGGCGTCCGGGTCCCGGACGACCTGGCGCTCATCGCCTACGACGACGAGGTCGCCCCGCTCGCCGACGTCCCGCTCACCGCCGTGGCCCCGCCGAAGCGGGCGGTGGGGGAGTCGGCCGCGCACCTCCTGCTGCGACGGATCGCCGAGCGCGGCAGCGGACGCCGGCCCGCCCCACGTCAACACATCGAGCTCCTCCCCGAGTTGAGGATCCGCTCGTCCTGCGGAGGCGCAGCGCGCGCCCGCTGACCACGGGCCGACCGTTTTGATCATTCCGCGCGAAACCCTCTCGACCGAGGAGAACTCGTATGCCCGCGATACCCCCCGCCCGTCCCCGCGTCCTCTATGTCACCGACCTGTCGTACCCGGCACGCGGGCGCCGCTACTGCGACGAGGACATCGACCTGACGTCCCGGCTGCGCGAGGACTTCGACATGGCGCTGTGTCATCCGCTGGACGCCGCCGCGCTGATGGACGGCTTCGACGCGGTCGTGGTGCGCAACAGCGGTCCGGTCCTCGGCTACCAGAAGGAGTACGACGCGTTCCGCGAGCGCGCGCTCCGCACCGGGACCCGGGTCTACAACCAGCTCTCGGGCCGGGCGGACATGGCGGGCAAGCAGTACCTCCTCGACCTGAGCGCCGCCGGCTTCCCGGTCATCCCGACCGTCGACCGGGTCGAGGACCTGGACTGCCTGCCCCGCACGGACCGCTATGTCGTCAAGCCCAAGCTCGGCGCCGACTCCATAGGGCTGGAGATCGTGCCGGCCGACCGGCTGCCCGCCCTGGCCGACGGGAGCGTCCTGGTCCAGCCGTGCGTGGACTTCTCGTACGAGGTGTCCTTCTACTTCGTCGACCACGACTTCCAGTACGCCCTCCACGCCCCGGACACTGAGCGGCGCTGGCAACTGGAACCGTACGAACTCGCCCCTGGGGACCTGGAGTTCGCGCAGCGGTTCATCGACTGGAACTCCGTCGAGCACGGCATCCAGCGCGTCGACGCCTGCCGTACCCCGGACGGCCGACTGCTCCTGGTCGAACTGGAGGACCTGAACCCCTACCTCTCCCTGGACGCGCTCGACGACACGCGGCGGGACGCCTTCGTCGCCGCGCTGAAGGCGTCCTTGCACCGGTTCGTCCGGGCCTCGCCGTCCCGGGGTGAGTGAGCGCGTGCCGCGCTGAACTCCGGTGGCCGTGCGCGCGTATCTCTCCAGGGGGATGGGTCCGTGCGCGCGGAACGGAAGGAGAGCAGTGTGTCTACACCGCCCGAACCGGGATCGTCGTCCGGCGGCCCGGTCCTTGAACCCTCCCGCGTCCTGCGTCGGCGCCGCTCCGACAACCTCGCGGAGCTGCTGCGGGAGACCCGCCGGGACTCCTCCGTCTTCGAGTCCGTGCCGGTGCCCCGGCCGTTCTTCGGTTCCGAGGCCGAGACACAGGAACTGCCGCCCGTACCCGGCGAGTTGCACCCGCTGTCGACGACGGACCCGTTCGTCACCGGGTCGGGCTCCGGCCCCTTCGGGCCCGGTCTGCGCCGGGCCGCGATCGTGGTCGGGGTGAGCGCCGCCGCGCTGGTCGGCTTCGCGGCGGCTCTCCTGCTGCCCGGCAGGGGCGAGGCCAGCACGGCCGAGCCGGTCGCCACACCGACCCCGGTGGTGTCCGCCACGGTCACCGAGGCGGCCGACCCGGACGGCGCCGGTACCCTCCGCGAGGGCGACAGCGGCCCCGAGGTGAAGAAGCTGGAGGAACGGCTCCTGCGCATCCCCAACGTCTATGAGAACGGCTCCACCAGCGGTCAGTTCGACGCGACCCTCACGGCCGCGGTCGCCCGCTTCCAGCTCTGGTACGGCATCCGGGGCGACGAGAACGGCGTGTACGGCGACGACACCCGCAAGGACCTGGAGTCGCGCACGACGCTCGACGCCGGCCAGTAGTCGAACGAGGCTTCGAACACCGGGCAAGGCCTGCGGAAAGTCGGCGGCTATGCGGCCGTAGCGGCTCATCATGGACAGCGCGGCGCCGCAGGTCGGCGGTGTCGTGCCCGCTGCGAACCGAAGGCCACGCCGATGAACGGCTCCCGCGTCCCGGGTCTGATCCTGCCCGGAGTCCTTCTGCTGGCCCTCGTCGTCGGGGTGTTCTGGTACTGGCTCCACCGCGACGACGACTGACGACCTGACGACCGACAGCCCGACCCGCGCCGGGGTCAGCGTCCCGTGCTGTGCCCGACCAGCGCCTCGGTCACCGCACGCACGCTGCGCGCGATGTGCTGGAGCTGGAGCACCTCGGCGGCGTACAGCTTGATGGTGTGCTCGATGACCGACTCGGGCAGGCCGATGCCGGGCAGGTCGGCCCGCGCGGTCTGGAGGGCGGTGCGGGCCACGCGGATCTCGTGCTGGACCTGGATCTGCGCATGGCGGGCGAGCAGCACGGGGTGGCGGATGAACGCGGGGTAGCTGGCGTAGCGGGCCGGCACCAGCTCGCGCAGCCACTTGGCGGCCGAGCGCTCCCAGTCGTAGCTGCCCGGGGTCTTGACCTGACAGGGCCAGTCCTGGGTGATGCGCGTGGTGGTGAGTTGCATGTCATCGCTTCCGGATGTGCGGCGTCGCGGGGGTGGTTCGACGGTGGGTGGCGGCCCCGGCCCAGGGGATGACCGGGGCCGCCCTGGGCGCTCGCGCAGGCGATGCCCTACCGAACACGCCCGGCGCCGACGCGGGTAGGAGACGGCGGCTGGGCGTGCTCGTGCGAGGGCCCCGGGAGGCAGGTGTCGCCGGCGCGGCGGGTGGAGCGGAGGTGCGCATGGGCGGACCGGGCTTTCTCGGGGCGGGTGCGATCCGTGAGCAGTATTTATATATGCCGTCCGCTTTGCAAGGCGTATGAAAACATTCATGCGCGAAATAGGCGGATCGATGCCCTTTTGAAGTGATTCAAGGGGGGAGAGTCGGGTCAGTCCCGCATGAAGAACTGGTGCTGCTCGGCGATCTGTTCGTAGTCCTCCAGGCGGGCCTGGGTGCGCTCCGGATCGGCGTCCGTCATGGCCTGGAGCAGCGCGGAGGCCATCACTCCGGGTGCCGCGTACGAGTCGAAGACCAGGCGGGAGCCGGTGCCGGTGGCGAAGGTGACGTCGGCCTCGTCGGCCAGCGCGCCGAGCGCCAGATCGGTCACGAGGGCCACCTTGAGGCCGGCGCTGCGCGCCACCCGGAGCGTGGTGAGCGTCTCGTGCGCGTGCCGCGGCATGTCGAACGCGAGCAGCCAGGTGCCGCCCGCCTCGCGGGACTGGAGGATCGCGTCGTAGGCGACGCTCCCGCCGCGGGTCACCAGCCGTACGTCCGGGTGGATGCGGCGCGCGGCGTACGCGAAGTACTCGGCGAGCGAGACCGAGATGCGCAGGCCGAGGACGGTCAGCGGGGTGGACGCCGACAGTTCGCGGCCCACGTCGATCAGCCGGTCGGGGTCGGCGAAGTCCCGGCGCAGGTTCTCCAGGTTCTCGATCTCGGCGTCGACCGCGGCCTGCAGTTCGTTGCTGCGGTTCTCCTCGGCCGCCGGGCCGCCCGCGAGGGTCCGCAGGGCGATCGCCTGCAACCGCTCGCGCAGCGCGGGGTACCCGCTGAAGCCGACCGCCGCGGCGAACCGCGTCACCGAGGGCTGGCTGACGCCGACGCGCTCCGCGAGATCCGTGATGGAGAGGAACGCCGCCTCGGTGATGTGCTCGATCAGGTACTGGGCGATGCGGCGCTGGCCCGGCGACAGCCGTGGCCCGTCGAAGAGTTCCCTGAGTTGGGACGTCGGTGCCGCGCCGACTTCCGGGTCGGTTTTTCCCGAGGTGATCACGGATGCCTGGGCGCGTGCCTGCTGCGGCGATGGCACCGGTGCGCCTCCTTTGTCTCCCACAGCCACTCAACATAGCTCACAGAGCGTTGTCACCAGAGGGCGATCAGCGCCGGTAGATCGTGATCGAATGACCGACTTGATCGATCGGACGACTGCTGTCGATCAACTCGGCCAGTTTTCCCGTCGCCTTGTCGATCGAGGTGTCCGAAACGACCAACAGCCCGTGCACGTCACGCAGTCCTGCCGTGCGCGGATCGGACGACTCGATGCCGTAGTACGACGGCACACCGCTGCCCTTGTAGACGAGCCAGATCCGCTCGCCCGCGTACCGCTCGCGCAGCCGGTCGGCGAGGCGGCCGAGGTCCTGCCCCCAGTCCACGTTCGAGTCGTGCAGCCGCAGATAGGTCTTCGACGGTCCGCCGAACGCCTCGTTGGAGTACGGCAGATAGTAGGGGAACGTCCGCAGCGAACTGACCGCGACGAACGCCACCAGCACCCCCGTGGACAGCGCGGCCCACCGCCACCGCAGCGCCGGCACACAGGCCGCGGCGACCGCCAGGAACATCGGCACGAAGATCGCGTACCGCGTCCCGAAGTCCCGCGAGCCGTCCATCGCCGCGCCCAGCAGCACGGCGGTGGGGAGCAGCAGATACGGCGCCGACGGTCGCAACCGCCGAACCGCCACGACCGCGACGGCACCCGCCGCCCACAGCGCGATCATGCCGAGCGGTGTCTTCACGAGCAGCGCCACAGGCAGGTAGTACCAGTGCGACCCGGTGTAGAGGTGCCCGAACAGGAAGCCCTGCCACGGGTAGTCCTCCAGACCGAACTGGATGCGCATCCCGTCGAGGAACGCCCGCGGGAACGGCAGGAGGCCGACGATCTGCCCGCGCAGTCCGTGGACGGTCGGCACCGGTTCCGTGGACGTGAAGCGCAGCCGCGGATCGACGGCGAGATACGACGCCCAGACGACGGCGACCGTCACCAGCGCCACCACGGCCGCGCCCGCGGCTCCGAGGAGCACCACCCGCCGCCGGGCGGCACGGTCGGCCGGGCGGCACGCGGACCACACCGACAGGGCGGCCAGCAGCATCAGCACCGGTACGGCGGGCAGGGCGCTCATCTTCGTCGCGACGGCGGCACCGAGCGCCGCCCCCGCGAGCGGGACGTACAGGAACGGGCGCCGTCGGGCCCGCCACAGCAGCCACACCGACGTCAGCAGAAAGCCGGCCTGTGGCACGTCGAGGGTGGCCAGCGAGCCGTGCGCGACGACATCGGGCGAGAACGTGTACAGGGCGAGCGCCACCAACCCCCGTGCCGCGCCCATGAGTTCACGGGCGAACGCGAACACGACCAGCCCGAACAGCAGGGTCAGCACGATCACCGGCAGGCGGGCCCAGAACATCAGCCGCCAGGGGTCGTTGCCCGACTCGTACAGCAGATGGCGGCCCAACTCCCCCTGATCGCCACGGTAGTTCGCATCGAAGTGCGGGTCGGCCAGGGCGATCCCGGCGGCGATCACCAGCTTCCCGAGGGGCGGGTGCTCGGGGTTGTGGTCAAGGGTGTGCTCGCGCAGATACATGGTGGCCGTGGCCACGTACACCGGCTCGTCGATGGTCGGGGTCTGCTCGACGGCGGTCGTGACCATCACGGCGGCCATCTGCGCGAGGAGCACCACCACCAGGACCGGCAGCAGCCACCGCCGGTGGCGCCGCAGCCCGGCGTGGAGGCGGGCCGGCCGGCTCTCCGTGGCGCGCGGCGGAGGAGGCCCGCCGTCGCCGAGCGTGCCGGGTTCGAGGACCGAGTGCTGTTCGCGCGCCATCATCCGCCCTGCGGTGAGGCCGGCCGCGCGGTGGCGGGAGCGAGCCGGAGCCGGGTCATGGCCCTACTGTCGCATCGCTCCCGCCACCAGGGGCGTCACCGCTTCAGGAGTCGTACCGACAGACCTTCCGCCGTATACACGGGTACGGCCCGCAGCTTGTCCGAGTTCAGCGTGATGCTGTCGAACTGGCCGCGCAGCGAGGACGCGCTCAGGACGCGCACCGTGGAGCCGGCGGCCGGCGGGTGCTCGGCGTCGAAGCGAAGGGACAGCGTGCTGCCCTTGCCGAGCGTCGCGCGCCGGGTGACCTCGACGGCGGGCTGGTGGCCCGAGCGCAGCGTGACCTCCAGGCCGGCCGACTGCTGGGCGTACGTGCCGTGGATCTGCACGGACTCGGAGACCCGCAGCGAACCGCCGAGCACGCTCACGTCACCGTGACCGAGTGCGTGCGCCGAACCGGCCACCAGCGCACCGGACTTGAGCACGGTCCCGCCGGTGTACGCGTTGTGCCCGGTCAGCGTGAGCGTCCCGGTGCCCTGCTTGGTCAGGCCGCCGCAGCCGTCGATGTCGTTGCGCCAGGCGTCGGCCGCGCCGAAGCCCCCGGCCGCCGCGTCGAGGGCGACGACGACATCGGAGTCGAAGGAGCCGTAACCGTCCGCCGCCGCGAAGAGGTTGAGGCGACCCCACTGCTCGAAGCCGTCCAGCAGGAGGTAGCCGGAGGGCAGCGCGGTCGTGCGCAGCACCTCGCGCCGCTGGGCCGCGTCGAGGTACGGCAGCCGGGTCTCCAGCAGGACCTCCGCGCCCTTGGGCACGGTCAGTGCCTTGTCACGGCCGCTGCGGGTCAGGACGTAGGTGAACTTGGGCTCCACCAGACGGGCGTTGGCGCTCCGGTCCGCGTACGGGTCGGTCGCCGTCGTCGCCGAGTGGGCGTAGGCGTACAGGGTGTCCGCCGTCGTGCCGGTCTTCGCCTCGAAGTAGGCGAGCGCCTGGGCGCGCGCCGCGGCCTTGAGCGTGGCGTTGGCCGGGTCGGCGAGCGTGGCGGCGGCCAGGGCGGTGGCCATGATGCGGCCGCCCATGACGTCGACGGGGGAGTGCATGCCCGCCATGATCCGGGTGTGGCTCAACTGGAAGGTACGGGTGACCAGTTCCTGGAAGCGCTCGGGTACGGCGTACGCGTAGGCGAGCCCCGCCAGGTGGAAGGCGTTGGTGTGACCGCTGGGGAAACCGGCGTCGTCGACCGGTGACGTGGAGCGCTGGCGCAGGAGTTGAGGGGCGACGACCACCTTGGAGTCGTAGACCGGGTAGCCGAGCGCGTCGACCTTGCCCGTGTCGACGACCTCGCTCTTCTCGTTCATGCGCCACGGACGCGGGTACTGGTAGGCGTACTTGCCCGGGTTGCCCGACGCGTAGTTGCCGCGCACGGTGTCGACCAGTTCGGCGACCTTGCCCAGCGCGGAGTCGTGCGAGCCGGCGCCGAGCGCGGAACCGGCGGGCGCGTCGGCCGGGACGGCGTCGCTGATCGTGGTGGCCGGGGTGGAGTCCGGGGCGCTGGTGATCGAAGTGACCGCCAGGGCACCGGACTTGTACAGGTCGGCCAGTGGACCCAGGCCCGCGATCATCGCGTAGCTCTGGTGCTGGCGGTCGTAGAGGAACGCCTCCTTGGCCTGCGCCTCGGTGCGGTGGGCGGTGAGGTCGACGCAGTAGCGCACGTTGGCGCGCAGGATCTCGGGGCGCAGCGGGGTGCCGGTGTTCCAGGTGGCGCCCGTCTTCCATATCTGGGCCATGCCGCCGAGGACCCGGACCACGGCGTTGGTCTCGGGGGTGAGGTTCGCGATGACGTTCGTCTTGTAGTCGTCGACGAACGGGAGCGGGGCCGTGGTGGCCTTGGCGTCCGCGGCGGCCAGCCAGCTGACCAGCGTCGGCGCGGCGACCACACCGGCGGAGGCGCCGAGCGAGGTCTTGAGGAAACCACGTCTGTTCACGGCGAGTCGACCGGCGTCAGTGCGGTGCCCGGCGGGTGACGGCATGGGTGTGCCTCTCTTGAGTTCTACGGCCGTTGCGGTCGGCCAGGTCCTGGGACCAGTGAGGGTTGTGCGATCGGCTGTGGTGCGAGGTGCACCGTACGACGCGAGAAAGCGCATACGTCAACTGGTGCGTACGTGCGAAGATTTGCGCCGGGTCGTGTCCCGTCGGAGGGGGTTCGGCGTCCGGCACATGACCCCCGGGTGAACGGGGGCCGTGCGGTTCACAGGATCGATCGGGCCAGCGCCACCGCGCCCTCGACGGGCGGTACCCGGATGGGCTGCGGACGCGCCCCGGGCACCCGCTCGGCGAGCGCGTCGGTGAGGGCTTCGTACAGGCGGGGCTGGGCGAGGACGGTGCCGCCCGAGACCACCACGTCGTCGACGGGGACGCCGCGTTCGGCGAGCCGTACGACGAGCGCGGCGAGGGAGCGGCCGGCCTCGGCTATCACCTCGCGTGCGAGGAGCGAGCCCGCGTCGGCCGCGGTGAAGACGACACGGGCGTGGCGGCCCCATTCGGCGGAGACGTCGGAAGCGCTTTCCAATGCGGCGCCGAGCGCGGGCACTTCGGCCACGGCGAACGCCTCGACGAGTCCCAGGGCGAGCTGGTCCGGGGCCTCGCCCCGGTCGTGCGCGGCCCAGGCGGTGCGGGCCGCCTCGCGGACGAGGCCGGCGGCGCCGCCCTCGTCGCCGAGCACGGCGCCCCAGCCGCCCACTTGGAGGCGGGTGCCGTCGCCGAGCAGGCCCACCGCGACGGAACCGGTGCCGGCCACCAGACCGACCCCCTTGTCCAACCCGGCGGCGGGGACGAGCAGTTCGGCGTCGCCCACGACGAGCGTCGGCACGCCGAGACGGTCCTCCAGTGCGGCCCGGATCTCGGCGCACTGGCGGGGTGTCTCACAGGCGTGCCCGCCCACGGCGACCGCGGACGGTCGCGCGTGTGCGGGCAGGGCGTCATGGACCAGCGCGGTCAGCCAGTCGGCGGCGGTCGCGGGGTCGTGCGGCCGCCAGCCGCTGCTCGCACGGATGTGGTCGGCGACGACATCGGTGCCCGCGCAGGCGCGGAGATGTGTCTTGGTGCCACCCACGTCGATGCCGACCACGAGGGGCGTGGAGTCCTGCACGGAACCTCTTTCGTCGTTGCGCTGTGCTGCGACGGTGGGCGAACCGTGTCCGGGGGAACGGCGGTTGGAGCACTCGGGAAGCCCCGGGACGGGCTTCTGACGGACCACGGCAGGCGAGTACCGTGACGTTCGTTAGGAAGTTAACTAACGAAGTACAGTGCGTCAAGAGTCATCGCTAACTCGGTCACAGGGACCGTTGCCCGGGCCCGCGTGACGTCAGGACATCCCATCGCCGCATCCCATGGACACCCTCCGGGAACGCGGCCTGTGAACTGGGGGAAGTGTGGAACACGTCGTGGCGCAGGCGTCTCGGCTGACCGAGAGCGCGAGCGCGGTGTTCGAGGTGCTGGCCAGAGCCGGCAGCGCGACCCGGCCGCAGCTCGCGACCCTCGCGGGCCTGTCCAAGCCGACGGTGTCCTCCGCCGTCGTGGAACTGGAGAGCGTCCAGCTCGCCGCCCACTCCGGCACCGCCTCCGGGGGCACGGGCCGCAACGCGGCCGTATACCGTCTCGGCCCCGCCGCCGGTGCCGTACTCGCCGTCGATCTGGGCCCGGCGCTCACCCGGGTGCGCGGCTGCGCCCTCGACGGCACCCTGCTGGCCGAGGTCACCGGCCCCCGGGAGGACGCCGCCGCCGCGGTGCGCGAGGCACTCGGCGCGCTGCCCGCCGACACCCCGCTGCGCACGGTCGTCGTCGCCGTCGGTGATGTCGCCGCGCGGGACCGGGCGGGCGCCGGCATGCGTCCCGCGACCGCCAAGGCGGGCCCGGTGTTCGACGCCATGACGGTCGCCCTGCCGCCGGGGGTGCCGGTCCACCTGGAGAACAACGTCAACTGCGCCGCGCTCGCCGAACTGCACGAGGGCGCCGCCCGGGGCCGGCTCTCCTTCGGCTATCTGCGGATCGGCGTCGGCATCGGTCTCGGCATCGTCGTCGGCGGCCAGGTGCTGCGCGGAGCGAACGGCGCGGCCGGTGAGCTGGCCCGGCTGCCCTACCCCTGGGACGACGCCGTGGAGCCCCGCAGAGAGGCCCTGGAGGAGTACGTCGGCGCGCGCTCGCTGCTGCGCAGGGCGGCGGCGGTCTGGCCGGACACCGGCGAACCGTGCCCCGGCAGCGCGGACCGGCTCTTCGCCCTCGCCCGGCAGGGACACGACACGGCGAGCGCACTGGTCGGCCGACACGCCGCGGACGTGGGCAGACTCGCCGCCGCCGTGGCCGCCGTACTGGACCCTGGACTGATCGTCCTGGGCGGCAGCACGGGCACGGACCCGCAGCTCCTGCCCGGTGTCCGGGCCGAGCTGGGCAGGCTGAGCTGGCCCACCGAGGTGGTGAGCAGCACGGTCGGCGATCTCGGCACCGTGGTGGGCGCCGCCCGGCTCGCGGTCGCCAGAGGAGTCCAAACCGTGACCGATGGTGCGGGGGCGAAGGATTGACGGCCTCGGACTCGGTCTGCCAATGTCCGGACAAGCGCTTTCTAAGTCGGTCGGGACATCGACTTGGGGTGAGCCTCCCGCCTGTACGAGACGTACAGCAACCGCATCAGGGTGAGCTTGTGCGGCAGCGGCCCAGAAGGCCGGGGATGTCACCCGTTCAGAATGGCGAGGCCGGGCGAGGCCACGCCCCCGGAAAGCGAAACTCTCTGCACAATGCACCCGTGCCGCCTCGGCTGGCGCCGTGCTTCTTCCGCTACGAAGAAAAGGGATCGAAGATGACCAGTGTGAGTATGCGGCGCTCCCGCCGACTCGGCCGCCACGGCATCCGCCGCCTGGTTCCTCTCGCCGCCGCGGCCTCCGCAGGGGCCCTCCTGCTCTCGGCCTGCGGGGGAGGATCCGGCTCGGGTGGCACCTCCAAGTCCCTGACGTTCTGGATCTCCACCGTGCCGGGCCAGGACGCGGGCTGGAAGAAGCTGGTGGCCCAGTACAAGAAGGAGACCGGCGTCAGCGTCAAGCTCGTCAACATCCCCTACGACGGGTACCCGACGAAGCTGCACAACGCCGCGCAGGCGAACTCGCTGCCCGACGTCGCGGACGTGCCGGCGCTGGACCCGATCTGGTCGAGCAAGCTGATCGACCTCAGCTCCATCACCAACAACAAGGCCAACAAGATCAACGCCAACTTCCTCGCCAAGGACTCGTCCGGCAAGGTGCTGGCCATCCCCTCGGACGTCACCGCGTCCGGCCTCTTCATCAACAAGTCGCTGTTCGAGAAGGCCGGCGTCGCCGTCCCCGCCTCGCCCTCGACGACCTGGACCTGGACCGAGTTCATCGCCGCGGCCAACAAGGTCCGCGAGAAGACCGGCGCCAAGTACTCCCTGACCTTCGACCAGTCGCCGTCGCGTCTGCGCGCCATGGTGTACGAGATGGGCGGCAAGTACGTCCACGCCGACTCCTCCGGCAAGTTCTCGGTGGACGCGGCGACCAAGAAGGCCGTGAAGTACTTCGTCGGTCTCAACGACGACAAGGTCATGCCGAAGTCGGTGTGGACCAGCGGCGCCGACCCGTCGGCCATGTTCCAGAGCGGTGACGTCGTCGCCTACTGGTCCGGTGTCTGGCAGGTGCCCGCCTTCGCCGACAGCATCAAGAAGTTCGAGTGGGCGAGCGTCCCGACCCCGGCCCAGCCGGTGCAGGCCAGTGACGTCAACAGCGGCGGCATGATGGTCGGCTTCAACAACAACAGCGCCGCGGCCACCGCCGGGAAGAAGTTCATGTCCTGGGTGTACGAGCCCAAGAACTACACCGAGCTGGTCGAGAGCTCCGGCTTCCTCCCGGTCGAGAGTGGCCTGAGCCCGAAGTACCCCTTCAAGTCGGCGGCGGCGCAGGCGGCGTTCAAGCTCTACAACGAGGAGATCCCGCTCTACGCCCCGATCTCGGGCTACTTCAACGGCGCGCAGACGGCCTGGGTGCTGAAGGGCAAGAGCCTCACCACCGACCCGACCAAGACGGAGCTCGGCAAGGCGATCAACGGCCAGCAGTCGGTCGACAAGGCCCTGGACAACATCGTGGACGGCTACAACACGGCGGTCGGCAGCGGATCGTAGGCCCAAGGGCCCGGGCGGCGGGATCGCACACCGCCGCCCGGCCCTGGCCGTCCACGAGACGCCGGGCTCACGGTCGGAGCCCTCAGCAATCCATTCCACCAGCACGGAAGTCAGGAAGATGACAAAAAGCGCCGCGGACGTGTCCGTGAGCCCGCCCAGGCGACGACGACGCAGCACCTACACCCTCGCGCCGCTCGTCCTCGTCGCGGCCAACGTCGTGCTGTTCGCGCTGTTCTTCGTGTGGCCGGCGGTGATCGGGCTCGTCTACTCCTTCACCAACTACACCGGTGTGGGGGCGTTCCAGTTCATCGGACTGGACAACTACCAGAACCTGTTCGGCGACTCCACCTTCTACGACGCGCTGTTCCGGACGCTGCTCTACACCGTCCTCGTCGTCCCGCTGAACTTCGTGCTGTCGCTCCTCATCGCCAACCTCGTGGTGAGCAGGCAGGCCAAGGGCGCCTCGTTCGCCCGCGTCGTCTTCTTCATCCCGTGGCTCATCTCGCCGATCGTCGTGGGTGTGCTGTGGCGGTGGCTGTTCGGTGAGAACTTCGGACTGATCAACTACGTCATCGAGAAGTTCGGCGTGCACGCGATCGCGTGGCAGTCGAACGCGGACCTGTCGCTGGGCGTCGTGGTGATGGCCGGTGCCTGGTGGGGAACGGCCTTCTCGATGCTGCTGTTCATCGCGGCGATCAAGAACGTGCCGGTGTCGTACTACGAGGCGGCCTCGCTCGACGGCGCCGGTCCCTGGCGCCAGTTCATCAGCATCACGCTGCCGAGCATCGCGCCCACCTCGTTCATCGTGATCCTGCTCAACACGATCAACGCGATGAAGGAGTATCCGCTGTTCGTCTCCCTCAACAACGGCGGACCCGGAACCTCGAACAACCTGCTCGTCCAGTACATCTACGAGACCGGCTTCAACCGGGGCCAGATCGGCTACGCGAGCGCCGCGTCCTTCGTGCTCATGCTCATCCTGATGGCCGTCGCGATCATCCAGCTGATCGTCAACCGGCGGGTGGAGAACCGATGACAACCACAGACACGCCGCGTCCGGTCGACGCCGACTCCGGCCGGACCCTTTCCAAGCGGCAGCGACGCAACGGGCGCGACGGCGGGCTCCGGCGCGCGGTCCCCGCGACGACACTGCTGTGGATCCTGGCCGCCCTCTACGGGCTGCCGGTGCTGTGGTTCGTCCTCAGCTCCTTCAAGCCGGCGGGGGACCTCTTCTCCCTGCCGCTGACGGTGCTTCCGCACAACCCCACCGTGTCGGGCTACAAGGCGGCCTGGGACAGCGCCAACTTCTCCCAGTACTTCATCAACACCGCCATCGTGTGCGTGATCACGACGATCCTCACGGTGGGCGTCAGCTGCTGCACCGGCTACGCGCTGGCGAAGTACAACAACCGCTGGCTCAAGTTCTTCTTCATCTGCATCCTGGCCACCACGATGCTGCCGTCCGAGGTCATGCTCGCCCCCGAGTTCCTGGTGGTCCGCGACCTCGGCCTCTACAACTCGTTCGGCGGCATCATCCTCCCGGCCGTGCTCACCGCGACCGGCTGCTTCATGTTCCGCCAGTTCTTCCTGACGGTCCCCGACGAACTCGTCGAGGCCGCCCGCATCGACGGCGCGCGGGAACTGTCGATCTTCCTGCGGATCATGGTGCCGATCTCCCGGCCCATCATGCTGACCCTCGCGATCCTGTCCTTCCAGTGGCGCTGGAACGACTACATCTGGCCGCTGCTGATGCTGAACGACCCCAACAAGTTCACCGTGCAGATCGGCATCCAGAGCCTCGTCGGCGCGCAGAACATCAACTGGTCGGTGCTGCTGGGCGGTTCGGTCATCTCCATGATCCCGCTGATCCTCATCTTCCTGGTCTTCCAGCGGTACGTCATGAGCGCCGACATCAACGCCGGACTGAAGGACTGACCTTGCCCAGCCCGCTCGACGACGAGTTCGTGCGCGCGGCGGCCCGTGCCGCCGACGGGTCGGCCGCCCCGCCGGCGGCCGACCCGGACCAGGAACCCGTCGGTGTCACCCACCGCGTGCTGGCCCGCCGGGTGAAGACCCTGATCGCGGCCCACCGCTCCCCGGACTCGGCCCTGCACGGCAGCGAGAAGGCCGTCGCCGCCGCGCTGACCCACCTCCGCGCCCTGCGGGCCGCGCAGACCGGCACCGGCCTCTTCGCGGGCGGCGACAACGTGCAGTCACCGCCGGACTCCGCGTTCACCGTCAACGACGTGTGCGACGCGTACGTCCTGGCCGTGGGCGCGGGTCCGGAACTGGACGACGTCGCGGCCGCGCTTGCCGAGATCGCCCGCGCCGCCTCCGACAGTCTCCTGACCGGCGGGGTGCACACTCCGAACCACCGCTGGGAACTGTCCGCCGCGCTGGCCCGCCTGCACCGCTCGTTCCCCGACGATCGGCTGCTCGACCGTGTCGAGGAGTGGCTCGCCGAGGGCGTCGACATCGACGCGGAGGGCCTGTACTCGGAGCGCAGCGCCGTCTACGCGTCCCATGTCTCCAACCCCTCGCTCCTGCTGCTGGCCGAGGTCCTCGACCGCCCCGACCTGCGGGACGCCGTCGAACACAACCTCACCGCGACCCTGGACCTCATCAGACCGGACGGCACGGTGGAGACCGTCCACTCCCGGCGCCAGGACCAGAAGGGCCGCTTTCCGCTGGCGCCCTACCTCCCGCACTTCCGGCTGCTCGCGATCCGCACCGGCCGGGGCGACTTCAGCCGAGCGGCACACCGGGCGGCGGCCGACGGCATCGACGACCCCGACCTGCTCGCCGCGGCCCTCCTCACCCCCGACCTGTGCCGCGAACTGCCGACACCGGAGCCGCAACTCCTGCCCCGCGACCGGTACTTCACCACGGCCCGCCTCGCCTCACGCGTCTCCACCACAACGCACAGCGTCCTGTACGGCGGCTCGGACGTCCCCGAGCACCGGCGCATCCGCTCGGGCCTGGCCTGCAACCCCACCTTCCTGCGCCTGTTCGCCGGCGAGGCGGTCCTCGACGCGGTGCGCCTCTCCCGGGGTTTCTTCGACCTCGGCCCGTTCCGCGCCGCCGACATGGAACAGCTCGCCGACAACCGGTACCGGCTCACCGAGACCCTGACGGCCGCCTACTACCAGCCGCTCCCGTCGGACCGGCAACGAAGCGACGGCACCTACCGCATGACGGACGAGGGCCGCTTCTCCGCCGCCCTGTCCTTCCCGGATCGCCCCCGCGACGAGGTCTCCCACACGACCCGCGTCGAGGTCGACCTGCGGGACGACGGGGCCGACCTGCGCATCGACATCAGCGGCCCACAGGTGCCCTGGTCCCTCGAACTGACCTTCCGGCCAGGGGGAGTTGTAACGGGCGCCACCCCGATCGGCGACGGACGCTGGTGCCTGACGACCGAGCCCTTGACCTACCGCGTCGGCGACGACGAGATCCGCGTCGAGGCCGCCGTCGAGGCGGGCGAACCCCTCGCCGGGCCGGACCGCGGCGACGTACTACGGTACGACCCGGGCCAGGACCACACCGTGGTGGGCGGCACCGACGCGACGACCGGAAACCGCGTCTACCTCGGCGGCAACGGCCCCCGGACACTGACCGTCGCCCTGCGCGCCGGCCGCCCCGCACCCGACCTCTGACCCCGCCGACCCACGCCACGGCCACCTCCGGCATGAAGGGCTGAACCACCCGTGCACCTCCTCCACCAGCGCGGCCCGCTGCACGACCTCCCCGACACCCCGGAGGCCTACGACGCGGTCCTCGCGGACGTCGTCGAGCAGGCCCTGCGGCGCATCACACCGGAGGGCAACCTCGAACACCCCGACTGCTACGACGACATCGGGGACACCTCGCTCGGCATCACGTCCCTGCTGGCCTTCGCCTGGCAGCGCGGCAAGGACCCGCGCCTGCCGGAGCCGGTCCGGCGCAGCCTCGCCTTCCACCTCAGCGAGCGCGTCTACACCGAGGACAACCCCGGCTACCCGAACCTGAGGGTCCGCAACTCCGGCCTCCCGTACGCCCGTTACGTCCTGGAGACGGGCGCCCACCCCATCGGCGACTGGCCGAGCACGGCATGGGCGCTGCTCCAGGCGGTCAACATCCTGGACGCGACGGACGGACTCGTCGACGACGAACAGCGCACCGCACTGGTCGAGTTGGCGCACGGCTACTGGCGCTGGCTCACCGAGGCGACCTTCTTCAACCCGCAGGAAGCCGGCAACCAGGCGATCGGCTGTGTGGTCGGCGGCTTGATGCTGGCCCGCCATCTCCCTTCGACAGAAGGGGAGTTGGTGCGCGGACGCGCACTCGCCGTGTACGCGGACGAGATCCGCGCCCACCGTGTGAGCGACCGCGGCGCCCTCCTCCCGCCCGAGCACGGCGGCGCGTACGACAACAACTACGGCCCGATCTCCCTCTCCTTCCTCGCGCGGGCCCACATCGTCAGCGGCGAGGACATGTTCGCCGAGGACGGCGAGGCGCTGGCGCGCTACATCGACGCCCGCCTCACCAACGGCGGCTTCGACAACGGTGGTCCGCGCTACAGCGAGCAGCACTCCGCCTTCGAATCGGTCCTCGGTCTGCGCTACTTCGGCGCCCGTATCGGCTCGGACATCGGCCGCTACCGGGGCGACAGCCGCTGGGCCCGGCACGCGGTCAAGCCGGACGGGGGAGTCGACGGCCACTTCGCGTGGATGCTGGTCTGGCAGATCCAGGACACCACACCCTGGCACCGCACCCCGTCGACGGAGCCGACCCGCCATCAACTCCGCGCCGGTACCGTCTCGGTGGCCTTCGACAGCAAGATGACCCCGTCGGTGGTCGAGGCCGACAGCACGTACTACCTGCCCGCCGCCGTCAACCGCCAGCGCGGCTTCGGCCCGGTGCTCGACGGCTTCCTGTTCTGCCGCCCGATGGGCGAGGTGCGAGTCCGCGACATCAGCGCCGAGGGGCTCACGGCCAAGCTGGTCACCAAGCCGGTCGTCGGCCGCGACCACGTCCTGCGGCACATTCAGTCCCTGTACGTCACCGACGGCACAAGCCTGTGGACCACGGTGGCCGTCGAACGCCTCGACGGAGCACCGTACTTGCTCGCCGGACTGCCCTACGCGGCGGACGACGGAGACCGGGTCCGCAGGACGGCCGAGGGTGACGTCAGCTCCGCGGGCAGCCTGCGCCTCACCCACCCGACCGGCGAGGGCGCCGACCACTTCGACGCCCGCTCCGAACTCTCCCAGCAGGAGGCGGCGTTCGCCCTCGCGGCCGACCCGCGCGGCTACGGCAACCCCGACGAGGGCTGGAGCCACCTGGTCACCTCCACGGCACTGGAGGCCGACCCGGCACCGGGCGCGCCGGAGCACCTGCATGTGTTCGCCGTCCGCTACGGACCCGGCACCGGTCCCTTCACCGCCGAGTTCACGAGCGGCGAGAACGGTGAACTCACCGTCCGCACCGAGGCGTTCACCGCGGTCATCGGGGACGCGGCGGGCGACGCCCACGGCGAACCGGAGCTGACGCTCCACGCGTGAGCCCTCAGGCGCGGGGCACGCCGTACGGCGAAGGCAGCGTGGCCGGGGGGATCACCAGATCCGCCCGGCCACGCGTCGTGGCGACCAGATCGGCGTTGCGCTGGTCCGTGCCCGACACCCAGGCCACGGCGGTCTCGTGGTCCTTGCCGAACTCCTCGTGCCGGGCGACGAGTCGGCGGACGCGCTCGTCCTCGTCGGCCTCGCAGAACCACACCTCGTCCAGACACGGCCGTACCCGCGCCCATGAACCCGCCTCCAGCAGCAGGTAGTTGCCCTCCGTCACCACCAGCCGGGCCGTGGGCGGCACCGGGATCGCGCCGGCGATCGGCTGCTCCAACACCCGCTCGAAGCTGGGCGCGTACACGATCTCGTCGGTCTCGTCCCGCACTCTCCGCAACAGCGCCGCGTACCCGGCCGCGTCGAAGGTGTCGGGCGCGCCCTTGCGATCGCGGCGGCCGAGCCGGTCCAGTTCGACGTCGGCGAGATGGAAGCCGTCCATGGGGACATGCGCGACCCAGGGCTCCCCGGCGCCGTTGAGCGCGCGCACCAGGTGCTCGGCGAGGGTCGTCTTGCCCGCGCCCGGGCTGCCGGTGACACCGAGGACGGCCCGTCGGCCGGGGGCGGTGAGAGCGGTGGCACGGGTGAGGAGGTCGTCGAAAGTCAGCGGCACACGGAGAGTGTGCCATCCGCCTCAGATGTGCGGCCGGGGCGATGATGCGCCGAAGATCGGGGAGTCGGGTCAGCAGAGGGACCATGGAGTGGGGGACAGGAACAGGAGCCGTCCATGTACGACGACGTCACACAGATCCGCGCCCTCATCACCGGCTGGGCCGAGGCCGTCCACCGCGGCGACCTCGACGGCGTCATGGCGGACCACACCGAGGACCTCGTCATGTACGACGTCCCGCCCCCGCACGCGGGCATCCACGGCCTCGCCGCCTACCGCGCGAGCTGGCCGCCGTTCTTCGAGTGGCAGGCGCAGGGCGCCTTTTTCGACATCGACTCGCTCGACATCACGGCCGGCACGGACGTCGCCTACGCCCATGCCCTGCTCCGGTGCGGCACCCCCGAGGAGTTCGCCGCATCCCCCACCCTGCGGCTGCGGCTGACCTTCGGACTGCGCAAGGAACGGGGCCGTTGGATGGTCGCGCACGAACATCACTCGTTCCCGCACGACTGACGTGGACCGACTCTCAGGCCGTCCTGTCGATCAGCTCGTCGGCGACCCAGTGGGCGACCTCGGCGGGGTAGGGCGCGGACAGCCCGAGCACGATGTGGTGGAAGCCCGCGTCGACCGCCTCACGGATCGCGTCCCGGGTCGCCTCGGGCTTGTCGTAGGACACGGAGAGGTGGATCGAGCGCGTGACGGAGGCGGGGTCGCGGCCGATCTCGGCGCAGTAGCGGTCGAGGAGCGCGCTGCGGTCGATGACGTCCGTGATGTCGCCGCCGGGGATGTTCCACAGGTCGGCGTGCTCGGCGACCACGCGGAGTGTCGCGGCCGAGCGTCCGCCGATGAGGATCGGCGGGTGGGGGCGCTGGACGGGCTTGGGGTTGCCGAACGCTCCGGTGAGGTGGTGGTGGGTGCCGTGGAAGTCGAACGGCTTCTCCTCGGTCCACAGCCGCCGGATCACCGTGCAGGCCTCGGCGAGGCTCGCCACCGCGTGCGCGGAGTCGTGGAAGGGGAGGCCGTGTGCCGCGTACTCGCGCCGGGCCAGGGGATGGTTGGGGCGGGAGCCGACACCGATGCCGAAGTCGAGCCGTCCGCCGGAGACGACGTCGACGGTCGTGGCGATCTTGGCCAGCATCGCGGGCGGCCGGAAGCGGTTGCTGGTCACCATCACACCGAGCCGCAGCCGGCGGGTCTGCGCGGCGAGGGCCGAGAGCAGTGTCCAGCCCTCGAAGGCCGGGCCGTCCGGGTCGCCGCCGATCGGCATGAGGTGGTCGAACAGCCAGGCGTGCTCGATCTCCGGGACGGTGTCCGCCTCGCGCCAGACGCGGAGGAGGTCGGGGTAGCCGACCTGCATGGGGGCGGTCATGATTCCGAAGCGGGTGCGGGGTGTGCTGGGCATGGCGCCTTCCGATGTTCGGCAACGCGTGGTGGCAGGCATGGCTTGGTCGTCCGGCTTGTGCTCTGACATCATGAGCAAGCGGAACGTGGTTCCGGAAACGATACGGAACTCTGTTCCGTTTAACAAGGTCCAGCGGTGGAGGAACTGCGCGATGAGCGGCAACGAGGCGGACGCGGGCGGTGCGGCCCAGTCCAAGCGGGCGGACGCCCGGCGGAACAAGGAGACCCTGCTCGACGCGGCGGCCAAGGTCTTCGTCGCGTCCGGCGTGGACGCGCCGGTGCGCGACATCGCCCGCGAGGCCGGTGTCGGACTGGGCACGATCTACCGCCACTTCCCGACCCGCGCCGATCTCGTCATCGCCGTCTACCGGCATCAGGTGGAGGCCTGCGCCGAAGCGGGCCCCGCGCTGCTGGCGAGCGGTGCCGGTCCGTACGCGGCGCTGCGGGAGTGGATCAGCCTCTTCGTCGACTTCCTGGTCACCAAGCACGGGCTCGCCGCGGTGCTGCGGTCCGACAGCGCGGGCTTTGAGGCGCTGCATTCCTACTTCCTGGACCGCCTCCTGCCCGTGTGCACCGAGCTGTTCGACGCGGCAGTGGCGGCGGCCGAGGTCCGGTCCGACCTCACCGCCTATGAAGTCATGCGCGGCGTCGGCAACTTGTGCGTCGGCGTGGAGGGCGACGACCGCTACGACGCGCTCCGCCTGGTCGACGTCCTGATCGCAGGCCTGCGGCTGCCGCGCTGACCTCGATCCCGTTCATGCGCCGGTGGCCGGTACGTCACCTCGTGCTCATCCGGCGCTGAGACGTTCGCTCTGTCCGAAGAGTTGGCTGTACAACTTGATGAGAGAGTGATGACGATGTCGCCGTCCGTAGCGGATCTGCCGCTGACCTGGCTGCGGGACAACTGCCCCTGCCCCCGCTGCCGCGACCCGCGCAACGGTCAGAAGCTGTTCCAGATCACCGAACTGCCCACCGACCTCGCGCTGGAGGCCGTACGGCAGACCGCCGACGGCGTCGAGATCGACTGGGCGCCCGACGGGCACCGGTCCGTGTACTCCGAGCGCTGGCTGGCCGCCGGGCGACCCGGAGCCGGGAGTGCGTCCGAGGACCGACGCGGTGAGAACGGCAAGACCCTGTGGATCGCTGCCGACCTGAACGGCCGTCTCCCCGAGGCGAGTTGGGCTGACTACCTGGCCGACCCGGTGGTCAAGGCACGGGTGCTGGAGTCCGTCCTCGGGCTCGGCTTCGCCCTGCTGCGTGATGTGCCGTGCCATGAGGGCCAGGTGCTGGAGGTGGCGGAGACCTTCGGCTACGTCCGCGAGACCAACTACGGACGGCTCTTCGACGTACGGGTCGAACCGGACCCCAACAACCTCGCCTTCACCGGCGCCCGGATCACCCCGCACACCGACAACCCCTACCGCGACCCGGTGCCCACCCTCCAGCTCCTGCACTGTCTGTCCAACGCGGCGGTCGGCGGCGACTCCGGGCTGGTGGACGGGTTCCGGGCCGCCGCGCTGCTGCGCGCCGAGGCCCCGGAGGCGTTCGCCGTACTGACCCGTACCCCCGTGCCGTTCCGCTTCAGCGACGCATACACCGTGCTGGCCGCCGACCGACCGCTGATCGACGTGGACGGGCGCGGGCAGATCCGCGAGGTGCGCTTCAACAACCGTTCCATCGGCACCCTGTTGCTGCCCGCCGCCGAACTGGAGTCCTTCTACCGGGCCTACCGCGCCTTCGCCGAGATCACCCTGCGCCCCGAACTCCAGCTGGAGTTCCGGCTGTTGCCCGGCGACTGCCTGATCTTCGACAACGTCCGGCTGCTGCACGCCCGTACGGCCTTCGAGGAGAGCGGCGCCCGTCACCTCCAGGGCGCCTACGCCGACCTCGACGCGCTGGCCGGCACGTTGGCGATACTGCGGCGCGAACGGGCCGTAGCCGCAAGGGAGTTCGTGGACGAGCTGGCCGAACTCTTCGCGGGGGAGGGGGCGAGCGCCTACCTGGGGGAGGAGGTCACGATGGCGCAGCACATGCTGCAGGCGGCAGCCCGGGCCGAGGAGGCGGGAGCGCCCGACGCGTTGATCGCCGCCGCGCTGCTGCACGACCTCGGACACTTCCACGGGCCGGTCAGCGGTGCGGAGTTGATGGAGGGCACCGACAACCGGCACAGCCACACGGGGGCGGACCGGCTGGCCGAGTGGTTCGGTCCCGAGGTCACCGAACCGGTCCGGCTGCACGTGGCGGCCAAGCGGTATCTGTGCGCGGTCGAGCCGGGCTACTTCGGCCGGCTCTCCGAGGCGTCGGTGTACACGCTGGAGGTACAGGGCGGTCCGATGTCTCCGGCCGAGGTCGCCGCGTACGAGGCGAATCCGTATGCGGCGGACGGGGTCGCGGTGCGCCGCTGGGACGACGAGGCCAAGGATCCCGAGGCGCCGACCCCGGACTTCGCGCACTTCCGCCCGCTGCTCACGGCCCTGCTGCGGAACGCATGAGGTCGGACGGACACCTGAGGTCAGGCGTCGTCGGCCGGGCGGCGGGCCAGCGAGCCGGACGCCGCCGAGCTGTGGACGGTGAAGGCCACGGTCTCCGGAAGGTACCGGTCCTCGGACCACTCGACCGGTGCGCCCGCCGGATCGGTGCTGCACCTGCGCTCGCGCAGCAGCGGGTCGCCGGGCCGGCAGCCGAGCAGCCGGGCGTCCTCCGGGTCGGCCCGGCACAGGTCGATGGTGTGCTGGGCGTCCGCGATCAGCACGCCCGACTCCTCCAGGGCCACCGTGTGCGACACGGTGTCGGCCGGCAGCTCGGCGATCAACTCGCCCACGGCGGACGGGTATACGGTGCGCTCGACCATCACCGGCCGCCCCGAGAGCGTGCGCAGCCGCCGAACCTCGTACACCTCCGCCCCCACCGGCAACCGCAGGTGCTCCCGCTCGGTCGGGTCGGCGGGGCGGGTCTCCATGGTGACGATCCGGCCGCCGGGCTCCTCGCCCGTCGAGCGCGCCCAGCGGGTGAAGCTGAGCAGTTCGCCGAAGCTCTGCGGCCGGGGCGTACCGATCACGACCCGGCGGGTGCCGCGCCGCGAGGCGATCAGCCCCTCGGTGCGCAGCAGGGCCATCGCCTGGCGGACGGTGCCCCGGGAGACGCCGTAGCGCTCGGCGAGCTCGCCCTCGGCGGGCAGCCGTCCGCCGGAGCCGTAGCGGCCCTCGCCGATCTCGCGACCGAGGTCGGCCGCGACCTTGCGGTACATCGCCGGGGGCTTGCCGGGGCCGTCCGTCACCGACCGGGTCTCCGTCCTGAGCGCTTCCGCCCCGCAGCCGTCAGTCGCGCTCGTCGTTCTTCTTGTTCTTGATCCGCTCGGCTTCCTTGCGGACCTCGGCCTGGGTGGCGCGCTCCTTCTCCAGCCACTCGGGGCTGTCCTTCTTCAGCGCCTCGATCTGCTCGGTGGTGAGAGGCTCGGTGACCCCGCCGCGCGCGAGACCGGCGATGGAGACGCCGAGCTTGGCCGCGACGACCGGGCGCGGGTGCGGGCCGTCGGCGCGCAGCTCGCGCAGCCACTGGGGCGGGTTCGCCTGCAACTCGTTCAGCTCGGCGCGGGAGACGTCACCCTCCTGGAACTCGGCGGGCGTGGCCTCTAGGTACACACCCAGCTTCTTCGCCGCCGTGGCGGGCTTCATCGTCTGGGTGGTCTGGTGCGAACTCATACCGTCAAGAGTATCGACCGTGTACGAGACCTCCGACCACGGCGGGTAACCTTGCGGGGTGACAGGCTCGGAAGCATCCCCCACGTTCCGGCTCGCGTACGTCCCCGGGGTGACGCCCGCCAAGTGGGTGCGGATCTGGAACGAGCGTCGGCCCGACGTCCCGCTCGTCCTCGTACCGGTCCCGGCAGCCGAGGCATCCGATGTGTTGCGGCGCGGCGAGGCCGACGCCGGACTCGTGCGCCTGCCGGTCGACCGTACGGTCCTCAGCGCGATCCCCCTCTACACCGAGGCGACCGTGGTCGTGGCCCCCAAGGACCACGTCGTGACGGCGGCCGAAGAGGTGTCCCTCGACGAACTCGCCGACGAGGTGGTCCTTCACCCCCTCGACGACGTCCTCGACTGGGAACAGCCGCCCGGGGAGCCCGCGTTCGAGCGTCCCGCCACCACCGAGGACGCCGTCGAGCACGTGGCGTCGGGCATCGGCATCCTCTACGTCCCCCAGTCCCTGGCCCGGCTGCACCACCGCAAGGACCTCACCTACCGGACCGTCGTCGACGCCCCTCAATCGGACGTCGCCCTCTCCTGGCCCGAGGACGCGACCACCGACCTGGTCGAGGACTTCATCGGCATCGTGCGCGGCCGTACGGTCAACAGCACGCGGGGCCGCACCCAGGCGCCCGCCCAGCCGCAGCCGAAGACCAAGGCGAAGCGCGCCGAAACCCCCGCGCGCCGCAAGCCCGCCGCCGGGAAGTCGACGGGCCGGACCGGCAAGAACCCGCGTGGTGCGTCCGGCGGCGCCAAGGGAACCAAGCGCGGCAAGCCCCGCGGTCGCTGACGACCGTCACGTCGACTGCCCTCCGTACAGGCCGACTTCGCTGCCGAGGCGGGTGGCGGACCGCCTAGACGAGCACTCCCGCCAGCATCCGGAACAGATCGCCCGTCGCGTCGGCCGCGCCGAGCGCGGGCAGAGCGCCCAGCGTGAGGACGGCCGCCGCGAGGGGCCACAGGCGCGGCGGCGGCGCTGTCTGGAGCGCCGCGATCCGGCGGGTGACGGCACGGTCGGTGAAGCTCAACGCGCATGCGGGGCGCGCGCGTTCGGCGCTCAGGGCGGCGCGGGCCAGGGCGCGGGCGGTGGTCGCACGGTCGCCGACCGCGTCCGCCGCCCGCTCGTCCGCCCACCGTTCCACCAGGAACACGACCGTGGATCGTACGGGCCGCAGCAGCGGGTTGGCCGCGGCCGCGAGCGTCGCCGCGGTCACCAACTGCGCGTGCCGGTGGGCGAGATGGGCACGTTCATGGGCGAGCAGGACCCGGCGCTCCGCCGGTTCGAGGGCGCTCAGCATGCCGACCGTGACCAGGATCCGGCCGGGCGGGCCGGGGATGGCGAACGCACGCGGTTCGGGGGAGTCGGCGACGATCAACTCGGTGTCCGCCGGGTGCCCTTCGCACAGCCGGCGCAGTGCGCGCCGCGTACGGCGGTCCGCGCTCACGGCCCCCTGGACGGACACGACGAGCACGGCGAGGGCGACCGCGGCCGCGATCCCGATGACCTCGGGCACCGGTTCGGGCAGCCGGTGTCCGTCCTGCCGGGCCTCGGCGACGACCGGCGGGGCATCGCCGACGAGCGTCGCGGCCAGCAGGAACAGGGACCAGCAGGTGGCCGCCGCGGTCACCACGGCCGCGACGGTCAGCACCCGGGCGGCCAGTGCCGGGGCCACCCGTCTGCCGATCGCCGGGCTGATCGCGGCGAGCAGCGCGGACAGCAGCAACGGGGTGTAGACGTCGAACCTCATCCCGCGCCCCCGGCCAGCAGGTCGCGCAGGGCCCTCTCCTCCTCGGGACGCAGACCGCTCACGAACTGCTGCAACGCGGCGATCGGGTCCGGCCCCCGGTCCAGCGCCTCGTGCATCGCCTCGGCGGTCAACTCCGCCGCGTTCTTCGCCGGCCGGTAGGCCCCGCGCCGCCCGGCCGCGTCCCGCAGGACGAGCCCCTTGTCGTAGAGCCGCTTCAGGATCGTGTGCACGGTGTTGTAGGCGAGCGGGCCGTCGATCTCGGCCTGGATCTCGGCCGGTGTCAGGGGACGGTCGGTCGCCCACAACGCGGCGAGGACCTCGGTCTCCAGCTCACCTGCGCTACGCCGCTCCGCGCGGACATGCGGGTCTCTGCCAGCCATGGCGGTCACCTTACAGCGTGTAGGGCGTGACGCGCCCACCGCTGACGCTTGACGCTCTGACCTGGCGCTTCTGCGTGGTCGGGGCCGGTTCGTGTGGCTGGGGCTACTGGGGGCTACCTACTTCTGCCTGGGAGTTTCCGGGAGTTCCTGGGGAGGCGTGCACGGGTTGGGCACGCGATCCGGTAGCTGGGCGGTGGGCTTGATGGGCGCCGTTGACGAGCGGCGCACCAGCGGGAGTTCGCCCGCCGAGGGGGAGCGGACGCTGTGCGTGCAGTGTCCCGAACTGGTCGGCGGTCTCCCTGCCGGCCTGATGATCACCGGCAGGCGCTCGACGACGCCACCGTGCCGCGCGTCGCGCACGCCTATGAGCAGGCGGTCGGCGGATTGCCGAGACCCCCTGTGGCTGGGGGCAGTTCGGGAGTGGAGTCCAGGGCCGGGCTTCAGTCGTCCCTCCGGTCGGGTGCCGTGGACCAGCCGATGAGCGCGCCGCGCAGGGCGGCCACGAGACGGGAGGCCGCTTCGTCCTCGGTCCGGCCGCTCTTGATGAGGTCGAGGATGTCGCGGGGGTCGAACAGGGCGTTCCACAGGTACAGGGCCTCGTCGCCGAGGTCGCCGAGGCCGAGGTCCTCGGTGGTCTGGCGGAGCGGTTCGGTGAGTGCCTCGGCCTGGGGAGTGAGGTAGCCGGTGTTCTCGCGCAGCCGCTCCAGATAGCCGCGGTGCGAGCGCATCTGCGCCATCGCGCCGCCGTGTTCGAGGACGAGCGACACCCAGTGGCGGGAGACCGCTTCGAGGCGCTGCATGCCCCGGGTGGTCTGCTGTGTGCTGAAGTCCCGCAGTTCGGAGCCGACTTGGGCGCGGAAGGCGTGCAGGACGTCCTCGACGGAGGAGAAGTGCCGGTAGGCGGTCGCGGTGGACACCTCGGCGCGCTTGGCGATCTCGGTCAGGCTGACCGGAGTCGGCGAGTTCTCGAACAACTCGGCGGCTGCCTTGATGAGTTGTCTGCGGTTGCGCTGGGTGTCACTGCGCATGGGTCGACTCCCCGTTCGCGTGGCGGCGGTGTTCACCGGAGGGCCGAGAGGCCGTGGGCCAGACGACGGACGCCCTCGGTGATGGACTCCGCGTCGGCAGCGTACGACAGCCGCAGATGGCCCTCGCCCCGGGCACCGAACTCGCTGCCGGGTCGGACGGCCACGCCGTAGGTGGAGCGCAGTGCCGCCACGACCTCGGCCGACGGGAGATCGAGGTCGTAACGGGGGAACTGGTAGAACGCGCCCTCCGGGGTGCTGAGTTCGAGGCCCGGGACCTTGGCGAGTTCCGCCCGCATGAGTTCGCCGCGCCGTTCGTACTCCGCTCGCATCCGCGCGATGTCGGCGTCGCACGTCCGTACCGCGACGAGCGCGGCGTCCTGGACGGCCGTGTTCACCGAGCCGTTGAAGGTGTTGTGGATGCGCGCGGCGGCCTGGATCAGGGGCGACGGGCCTCGGAGGTAGCCGACCCGCCGGCCAGTCATCGCGTACCTCTTGGAGGAGGTCTGACAGTAGACCCCGGAGCAGGACGAGAAGAACCGGCGCGCCCACCCCGATCGCCGCGTGGGAGGGGATGAGGCCGATCGCTGCGGTCGCTCCGGAGATGAGCACCAGGAGGGTGGCCAGGAGCCTCTTGCGGCCGAGCTTGTCGCTGAGGTATCCGCAGATCACGCTGCCGAAGGGGCGGGCGAGGAAGCTGACCAGGAAGCCGACGTTGGTGAGGAAGAGCCCGTCGGCACCGGCGTCGCCCATGATGTTGAGCGCGAGATAGGTGACGAGCAGGCCGTAGATGCCGTAGTCGTACGCGGGCGACAACAAGGCCGTGATCGCCGCGCTGGAGCACATCCGCCCCGGGGACGTCCTCGTCATCAACGCCTTCGGCTTCGAGGGGCGCGCCGTCATCGGCGACAACCTCGCCCAGCGCTTCGACGTGTTCGGTGCCGTCGGCGCGATCGTCGACGGCTATGTGCGCGACGGCGCGATCATCGAGCGGCTCGGGTTCCCGGTCTTCGCGCGGGGGCTGACTCCCGCCGGCCCGTTCAAGAACGGGCCGGGCACGATCGGCGAGTCCGTCGCCATCGGTGGGGTCGTCGTCGAACCCGGGGACATCGTCGTCGCCGACGCCGACGGGGTGATCGTGATTCCCCCGCACCGCGCCGAGGAGGCCCTCGCGGCCGTCAAGGAGATCGTCGCCCGCGAGGCGGACCTCGACGCCGAGGTCGAGACGCTCCGGAGGAAGGCCGCCTGATGGCAGCGGAACGGGACACCCACCGGCTCCGGGTCGCGGTCGCCGCGCCGCTGTCCGAGGAGAACGGCGCGCTCATACGGGAGTTGGAGCCCCGGATCGACCTCGTCGTCGACCAGGCACTCCTCCCGCCGATGCGCTGGCCCGCCGACTTCGCCGGCGATCCGACCTGGCTGCGCACGCCCCGGCAACAGCGCTCCTACCAAGCGCTTCTCGACTCCGCCGAGGCGCTCTACGGCATCCCGGACGTCGACCCGTCCGCGCTGGCCCGTACGGTCCGGGCCAACGCACGGCTGCGATGGGTGCACACCATGGCGGCCGGCGGCGGCAGCCAGGTCAAGGCGGCGGGACTCGGCGCCGCGGAACTCGACCGGGTCGCCTTCAGCACCTCGGCCGGTGTGCACGGACGGCCGCTCGCCGAGTTCGCCGTCTTCGGCGTCCTCGCGGGAGCCAAGGACCTGCCTCGCCTCGGCCGTCAGCAGCGCGCCCGCGCATGGAGCGGTCGCTGGACGATGAGGCAGGTGAGCGAGCAGACCGTGCTCGTGCTCGGTCTCGGCGGGATCGGCCGGGTCGTCGCCGCGAAACTGCACGCGCTGGGCGCACGGGTCGTCGGCACGAGCAGGCGGGACATCACCGTCCCCGGCGTGTCCGAGGTGGTGAGCCCCGACCGGCTCGTCGAGGTGGCACCGGCCGTGGACGCGGTCGTCAACACGCTCCCCGGGACGGAGGCGACCGAACACCTGCTGGACAAGCGGTTCTTCGACGCCCTGCGGCCGGGCGCGACCCTCGTCAACGTCGGGCGGGGAAACGTCGTCGACGAAGCCGCTCTGATCGACGCCCTCGACAGCGGACGGGTGGGTTTCGCCGCGCTGGACGTCTTCGAGACGGAGCCGCTGCCGGCCGCCAGCCCGCTCTGGGACCACGACCAGGTGCTCGTGAGCCCTCACACGGCCGCCCTCGACGCGGCGGAGGACCGCCTCATCGCCGAGCTGTTCGCCGCCAACGCCACGCGGTTCCTGGACGGACACGCGCTGCTCAACCGGGTGAACACCGTCGAGTTCTACTGACCTGTCCCGGATGTCCCGTCCTCTTTCCCGGACGGCCGGTGCGGGCGGGCCAAGTCGTCGTAGAAACACGGCTGTTGAAGGTCGACGTGCCGGCCCGCTCAGCGGCTGCCGACGCTCCGTCGGCCCACCGGTACGTGCAGCAGATCCTGGCCCAGGACCATGCGACCGCCGAAGTCGGCACGGCGTGCGCTGTTCCGGAGGAGGCGGCGCCAGGTGGCGTCCGTGGTGGCGGCCGGGTTTCCGGGGCTGAGGTGGGTGGCGACCAGCGTCTTCACGCCTGCCTCGGCCGCGATCCGCCCGAGTTCGGAGACGTCGGTGTGTGTGGCGAGGATGTGGTCGATGAGAGCCTGCGGCAGGCCTAGGGCCGCAAGCCCTGCCGGGTACAGGGCTTCGTGCACCAGGACGTCCGCGTGCCGGGCGAGCCTGATGACGTTCGGGCTCGGGGTCGTGTCGCCGGAGAAGACGACGCTGCCGTGGTCGGTGTCGAAGCGGTAGGCGTAGGCGGGGTAGACCGCGCCGTGCGGGACGAGCACGGCGGTGACCTTCACGTCGTCGTTCTCCATGACCGTGAAAGGCGCCATGGCGGGGGCGGTGTTCGTGGCGGAGGCGCCGGTGCCCGTCGGCGGAAGCACGTCGTGGACCCGGAGCAGGGTGGCCGGGTCGATGCCGATGTGTTCCGTCATGAAGAAGGTGGGGGCCGCGGCGTACGCCTGTCCCGCCAGCCTGGTCATCTCGACGGTGCCAGGGATGGGGCCGGGGGCTCCGGCGACGGCGGAGGCGATGCCTGCCGGGCCGGGGCCGTACACGTCGACGGGACTCTGGAAGCCCTGTGCGCCCGAGGCGCCGGCCGCGAGCATGGGGAAGGCGTAGTAGTCGACGATGTGGTCGGCGTGGAGGTGGGTGAGGAAGATGCTCGTCAGCGAGGGCATCGACAGTCCGGCGCGCATGTACTGACTCACCGCGCCCCGGCCGCAGTCGACCACGTACGTACGGCCGTTGACCACCAGCGCCTGGGAGATTCCGTACCGGGCCGCGAGCGGCGGCGGTCCGGAGTTGGTGCCGAGAAGGGTGAGGGACAGACCCGTGTCGGAGGATGCCGCCGGGGTCGCGAACGCCTGCCCGCTCAGCGTCGGTACGGCGACGGCGGCCGCGGACGCGGCCACCGCGCCGAGCAGGGTCCTACGGGACGCCGACACACCTGTGCACTCGGTGGAAGACTCACACATGAGGCAATCGCTCCTTCATGGTTCCTGGTACGCGGTGTCACCCTGACCAGGCCCGGAGCGGCTGTCCACCTTCCGGTAGGAACTGGGTGTTCGCGGCGCGCACCATGAGATTGCGTGCCGCGAACGACCGCCCGCGGATCAGCACACCAGGGACCGGCTCAGCGGGCCCGAGCGCAGATGGCGGCCGCGGGGTTGGGTGTCGGTCAGTCGCCCGGCGTCGACGACGGGACGGCCGCCCACCACGACGGTCTCCGGCCAGCCGGTGACGGTCATGCCCTCGTACGGTGTGTAGTCCGTGGCCATGTGCAGGCCGGTGCTGCGGACGGTCCGGGTGGCCGTGGGGTTCCAGATCGCCAGGTCCGCGTCCGCGCCGGGGGCGATGACTCCCTTGCGGGGGTAGAGGCCGTTGAGCCTGGCAGGGTTGGCGCACATCAACTCGACGAAGCGGCCCATCGGCAGGCCGCCCTTGACCACCAGCTCGCTGAAGATCACCGGCATCCGGGTCTCAACTCCCGGGAGACCGTTGGGCATGGCCCGCACGTCGTGACTCACCGACTCCTTCTGGGCGGTGTCGTAGCAGCAGTGGTCGCTGCCGATCGTCGCCACCTGGCCCATGAGCAGCCGTGAGCGCAGCCCGGCTACCGTGCCGGCGTCCCGCAACGGCGGGCAGCACACGAAGCGTTCGGGGTGCGGGCCCGCGTACGCGGAGTCGTCCAGCACCAGGTGGTGGGCCACCGTCTCCGTGAACGCCCGCACTCCACGGCCACGGGCGCGGGCCACCAGGTCGACCGCCTCGGGTGTCGACTGGTGGACGAAGTACACCGGGGCCGACACCGACTCGGCGATGGCGAGGATCTGGCACACCGTGCCGCTGGCCCAGTACTTCGTCAACTCCCTGATCGTGGCCGTGTCCGCGACCGTGCTGTCGGTACTGGTGGCCGTCTTCGCCTCCTACGCGCTGAGCCGCTGGAAGTTCCCCGGCAGCGGAAGCTTCAAGTCGGCGGTGCTCGCCACCCAGATGTTCCCCGGCATCCTCTTCCTGCTGCCGCTGTACCTGCTGTTCGTCTACGCCGACCAGAACCTCGGCACCGACCTCGTGGGCACCCGCGCCGGGCTCATCGTCACGTACCTGACCTTCTCGCTGCCGTTCGCGGTGTGGATGCTGGTCGGCTACTTCGACACGGTGCCACGCGACCTCGACGAGGCGGCGAAGGTGGACGGCGCGGGGCCGCTGCGCACCCTGCTCCAGATCATCGTGCCCGCCGCGACACCGGGAATCGTCGCCGTGTGCATCTACGCCTTCATGACCGCCTGGGGCGAGGTGCTCTTCGCCTCGGTCCTCACCGACACACAGACCCGCACCCTCGCCGTAGGCCTCCAGGCCTACTCCACCGAGGCGAACGTCTACTGGAACCAGGTCATGGCCGCCTCCCTGGTCGTGTCCCTCCCGGTCGTCGCCGGATTCCTGCTGCTCCAGCGCTTCCTCATCACCGGCTTCACCGCCGGCGCCGTGAAGTGACCAACTGGCCCCGACAGATCGGAACTTGGCATGCCGGACATCGGCCTGCAGCTCTACACGCTGATGAACGTCCTCGACGACCGACCCGCCACGCTCGCCAGGATCGCCGACCTCGGGGTGACCTCGGTGGAACCCTTCCGCCTGGGCCGCACCGAACTGGCCCGTGACGCGCGTCTGGCCGAGGCGCGCTCGCTGAAGGCCGACATCGACGCCGCCGGTCTCACCGTCTCCTCCACCCACGCCCGCCTGCCCGACGCGGAGGATCCCGGCTGGTTCTTCGAGGAGATGGCCGAGGCGGGCGTGCCCATCGCCATCGCCTCCACTCCCGAGGCACTCCCCGGATTCACCCGCGACGCGCTGGTCTCGGCCGACGGAGTACGCCGGTTCGCCGACCGGTTCAACGCCCTGGCCGAGGCGGCCGCCGGGCACGGTCTGCGGGTCGGCCACCACAACCACTACTGGGAGTGGACCCCGCTCGACGACGGCCGCTACGGCTACGACGTCCTGTGGGACGCCCTCGACCCGTCGATCGTCGCCGAGGTCGACATCTACTGGGCACAGACCGCGGGCCAGGTCCCCGCCGACGTCGTCACCAGGCTCGCCGAACGAGTCGAACTCGTCCACGTCAAGGACGGCCCGGCGGTACGCGGCGAACCCCAAGTCGCCGCCGGGCAGGGCTCGGTGGCCCTTGCGGACGCGCTCGACGCTGGCCGGGACGCGATCCGCGTGCACATCATCGAGGCGGACGGGATCGCCGAGGGGGCGGACATCTTCGACCTGGTCGCGGAGAGTGTGGCCTGGCTGAAGAAGCGTCAGGGCGTGAATCTCGACGCATCCTGACGGCACGTCCAGGGCCGTCGGTGGCCTCTTCCGGAGCAGTACGGAGTGACCGCCGACGCGCCCCGGCGTGCTGGGCCGTCAGTCGCTTGGCTGAATTACAGGCCGCGGCCTCGCCCGCCGCGCGGTAGTTTGTCCATGTTTTCCCTGGCTCCCGCCTTCAGAACTACAGGCTGTAGGGTGCTGGAAACCCTACAAACTGTAGGGGGAGGGGTGGGCAATGTCCGGCAGCGCGTACGCCACACTCGCCGGGACGCGACGGCTCGGAACGCCGACCGCGTCCCGCCGCTCGGAATACCCGCTCGCCGCGGTGGCGGTCGTCTTCGCCCTGGCCCAACTGGTCTTCGTACGACCCGGGTTGGGCCTCGGCTGGGACGAGACCGTGTACGTCAGCCAGCTCAGCGCGCACGCCCCCGCCGCCTACTTCAGCGCACCCCGCGCCCGCGGCATCTCCCTCCTGGTCGCCCCCGTCACCTCCTGGTCCTCGTCCACCACCCTGCTCCGCGTCTACCTCGCCGTCCTGGCGGCCGCCGCCCTCTTCCTCGCCCTCCGCACCTGGCGCGGCCTGTTCCCGGCCCGCGTCCTCGCCCTGGCGGGCGCCCTGTTCGCCTCCCTCTGGGTGACCCTCTTCTACGGCCCGCAGGCCATGCCCAACTACTGGGTCGCCGTGGGCGCGCTCGCCGCGGCGGGCTGCTGTCTGCGCGCCCGGGCCGACCGCTCGGACCGGGCCGCGGTGTGGGGCCTGGCGGCGAGCGCGTCCCTGATGGCGTGGATGCGGCCGACGGACGCGGTCTGGGCGACCCTGCCGCTGCTCGTCCTCCTCGTGGCCGTCCGCCGGTGGCGGCTGCTCACCGTCCTCCTCGCCGGGCTCGCGTCCGGCGCCGCGGAGTGGGTGATCGAGGCGTACGTCAGTTACGGCGGCCTGACCCAGCGGCTGCACGAGGCCTCGGCCATCGAGGGCGGACTGGGCTGGCACATCGCGGTCGTCGACCAGCTGCGCAGCCTGGGCGGACGCGCCCTGTGCCGCCCGTGCACGGGGGCGATGCCCAACCCGGCGGTCGACGTGTGGTGGCTCGTGCTCCCCGCGCTCGCCGTCGTCGGACTGGTCGTCGCGGTCCGCGCGCGGCGCACGGCGGCCACCCTCGTCCCGCTCGCCTGCGCCGCCACGGCCGCCTTCCCCTACCTGTTCATGATCGGATACGCGGCACCGCGCTTCCTGCTGCCCGCCTACGCGCTGGTCGCGATCCCGGTCTCCGACGGACTGATCCACCTGGTCACCAGACCGACCGGAGCCTGGCGGCGGGCCGCGGTGACCCTGCTCGCGATCGGCCTCGCCGGGCATCTGGCGATCCAACTCGCCGTCCTGGAACGGACGGTGAGCCGTACGAACACCCAGCACCGCGACTGGTCCCGCACCGCCGCCGAACTCCACCGCCTCGGCGTCCGCAAGCCCTGCCTGCTCACCGGCCAGGACGCCATCCCGATCGCCTTCTACACGGGCTGCGCCTCCGCCGCGATCGGCGGCCACAACGCCAACACCACCCGCACGACCCTCGACCGCACGGCCCACCGCATGCCCGTCGCCGACCTCACCCCGACCGGCAGCCCCCCACCCGCCTACGCCCACGACTGGCCCGCCCACCGCTCCGGCACGC
>NZ_JAENRY010000119.1 GCF_016612545.1 Streptomyces sp. MBT65 | reverse complement strand
GGGCAAACACAGCCCTGACTTCACCCGGTCGCCGCACTCGGTATGCGCTCACGCCGATGCCCGCTTTCACTGCGTAGCAACAGCGCGAAGTGAAACCCCGGGAGGCGGCGGCATGCAAAGGCACGGCACATGACCACACCGGCCGACCGGGCCGACCGTGGCCGCGCCGCGCGCAAACGCGTCCCCCGTTCCGCGCACGCCGACTGGATCCCCTCCGTGGACCGCCCCGACCCCGTCGCCGTACTGGAACGCCAGGGCCGGGACAGACTCCCGGAACTCCTCCCCATCCGGTACGGCCGCATGGCCGCGTCCCCCTTCGCCTTCTTCCGCGGCTCGGCCGCCGTGATGGCCGCCGACCTCGCCTCCCAGCCGCACACCGGCCTCACCGTGCAGCTCTGCGGCGACGCGCACCTCCTCAACTTCGGCCTGTACGCGTCCCCGGAACGCGCCCTGCTCTTCGACCTCAACGACTTCGACGAGACCTTCCCGGGCCCCTTCGAGTGGGACGTCAAACGCCTCGCCGCCAGCGTCGCCGTCGCCGCCCGCGAGAACGGCCACGGCGACACCAAGGCCCACCGCGCCGCGCTGGAGGCGACCGCCACGTACCGTACGGCGCTGCGCGCCCTGGCCCGCAGGGGCGAACTCGCGGTCTGGTACGACCGGATCGACGCCGACAGCCTGCTGCCCCTGGTCCGCTCCGCCCGCGACCGCCGCCGGGTCGAGTCCAGCCTCACCCGTGCCCGCCGCCGCACCAGCCTGCACGCCGTGGGCAAGCTCACCGAGACCGTCGACGGCCGCCGCCGTATCGTCCACGACCCGCCCCTCCTGGAACCGGCCGGCGCCCCCGACATGGCCTCCCTGCGCAAGATCTTCAGCGACTACCGCTCCACCCTCTCCGAGGAGCGCCGCCTGCTGCTCGACCGCTACCGCTTCGTCGACGCCGCCCGCAAGGTCGTCGGCGTCGGCAGCGTCGGCACCCGCTGCTTCATCGTGCTGCTCGCCGGCCGCGACCAGGACGACCCGCTGTTCCTGCAGATCAAGGAGGCGCGGAAGTCCGTACTGGAGGAGCATCTGCCGAGCGGACCGTACGTCCACCCCGGCCATCGTGTCGTCGCCGGCCAGCGTCTGCTCCAGGCCGCCAGCGACATCTTCCTCGGCTGGATGACCGGACCGCAGGGCCGCGCCTTCTACTGGCGCCAGCTGCGCGACATGAAGGGCTCCGCGGACGTCGCCGGCATGAAGCCGGCCGAACTCCTCGCCTACGCCCGGCTGTGCGGCACCGCGCTGGCCCGCGCCCACGCCCGCTCCGGCGACCGGGTCGCCATCGCCGCCTACCTGGGCGGCACCGACACCTTCGAGCACGCCGTAGCGGACTTCGCCCTGTCCTACGCCACCCAGACCACCGCCGACCACGCGACCCTGGGCGCGGCCGTCGCGGCGGGCGTGGTCACGGCGGCACCGAACATCTGACGCGACCGCGGCCGGCCCCAACTCCCCGCCGGGGAAAAGAAGATGCACACCGAGTGACCGACTCCCTACGCTGGAGACGCATTGCGGAGCAGGTCACCATCGTTTCGCGCAGGGCAGGCGTCACCCTGCGGAGTCGGCGCTAGTCTCTGTCGCACCCAACCGCCCGACGGTCGGCCGCCCACCCCAGCGCCCCGTCGTGCTCACAACAGATCACCGCTCGTACACACCCACGCCCACGGAGGCCCGTCATGGGCACCATCGTCCTATCCGGAACCGTCGTCCTGGTCCTGTTCGGCTTCGGCAACCACGTCTGGTGGCTGGCCGCGGTCGCCGTCCTCTTCCTGTACCTGCAGTACGGCCGGGACTCCTCGTCCTCGTCCTCTTCCTCGGCGTCGTCCTCGTCGGGCGCGGGCTCCTCGGGAGGCGGAGCCACCCCGTCGAGCTACCGCGCGTACCGCGACCGCCGTGACAAGCAGGCCAAATGGGAGCGCCGCTACCAGCGCGAACGCCCCCTGGAGTCGCGTCGGCAGGCACGGGAGAAGAGCAAGTAGGACCTACAGGCCGGGGGCGCCCCACACCGGGAACCACCGGCTCAGATCCTGCTCGATCCGCAGGTCGTTGCCGAGCATCGACTTGACCTGGAGTTCCAGCGAACTGTCGCGCCGCTGCCCGTCACCGGCCAGCGGCGCGAACGGGAAGAACGTCCCGCGCTTGTAGAGATAGACGAGCGCGAGCCGCCGCCCGCCGTCGTCCTCGAACCCGGCGAGAGAGCACAGGAGTTGAGGTCCGAATCCGTTGACCTCCATCGCGCTGTTCACCGCGTGCAGATCATTGACCAGCGCCGACAACTGGTCCGGCGACCGACGCGAGACCAGCCACGAGTAGCCGTACGCATCCTGGGTCAACTCCACCGGCGGCCCGGTGCGTTCCGCGTCCGCGTCCAGCAGCGCCTGGACCTCCCGGTGCGTCTGCTCGAACGCCCCGCCCTCCACCGTCGCGAAGCACACCGCCCCGTGCCCGGTCGCCCGGAACCCGGCCGCCGCCTCCAGCGTCACCGCCGCCGAGGGCAGCGCGAAGAGCCGGTCGAGATCGGGAGCGACCGGTTTCGTACGGCCGAGCAGGATGTCCAGCAATCCCATCCTCAGTTCCTCATCCTCAAGTCCCTCATCCTCAGCCCGCCTTGTCGATGCCGGGCACCGCAGCCTCACCCAACTCGGCGGAGATCCGCCCCAGTTGGTCGAGCCGCTGCTCCAGGCTCGGGTGGGTCGAGAAGAACCGCGAGATACCGGGCTCGGCACCGGTCGCCGGGGTGAAGTAGAAGGCGTTGAAGGCCTGGGCCGTCCGCAGGTCCTTCGTCGGGATCCGGGCGATGTCACCGTCGACCTTGGTGAGCGCGGACGCCAGCGCCGAGGGCTTCCCGGTGAGCAGCGCCGCCGCCCGGTCCGCCGCCAGCTCCCGGTACCGGGACAGCGCCCGGATCAGCAGGAAGCTGATCGCGTACACGGCCGCCGAGATCCCCATGATCCCCGCGAAGACGGCCAGCGTGTTCTGGTCCTTCCGCCCCCGGAAGATCTGCGAGTAGAAGGCGAACCGGACCATGAGCCCCGCGAGCACCCCCAGGAACGAGGCCACCGTGATCACGGCCACGTCCTTGTGCGCCACATGCGACAGCTCGTGCGCGAGCACACCCTCCAGCTCGGCCGGCTCCAGCCGCCGTAGCAGACCGGTGGTCACACAGATGACCGCGTTGTCGGCGTTGCGCCCGGTGGCGAAGGCGTTCGGCATGTCGATGTCCGACACGGCGACGACGGGCTTGGGCATGTCGGCCACGGCACACAGCCGGTCGATCACCCCGTGCAGCTCGGGATACTCCTCCCGCTCCACGATCCGGCCCTTCATCGCGTACAGCGCGATCCGGTCGGAGAACCAGTACTGCGCGACGAGCAGCCCACCGGCCACCACCACGACCAGCACCCAGGACTTCAGCAACACGATCAGCGCGGCCACGAACGCCACGTACAACAGCCCGAGCAGGAACAGCGTCAGACCCATACGTACGGTCAGCCGCCGGTCGCTCCGGAAGCGGCTCTGCATCTGCCATCACCCCGCAGTCAGGCACTCGTCCCACCGCCCAGTGTGCACCCGCCCCTTCCCATGAAGCGGTCCCGATCGGCCCTAGGCGGAGCAAAAGGTCCCTGAGAATCCGATGAGCGCACGCGAGCGCGGGTCAGCCGTCGAGCCCCGCCTCCCACAGCCGCCGCCTCAGCACGTACTCGCTGAACAGATGCCGCGCCCGCCCCAGCAGCTCACCCACCTCGGCGTCCCCGGGCGCCATCCCCTCCTCCGGACGCCACCGCTGCACCACCTGCTCACCCCAGGCCCGCAGCCGCCCGTCCGGATCGTCGAGCACGGTCACGGCGGCCCGCAGCCGCACGATCCCGCCCCGCGCGTCCAACAGCCGGAACGCGCCGACGCGCACATGCCGGGGCCACACCTTGGGCCACTCACCCCCGAGCCGTTCCATGAGCGGCCCGTCCGGCACCAGCCCGGCCGACGGCAACAACGCGAGCGTCGCCTCCCGCACGACCCCGGGCGCCGGATCATCGAGCAACGGCAGCATCCGCCGTACGTCCACGACGTCCAGCACCCGCAACCCACCCACGGCACGCGCCCGCACGGCAGCACTCGGATGCGGGACGAGCGCCCACAACAGCTCGGCATCGTCCCGCCCACCACACTCCGCGAGCCCGATCACGGCCCCCGGCGCAGGCTCCGCCGCACGGCACCAAGCCCGGTACGACGCCAACGGATCACCCCCACCCTGCCGTACGACATACCGGGCACAGGCCCGCACGACACCGGACCGATCGGCGAGAAACCCCTCGGCCCGCTCCGGCCGCCCCGCCGCCCGCAACACGGTGACCCCGGCCGCCCGGGCCCGCGGATTCCGCGCCCCGAGCAGCGGCCCGAGCACCTCGTCGTAGACCCCCGTCTTGGCTACGGCGACCAACGCGGCCTCCGCACAGAGGTTCTGTACGACGGTGTCGGCGTCCCGGGCGGCGGCGCGGGCGAGTTCGGCGGGGGAGAGGAGGTTCTCCTCGACGGCGAGGTGATGGACGAACCGGCGTACGGCACGGTCGGGTTGGACGAAGAGGGGAGCGAGCTGTTCACGGGACGCCCCGCGCAGCACCTCGTCGAGCAGCTCGATGGCGAACGCACCCCGGCCGCGCCGTCCGAAGAGCAGGATCAGCGGCGCGAGAGCGACGCCGGTCTCCACGTCGAGGGCCTCGGCCAGCAACTCCCGCGCCCGCTCCCGCACTTGCTCGACCCAGTCGGCACACCGGACGACGACCAGCGGCAGCAACACCGGGTGCTCGACGGCCTGTTGGAGCGCGGCTTCCCTGACCCTGCCGTCGTGGTGGCACAACGCGACCGCGAGTTCGGGCTCGGCGAGGCCGGAGGGAGCGTACGGCTGATGACGCAGCGCCTCGTCCAGCCGGAGCCACGCGAGAGGCTCCCCGACGTCGGTCTTCTCGTCCATCTCTAGTGCGGCGCCCGGGAGTTGACGTACCCCAGCAGCACGATGACCGCGACGACGCTCCCCAGCACGATCACCGTCGACATCCAGGACGACCGCCGCGGCCCCACCCCCTCGGGCTCACCCCGGAACGGCACCGGCCCCGGAGGGTTCTCCTTCCAGCGGGCGGCGAGCATCCGGGCCCGCGCGGACGGCTCCTTGTGCTCGGCCTCGTCCGCCCACCGGATGTCGAACTCCCGCCCCTCGTCGTCCTGTTGTTGCCCCATCCCCGTTGTCCCTCCCGGAAAACAGTCTGCGTACGACGGTGCCCCCGCCTCTCAGAGAGAGACGGGGGCAACCGACGATCGGTTCGATCGGCTGGATCACAGTCCGATCGGTTGGATCACACGTCGAAGTAGAGCTCGAACTCGTGCGGGTGCGGACGCAGCTGCAGCGGCGCGATCTCGTTCGTGCGCTTGAAGTCGATCCACGTCTCGATCAGGTCGGACGTGAAGACGTTGCCCGCGAGCAGGAACTCGTGGTCGGCCTCGAGGCGGTCGAGGACGGCCGGGAGGGAGGTCGGGACCTGGGCGACGCCCGCGTGCTCCTCGGGGGCCAGCTCGTAGAGGTCCTTGTCGATCGGCTCGGCCGGCTCGATCTTGTTCTTGATGCCGTCCAGGCCCGCGAGGAGCAGCGCCGAGAAGGCGAGGTACGGGTTGCCGGAGGAGTCGGGCGCGCGGAACTCGACGCGCTTGGCCTTCGGGTTGGAGCCCGTGATCGGGATACGCATCGCGGCGGAGCGGTTGCGCTGCGAGTACACCAGGTTGACCGGCGCCTCGAAGCCCGGCACCAGGCGGTGGTACGAGTTCACCGTCGGGTTGGTGAACGCGAGCAGCGACGGGGCGTGCTTGAGGATGCCGCCGATGTAGTAGCGGGCGACGTCCGACAGACCCGCGTAGCCGGCCTCGTCGTAGAAGAGCGGGGTGCCGCCCGCCCACAGCGACGAGTGGACGTGCATGCCCGAGCCGTTGTCACCGAAGATCGGCTTCGGCATGAAGGTCGCGGTCTTGCCGTTGCGCCAAGCCACGTTCTTCACGATGTACTTGAAGAGCTGGAGGTCGTCGGCCGCGGCGAGCAGCGTGTTGAACTTGTAGTTGATCTCAGCCTGGCCGGCGGTGCCCACCTCGTGGTGCTGGCGCTCGACCTGGAGGCCGGACGCGGCCAGCTCCAGGGAGATCTCCGCACGCAGGTCGGCGAAGTGGTCGACCGGCGGGGTCGGGAAGTAGCCGCCCTTGTAGCGGACCTTGTAGCCGCGGTTGTCCTCGACCGCACCGGTGTTCCAGGCGCCCGCCTCGGAGTCGATGTGGTAGAAGGACTCGTTCGCCTTGGTCTCGAAGCGCACGCTGTCGAAGACGTAGAACTCGGCCTCGGGACCGAAGTACGCGGTGTCCGCGATACCGGTGGAGGCGAGGTACGCCTCGGCCTTCTTCGCCACGTTGCGCGGGTCGCGGGAGTACTGCTCGCCCGTGATCGGGTCGTGGATGAAGAAGTTGATGTTGACCGTCTTGTCGCGACGGAAGGGGTCCACGCGCGCGGTCGACAGGTCGGCGCGGAGCGCCATGTCGGACTCGTGGATGGCCTGGAAGCCGCGGATCGAGGAGCCGTCGAAGGCGAGTTCCTCGTCCGGGTCGAAGGCCGTCGCCGGCAGCGTGAAGTGCTGCATCACACCCGGCAGATCGCAGAATCGGACGTCGACGAACTTGACGTCCTCGTCCGCGATGAACTTCTTGGCCTCGTCGGCGTTCTGGAACATCCAGCTCCTCCTACTCCCGACCGTCCGTGCCGGGGTGGTAGTTCGTTCGTGCGGCCAGTGCGGTGGCACACGCTGGACCCGACCTTAGGGACGGGGGATTTCTCTGGCGTGACCCATTTGTTTCGCCCAAGTTAACCGGTCTTGGCTCGCCTGGCCCCTCCTGTCCGCATGGCAGAACGCGGGCAGTACCGTGGACGGGTGGACAACAGGGATGCAATCGGATCGTGGCTCTCGGGGCCCCGCGAGGCCGCGGAGCGAGCAGGTGTCGACTTCGGTTACCGCGGCGAGCAGCTCGGTCTGCCCGAGCAGGGCCCCGGCTCGATCGCCCGCCCCGGTCGCCGCCTCGGCGCCCTCGCCGTCGACTGGGCCCTGTGCCTGGTGATCGCATACGGCCTGCTCACCCACGGCTACAAGCCGGGAGCGACCGGCAACTGGGCCCTCCTCGTCTTCTTCGTCCTCAGCGCGCTCACGGTCGGCACGGTCGGCTTCACCCCGGGCAAGCGCCTCTTCGGCCTGCGCGTGGCCGCCCTCGCCACCGGCCGCCCCGACTTCCTGCGCACCCTGCTGCGCACCGCCCTCCTCTGCGTCGCGATCCCGGCCCTGATCTGGGACCGCGACGGCCGCGGCCTGCACGACCGGCTGGCCCGCACGGTCGAGATCCGGATCTAGCAGCAGCAGTCGTACGGCTATGGGGGCGCCCGGAAGGACCCGGGCGCCCCCTTTTCCGTGCGGGTTTCCGCGCCGGTTTCCGTGGCGGTTTTCGTGCCGGGCGGGTGACCGTCGGCCGGTCTCGGCCCGGGGTGCGCTCCGTGACGGGCCGTGACCGGGACACTGTCGCCGTTCCCGACGGAAGTGGTGGGCAGGATGGCAGCAGGCGACAAGTCGACGGTCGTGGCCGGGGCACCGAGGGTCGCGGAGATCGCGGCCCGGTACGCGGAGGAGGCGGAGAGCGCCCGGCGGCTCTCGCCGCAGGTGGTCGAGGCGGTGCGGGACGCGGGCTTCGCCCGGCACTTCGTCCCGCGGGCCCACGGCGGCGAAGCCGGTGGTTTCGCCGATGTGACCTCCGCGGTCGGCCTGGTGGGCGAGGGCTGCACCTCGGCGGCCTGGGCCGCCTCGCTGGCGGCCTACGCCGGGCGGTACGGGGCGTTCCTGCCCGCGGAGGGACAGGCCGACATCTGGGCGGACGGCCCGGACGTCCTGCTCGCCGGGGCGCTCATGCCGTCCGGCAAGGCGGAACCGATCGCCGGTGGCTGGCGGCTGAGCGGTGAGTGGAAGTACATCAGCGGGGTGCACTTCGCCGACTGGGCGCTGGCCTGCGCGGCCGTGCCCGCCGAGGGCCCGGTGGATCCCGACGTACGCCCCGAGGTGCGGTTCTTCGCGGTGCCGCGGGCCGACTTCGGCATCGAGGACAGCTGGTTCACCGTAGGAATGCGGGGGACCGGCAGCGACACCCTCGTCCTGTCCGACGTCTTCGTGCCCGAGCACCGGACCCTGTCCCGGTCGGCCGTGCACGCCGGCCGCGCGCCCGCCTCCGACGCGCGCTGCCACCTCGTCCCGATGCACGCCGTGAACGCGCTGCCGTTCGCCGCCCCGCTGGTCGGCGCGGCCCGGGGCGCGCTGCGGGCCTGGATCGCACGGACCGGGACGCGGGTCGACCGCCGGGGCCAGGCCGTCGGCGAGAAGCCCTCGACGCAGGTCGCCCTGGCCCGCTCGGCGGCGGAGGTGGACGCCGCCGAACTCCTCGTCCTGCGTACGGCGGCGGTCGCCGACGGCACCGAGTGCCCGCCGGAGGGCGAGGCGGCGGTGCGCGGCGCCCGGGACCTCGCGCTGGCCGTGGAACTGCTGGTCTCCGCCGTCGACCGGGTCTTCCGCGCCGGTGGCACGTCCGGACAGTCCTCGTCCGACCCCGTGCAGCGCTTCTGGCGCGATGTGAACAGCGCCGCCTCGCACGTCGCGCTCTCCTTCGAGACGACGGGCGCGGCCTACGGCGCCTGGGCACTGTCCGGCGGGGAAGGGGCGGGGGCCGGGGCCGTGCGCTGAGCGGTCCCGGTTGCCGGTCCGGGACGCTGACCGCATAGTCGATCTGGAGCCGGGTGACGATCTCGATCATCATCGGTGAGCCGTGTCCGAGGCCGTATCGAGGCCGCTGAACTCGCGGCGGCCTCCACGAAGGCCCACAAAGGCCAACAGGTGGTGCACCGTCATGACGGAGCGTCAGGAAGTACTGGAAGCCGAAGCCGCGGTGCAGCCCGAGGACTTCCGGGCGGCGATGGCCCGCTTCCCCTCGGGGGTCGTGGTCGTGACCACCTGCTGCGAGGACGGAACTCCCCGTGGTTTCACGGCCAGTTCCTTCTGCTCGGTCTCGCTGGAACCGCCGATGGTCCTGGTCTGCCTGGCGAACTCGGCCGACTCGGCACAGTCGTTCGGCCACTGCGACCGCTTCGCCGTGAGCGTGCTGTCCCCCGACCACCGCCCCCTCGCCCTGCGCTTCGCCACCAAGGGCACCGACAAGTTCGCCTCCGGCGGCCTGTGCCTCAGCCCGGCCGGCCTGCCGACGGTCGAACGCGCCCTCTCCGAACTCGACTGCACCGCCCACGCACGACACCCGGCCGGGGACCATACGGTCCTGATCGGCCGGGTGACGGGGGTGCGACTGGGGGAGGGGTCTCCGATGGTGTACTACGACCGGGGGTTCAGGACGTTGGCGTGACGCCGCCCCGGGTGGCGATCAGCCGAGCGCCGGCTTCGCGAACCAGGTGGTGTTCGCGCTGATGACCTCCGTGGCACCGCCGATCGAGGAACTGGAACTGGGCGACGAGGTCACCGCCACCGTCACAGCCACGGACAACCACCCCTTCTGGGTCCCGGCCCCGGGCGAATGGCTCGACGCCACCGACCTGAACGCCGGCGAATGGCTCCAGACCAGTGCCGGAACCCGAATTCAGATCACGAGAATCCGGTCACGGCGACTTGGGCGGTGAGGGACAGCCGTGCCCGGAATCCGGCACCACGATGACGGCAGGAACGGCTCGCGCCCCGGTTCCCGAGCATGATCCGCCGCTGGTTCTGCACTACTGTCGTGGCCGATGGGCAGAGATGGTGAATGCGGAGCGAAGAGCCTATGCAAAGAACGACGGCATCAACGGATCTGCATGTAAAGTCTGCCGGCAGTCACAGGGGGCTGACATGGCAAAGGTCTCCAAGGCGATTAAGAGGAACCTGGGGCTATGACCAGCGAAAGCGAGCGACTGTCCGCTCTTGAGGGGCATGTTCGGAGTTTCTGGGACGGCCACATTGTGGAGCCTGCCCCCTGGAATAACGGACCGATCCGCGAGCGCGTTCCGCACTTCGCCATCTATCGAATCCTGCCCGAGCGCGCTGGCGGGGCTTGGGTATATGTGACGGTGGGCTCCTCGCTCGATGGATCCAACGCCGATGGAACCGAGTTCTTCCTCATGTCGCCTGTGGCCGCTCATGTCCACTCGGAAACGTTGGCGATGGTGAGCCACTATCACTCGTTTGAGGCCCATCGATTGACTGTTGGTTCGATCGTCAATATCGGCCGTCCTTGGATGCCGGATTCGCGCATGGAGCACCTTCTGGTGAGTCTGCCCTATCCGTATGGGCCCGAACTTGAATGGTCTCCATCGCAAGCCGGAGGTGCGCGATTCCTGTGGCTACTGCCGATCCACAAGAGTGAGGTCGATTTCATCAGGCGTGAAACTCTTGATGAATTTGAAGCCATGCTGGATTCGAGGGCCGTAAATGTGCTGGATCCCGATCGAGATCCAGTTGTCTGAGATGGAACCTCAACAGCTATAGAGGGGCGGTAGGCGAGTAGTCGCGCCCGCGCTACGACGAAGGGGGCGCCCGGAGTGATCCGGGCGCCCCCTTCGTCGTAGGAGTCGAAATGCGGGGTGTCAGCGGGCCTTGCCGCCGCCCTTGGGCAGCTTCATGCCCTTCGGCATAGGGCCCTTGGGCAACGGCATGTTGCTCATCAGGTCGCCCATCGCGCGGAGGCGGTCGTTCGTTGCCGTGACCTGGGGGCCCGTCAGGACCCGCGGCAGCTTCAGCATCGTCGTGCGGACCTTCTTGAGGGGGATCTGGCCCTCGCCCGTGCCGACCATCACGTCGTGCACCGGGACGTCCGCGACGATGCGGTTCATCTTCTTCTTCTCGGCGGCCAGCAGCGACTTCACCCGGTTCGGGTTGCCCTCCGCCACCAGCACGATGCCGGCCTTGCCGACCGCGCGGTGCACCACGTCCTGGCTGCGGTTCATCGCCACCGCCGGAGTCGTCGTCCAGCCCCGGCCGATGTTGTCCAGTACCGCCGCTGCCGCGCCCGGCTGGCCCTCCATCTGCCCGAAGGCCGCCCGCTCGGCCCGGCGTCCGAAGACGATCGCCGTCGCGAGGAAGGCGAGCAGGAGACCGAGGATGCCGAGATAGATGGGGTGACCGAGCAAGAAGCCGATCGCGAGGAAGACACCGAAGGTGGCAATTCCGACAGCCGCGAGTACAAGACCGATCGTCTTGTCGGCCTTGCGCGTCATCTTGTACGTCAGAGCGATCTGCTTGAGTCGCCCGGGGTTCGCAGCGTTGTCCGCTGTCGTGTCCTTCCTCGCCATGCCACGAGTCTACGTGGCTCCCGGAGCGCCGACGACGGCGGTGCCCGGAGTGCGAGGTTCAGGAGTGGGTGGTGAGGGTCTGCTCGATGACGAGCTGTGCCTCGACACGGTCCTTGGCGCGGCGGCGGTCCTCCAGGACGGAGGTCCACGCGTTGCGACGGGCGGTGCGCTGGCCGCTGCTCAGCAGCAGCGACTCGACCGCGCGCAGGGCGTCGGTGACGGACGGGATGGCGGTGGCACGGACGGGCGCGGCCTGCATCGTGGAGGTCCCCCCTCGGAACGGCTCTGGGTATGGGTCTACGTGCTGTAAATGCAGTGTCACTGTTTGGTGTTACCAGGGCGTGACCGACCGGTCAAACGCCAATGAAGCCTTGATGCGGTGGGCCGAAACGCTGACGCGGCCCTGATGGGCGCCCTCAACTGGGAGGACGGTCAGGACCGCGTCGGCATCAGGTATTACCGATGAGTAGCCACTTGTGCGCGAATTCACACGGTCTTGCTTCAGACCGCCTGGGACGCGACGTACGCGCCGCGCTTCTCGACCGCCATCTGGTACAGCCGCCCCGCACGGTACGAAGAGCGCACCAGCGGGCCGGACATGACACCGGAGAAGCCGATCTGCTCGGCCTCCTCCTTCAGTTCGACGAACTCGTGCGGCTTCACCCAGCGCTCCACGGGGTGGTGACGCACCGAAGGCCGCAGGTACTGCGTGATCGTGACCAACTCGCAGCCCGCCTCGTGCAGTTGGCGCAGCGCCTCGCTGACCTCCTCGCGGGTCTCGCCCATGCCGAGGATCAGGTTCGACTTCGTGACCAGACCGTAGTCGCGGGCCTCGGTGATGACCTTGAGCGAGCGGTCGTAGCGGAAGCCGGGGCGGATGCGCTTGAAGATGCGGGGGACCGTCTCGACGTTGTGCGCGAAGACCTCGGGGCGGGAGGAGAAGACCTCGGCGAGCTGCTCCGGTACCGCGTTGAAGTCGGGGGCCAGCAGCTCGACCTTGGTGCGGCCGGCCTCGCGGGAGGAGGTCTGCTCGTGGATCTGACGGACCGTCTCGGCGTACAGCCAGGCGCCGCCGTCCTCAAGGTCGTCGCGGGCGACGCCGGTGATCGTGGCGTAGTTGAGGTCCATGGTGACGACGGACTCGCCGACCCGGCGCGGCTCGTCGCGGTCCAGGGCCTCGGGCTTGCCGGTGTCGATCTGGCAGAAGTCGCAGCGCCGGGTGCACTGGTCGCCGCCGATGAGGAAGGTCGCCTCGCGGTCCTCCCAGCACTCGTAGATGTTGGGGCAGCCGGCTTCCTGGCAGACCGTGTGCAGACCTTCGCTCTTCACGAGGGCCTGCATCTTCGTGTACTCGGGACCCATTTTCGCCCGGGTCTTGATCCACTCGGGCTTGCGCTCGATGGGGGTCTGGGCGTTCCGGACCTCCAGGCGCAGCATCTTGCGTCCGTCGGGTGCGACTGCGGACACGATGGGCTCCCTAGCGATTGATTCCTCGGCGTCACCCAGGGTACGCCCGTTGATTTGGTGGCTCTGTGTTGGTGTCGGCCCCCAGGGGCTGCCGCCCCCGGACCCCCGCTTCGGCCCGAAAGGGCCTCGTCCTCAAACGCCGGACGGGCTGAGTGATACCGACCCCGCCTTCAAGGCAACGCCGGACGGGCTGATTTATTTCGGCCGCGCCTACGAGGCAACGCCGGACGGGCAGACGTGTGCCCGAGGCGATGCTCAGGCGCCGGACGGGCTGACAGTCGCCGGAGTTCTCTCGATCTCCCGCGGCTTCAGGTCCGCGTGCTCCAGTACGTCCAGCAGGTGCCGCTCGACCACCGGCAGGACCTCGTCGATCGTGACGTCACGGCCCAGCTCGGCCGCGAGCGAGGCGACGCCCGCGTCACGGATGCCGCACGGGATGATGCGGTCGAACCAGCGGTTGTCCGGGTTCACGTTCAGTGCGAAGCCGTGCATCGTGACGCCCTTGGCCACGCGGATGCCGATCGCGGCGATCTTGCGGTCCTCGCGGCGCTGGCCGGCGTTCGACGGCGCGTACTCCGGGCCGTTCATCCGCGGGTCGAACTCCTCGTCGTGCAACCGGGGATCGAAGTCGAGCGAGAGTCCACCGAGCCTGGGGCGCTGCTCGACCGGATCGCCCAGCACCCACACCCCGCTGCGGCCCTCGACCCGGCTGGTCTCCACGCCGAACTCCGCGCACACCCGGATCAGCGCCTCCTCCAGGCGTCGTACATGCGCGACGACGTCCACCGGGCGGGGCAGCTTCTGGATCGGGTAGCCGACGAGCTGGCCGGGGCCGTGCCAGGTGATCTTGCCGCCGCGGTCGACGTCGACGACCGGGGTGCCGTCGAGGGGGCGCTCGTTGTCCTGCGTGCGGCGGCCGGCCGTGTAGACCGGCGGGTGCTCCAGGAGCAGCACGGTGTCGGGGACCGCGTCCTCGAAGCGGGCCGCGTGCACCCGGCGCTGCTCGTCCCACGCCTCCTGGTATTCGACCGCGTCCGCGCCGAACCCCATCCGGACGAACCGCAACTCACCCACGGCAAGCGCCTCCTCAGCAGCACCTATGAGTCGTAAGGCACGAAACATGCCTACGCCACTGTACGACCGACCACTGACAGCCCACCGGGCGGCCGGGACCGTCAGCCCTACGACCAATCCTCACACGATCGGATGAATGCACGTCGGAATGTGCGACGGGATGCTTACGCTCCGCTACATTCGCGCCGTTCACGAGGCCAAAAGGGCTGCTCACAGGCAATCCGGGCAGGCAGTGGCCGCACAGGCCTCTGTTGAGGCCCGAAAGGCAGGAGACCGCACCGCAGATGACGGAACGACCCGCGCAGCGCACTCCCAACCGTCAGCTCGCCGCGCTCATCGCAGAAGCGGGGTTCTCCAACGCAGGTCTCGCCCGTCGCGTGGACCAGCTCGGTCTGGAGCACGGACTCGATCTCAGATACGACAAGACATCCGTCACCCGGTGGCTGCGCGGCCAGCAGCCCAGAGGCACCACACCCGCGCTCATCGCCGAGGTCTTCACCCGCCGGCTCGGCCGCCGGCTCACCGCGCAGGATCTCGGGCTCGACGCCTGCGCGCCGGTGTACGCCGGGCTCGAATTCGCCGCGACCCCCGAGGAGGCCGTCGACATCGTCAGCGGGCTGTGGCGCAAGGACTCCGGCAGCCACGCCGAACTGCGCAAGATCGCCTTCACCCCGGCCGGTCTCGTGGTGCCCAGCCGGGACTGGCTGATCGGCCGCGCCGACGACCGGGTCGGCCGCGCCGAGGCCGCGAACCGGGTGCCCCCGCAGGGCCGCCCCGCCGTACCCCGGCAGCGCGGGGCGGCCGAGCGCGGCCCCGGCCAGAAGGTCACCGGCGGCGACATCTCCGCGCTCCGCTCGGTCGGCGAACTCTTCCGCACCCTCGACAACGCCTACGGCGGCGGCCACGCCCGGCAGGCCCTCGTGCGCTACCTGGAGCACGAGACCGAGCCGATGCTGCGCGGCACCTACGGCGAGCAGACCGGCCGGCGCCTCTTCGCGGCGGCGGCCGACCTCACCCGGCTCGCGGGCTGGACGTCGTACGACATCGCCGCGCACGGGCTCGCGCAGCGGTACTTCGTGCAGGCGCTACGGCTCTCGCAGGCGGCCGGGGACCGTGCCTACGGCTCGTACGTGCTCATGACGATGAGCCGGCAGGCCGTCTATCTCGGGCACGGGCGGGAGGCCGTGCAGCTCGCGCGGGTGGCGCAGCAGGGGGTCGGGACCAGTGCGCCGCCCGTGGTGCAGGCGCTCCTGCACTCCGTGGAGGCGCGGGCGCACGGGGTGCTCGGGGAGGTGCGGGCGTGCACGTCCGCGCTCGTCCGGGCCGAGCGCGCGCTGGAGACGGCGCGCGCCGGGGACGAAGTGCCGTACTGGGCACGGTTCTTCGACGAGGCGCAGCTCGCCGACGAGTTCGGGCACGCGCACCGGGACCTTCAGCAGTTCCGGGCCGCCGCGCAGCACGCGGAGCGCTCGCTGCAGTTGCGGGCGCCCGCGTTCGCCCGCAGTCGGCTGTTCTGCCGGGTCGTGCTCGCCTCCGCCCGGCTCGGGCTCGGGGAGCTCGACCAGGCGTGTGCGCTGGGGGCGGAGGCGGCGGGGCAGGCCGCGGAGATGCGGTCGGTGCGGGCCGTCGAGTACGTGCGGGAGTTCGAGCGGCGGCTCGAGCCGTACAAGGACGCGGCGCCGGTTCGGGGGTATCGCGACAAGGTCGCCGCGTTCGGGTGAGGCGAGGGGTGCGGTCCGGGGGACTGCGCGGGTCCGTTGTGGCTGCTCGCGCAGTTCCCCGCGCCCCTTGCAGGGGCGCGTCAGGCGGCCTGTGTCGTCCGTATCCGTTCCGCCCTGTGCAGGGAACCCGTCGCGCTCAGGTCCCCGAGGATCGCCGCCGACGCCCGGTGTCCTGAATGCAGTGCGCCCTGCACGGTGCTCGTGTCCCGGTGGTCGCCGCACACGTAGAGGCCGGCCAACAGCCGTACCGGACGCCGTAGATCGTGCGGTGGGCGCATGACGGGGACCGCCGTGGCGGTGTGGTGCACGGCGAGGGTCTCCCAGCGGGTGGTCGAGGTGCCGTAGAGGCGGGCGAGATGCCTGCGTACGGCGGTCTCGACGTCCGGTGGGGGAGGACCCAGGACCGTCGAGGAGACGAGGGCGCGGCCGGCCGGCGCGCGGCTCGGGTCGACCTCGCTGACGATCGCCGTGTGCGCGACCGGGCCGCCGCGGTCCGAGTCGAGGAGCAGGGCGGCTCCGGTCGCGGGCGGGTCGTCGGTCGTGTGGTGGACGACCGTGACCTGGTGGAAGTCGGGTACGCGCAGACCGGGCAGGAGTTCGGCCGCCGCGCGCGCGTCCGTCGCGACCAGCACCGCCCGGCAGCGGATCTCGCCGTGCTCGGCGGTGGTCACCGATGTCGTCGATACGGCCGTCACGCGCACGCCGGTGTGCACGGTGCCCGGCGGCAGCGCCGCGGCGAGCACCTCGGGCAGCATCTCCGCGCCGCCCTCCGGCAGGCACAGCCGCCCGCCCGCGAAGGCGCGCAGCGCGAGGTCGGCGCACCGGCTGGAGGTCGTCAACTCCGGGTCGCAGAGCAGCGCGGCGAGCAGGGGGCGCAGGAAACCGTCGATGGTCCGCGCGGGCACCCCGCGCGCCGCGAGCGCCTGCCCGGCCGCCGACTCGGGCCGCGCCAGCAGCCGTTCGACCGGGGTTCCCGCGAGGCGCGTGAGCGCGGTTCCGAGCCGGGCCTGGTCCACGGGGCCGCCGAGCGGGGCACCGGCCCGGGACCTGGGTATGGCGGCTCCTCGGATGTCCGTGGGCCGGTCCTTGAGCGTGGGACCGCCCCAGGAGGAGTCCCTGCGGTCCCCGGGGGAGACGTCGGCCCGGTCCCTGAGGGTCGCCCTGTTCCAGGGAGCGCCTGCCCGGTCCCTGAGCGCCTCCCAGGAAGCGCCCGTCACACCACCCCGGGTCCTGGGCGCGGGTCCTGCCACGGTGGGGGTACTGGCCCGTTCGGTGAGGGGCGTCCCGTCCCCGGAGGTGTGTGCCCGGTCCCCGGGTGTCGCCCCGCCCCTTGAAACGCCCGTCGGGTCCCCCGGTGCGGCCGCGGCCCGGGCGGCGCCTCCGCGTCCTCTCGCCGTCGGGCCGCCCCAAGGAGAGCCCGCTCGTCCCTTCGTCACCGGCGCGCCCCAGAAGGACCCCCTTCGCGTCCCTCCACCCCACGTGGACCCCGTCCGCACCCTCGGTACCGCCCCCACCCGAGGGGCGCTCGCCAGGGCGCGTACGGCATGGAGTGCGCCCCACGCGCTCCCTCCGGGCGCCGGGGTGCCCGCGTGGTGGTGGCGGCCGTCGCTGTGGAGGAGGACCCCCGGTGCGAAGGGGCGCAGCACCAGGGCGTCCAGGCCCGGGGTCAGGCGTAGTTCGGGGTACGAGGTGGACAGGAACTGTCCGATCCGGTCGAGCCGGAACCCGTCGACCTTCTCGGTCGACATACGGCCCCCCACGTAAGGGGCGGCCTCCAGGACTGCGGTCGTTACTCCTGCGCTGATCAGCCGATGCGCCGCGGCGAGTCCGGCGACCCCGGCTCCCACGACGACGACGTCCGCCTGGTACGCGGGCTCAAGCACGTGCCCCTCCTCGAGGTTGCGCGGCCGGTGGAGACGTCATGCCCCCAACAGCCTCCAGGGATACCCGAGTTCGGGTCGAGGTTAGGGCCGTGATCGGTCAAGGGGAGTCGCGCATACGCAGGGCACGGTCGCACGGCGGTCGCATACGGTCGCCGAGCGTCATCATCGGTGCCAACCGTGTCTCTCGCGGTCAGGGGAAGGTGTCCCTCGCGGTCAGGGGAAGTCCGGGCACTCCTCGGCGAAGCCCTGCGAGACGGGCTGCCAGGCGCCGTGGTCCGCGCGCACGCTCAGCCGGTCCGCTTCCTGCGCGGTCTCGATCAGCTGGGCGGTGGTCAGGGGGACGGCCGCCGTGAAGACCCGCCCGAGGTGGTGGCAGTGCACCATCGGGCGGAGTTCCGCCGAGTACGGCTCGTCGGCGACCGCGAAGAGATCGGACAGGGCCCAGCCCAACGGACCGGCCACGGCGCACAGTTGCCGGCGCCGGTGCCGATTCGGCTCCCAGCGCCACACCATGCCGTACAGCGTGCTCAAGGACAGTCCCAGGAACGGCAGTTCGCGGATGCCGAAGCCGCGATTGCCGATCAACCCGCTGAGTGTGGCGGCGAACCTGGTCTCGGCGGGGCGGGGATACGGCGAGACCGGCCGCACGGACGGTCCCGGGGTCGCGACGCGGGGCAACGAGCGGACGAAGGCCTCCAGCGCGGCGAGTTGTGCGTGGTCGCAGTGGCTGACGCGATACGCGAACTGCCTCACGACCTTCGCGTCGCGCTCCGGGGGAAGGAGTTCGGCCGGCACCGGGTGGCCCGCGACGACGAGCATATCGGCGGCCGGTATGCCGAGTTCGGCGGCGAGTTCGACGAGTCGCAGCGGAGCGGTGTCGGTTCCGCTCGCGGCGAGGCTGCGCAGGATGGTGGCCCGTTCCATGCGGTGAAGGTAGCGGGTGGGCGGCCGGGCATGACCGCGAGCGGGCCGGGTGAGACGGCGGCGGTGGCGCAACTCGTTGAGCGCGGCCCCACCGGTGGTGTCCGGCACGGCCGCGCCGTCGGCGTGCCGGCCGGCGGATTCGTAGAAGCGCCGGGCGTACCCACACCAGCCCGCACAGCCCCGCACCGCCCGCACAGCCCCGTCCTCACCGCCCCGCCCTTCACAACGCCGCCCGGATCGCCCCCTCGATCTCCGGGAACGCGAACGTGAACCCGGACTCCAACAGCCGCTTCGGCAGCACCCGTTGGCTCCCCAGCACATCCCCCGACATCTCGCCGAGCACCGCCTTCAGAGCGGGCGCGGGCACCGTGAAGAGGGACGGCCGGCGCAGTACGCGGCCCATCGCCGCCGAGATCTCACGGTTCGGCAGCGGGTTCGGGGCGGTGAGGTTGAAGGGGCCGGACAGGCCCTCGGTGTCGATGAGGTGGCGGATCGCGGCGACCTCGTCGTGCAGGGCGATGAACGACCAGTACTGCCGGCCGTTGCCGAACCGCCCGCCGAGGCCCGCCTTGTAGAGGGGGAACAGCTTGGCCCACGCCCCGCCTTCCTTCGCCACGACCAGCCCGGTCCGCGCGAACACCGTCCGCACGCCCGCCTCCTGGACGGGCGCGGTCGCCTCCTCCCACTCCACACACAGGGAGGGCAGGAAACCGTCGCCCGGAGGCGCGTCCTCGTCCACGGCGCGGTCGCCCGTCTCGCCGTAGAAGCCGATCGCGCTGCCGTTCACCCACACCCGCGGTGGCCGGTCCAGCGCGGCCACGGCCTCCGCGAGGGCTGTCGTGCCCAGCACGCGGCTGTCGCGGACCGTCTTCTTGTACGCGTCCGTCCAGCGGTGGTCGCCGACCCCGGCACCGGCGAGGTTGACCACGGCGTCGCAGCCGTCGAGCCCGGCCGCGTCCACGTACTGTCCCTCGGGGTCCCAGCACACCTCGTCCGCGGCCCGGGCGCCGTGCCGCACCAGGCGCACCACCTCGTGCCCGTCCGCGGTCAGGGACCGTACCAGTGCGCTGCCGATCAGACCGGAGGCGCCGGTCACCGCGATTCGCGAGCGTTCCATGGCGCCCATCCTGCCTCGTCGATCGGTAAAAACCCCATGAGGACTCCGCCGTTCGCCGTCGTAGGGTGGCTCGCATGTCCGAGCCGTACATACGCACCGCCCTGCCCGACGACGACGAGGAACTCGGCGCGCTGGACCGCGCCGCCTGGTCGCCCCTGCACTCGGTCCAGTCCCGGCCGCAGCCGCCGTACCGCCCCTTCTTCGACGAGCGGCATCTGCCCGGTGAGCACCTGGTCGCCGAACTCGACCGGCGGATCGTCGGCTACATCCGGCTGGTCCCCGCCACCGAGCTCGTGTGCAACGCGCATGTCCGCCAGATCCAGGGGCTCGCGGTCGCCGACGAGGCGCGCGGGAAGGGGGTCGGCCGGGCGCTGGTCCGGGCCGCCGTCGAGGAGGCCCGGCGCCGGGGCGCCCGGCGGATCACCCTGCGCGTGCTCGGGTACAACGCGCCGGCGCGGAAGCTCTACGAGGCCGAGGGCTTCGTCGTCGAGGGCGTGTTGCCCGAGGAGTTCCTGCTCGACGGGCAGTACGTGGACGACGTCCTCATGGGCCGCTCCCTGTGAGCCTATGAGGTGACGAGATCGCCCGTGTCCACCTCGGCCGTCGCGCTCGCCGCCCTCCGCGCGTCCCCGGAGACCTCGTCGGCCGTCAGCACGTACCCCGTCTCGTCGTCCGAGGTGGAGCGGGCGAAGACGACGCCGTAGACCTTGCCGCCGGTGGTCAGGAGCGGGCCGCCGGAGTTGCCGGGGCGGACCGTGGAGCGGATCGAGTAGATCTCGCGGGTGACCGTCCCGTCGTTGTAGATGTTCTGGCCCGTCGCGTTCACCCGGTTGGCGACGGTCGCCGCCTGGAGGTTCAGGTCACCGTCCTGCGGATAGCCCGCGACCACGGCCGAGTCGCCGCGCGAGGCGCTGTCGTCGAAGGCCAGGACGGGTGCCTGCAGCCCCGGCACATACAGCACCGCGACGTCCTTGTTCGGGTCGAAGAGGACCACCCGTGCCTCGTACGACCGCCCGACCCCGCCGATACGGACGGTCGGGTCGTCGATGCCGGCCACCACGTGCGCGTTGGTCATCACGTGCTGCGGCGCGTACACGAAGCCGCTGCCCTCGCGGCCCTGGGTGCCCGAGGAGCCCTCGATCTTGACCGTGCTCCGCTTGGACGCGTTCGTCGCGGCGGCCGTGACGCTGTCGCCGGTGGGCTTGGCGACCTCGGCCGTCGACTCGTTCTCGAACGGGTTGAAGACCTGCGGGAAGCCCGCTTCGGTGAGCGCGGAGGTGGCCCGCGAGAACCACGTCGGTGTGGTGTCCGGCATCAGCTTCTGGACGCTGCCGAGCAGCGTCGAGTCCTGGATCGCCGTCGTCACCGTCGCGGACGAGGACGCGCCGAGCACGCTCGCGGCCACCCACGCCACGATCATCACCGCCACCGAGTTCGCCGCGGCCCCGCCGATCCCGTCGGCCACCCGCAGCGGACCCTGGTCCAGCTCCCTGCGCAGCTTCAGCGCGAGCCGCCCCGCCAGTTCGTGCCCGACCACCGCCGGGGTCAGCACGGTGAGCACGGCGGTCACCGTGGCCGTCGTCGTCCCCGGGGTCACCAGGTCCATCACCCACGGGAGCACCCACACACCGACGACCGCGCCGCCCACGAACCCGGCGAGCGACACACATCCGGCGACGAGGCCACGCCGGTACCCCGACGCCGCGTAGGCGAGGATCACCAGCAACAACAGCAGGTCGAGCAGGTCCACGGAGCCGCCTTTCTCTCGGAACCCTTAGTACGCGAGGAACGGGCCCACTGATCAGTCACGCGCGCGTGACCACCGGGAATCCACCACGCATGCGTGTACCCCCAGAAACGTGCCGGACCAGGACGATGGTTCCACCGGGTGGCACAGCACACATCGCGGGCGGGGCGAATCCGGCCGAGAGTGTGACCATGCGTGTCCAGAGAAGAACGCCGGGTGCACGAGGACGGCGGCAGCGGGTACGAATACCCCGTTCCGCGCTCGTACTGCTGGCCTGCCTCCCCGGTCTCGCCGCCGTCCTGGTGCTCGCCCTGTGCGCGAACGGCATCGGACGCAAGGCCACGGCCGCCGAGCACACCCCGGTCGCGGCCCGCCCGGTCGCCCTCCAGCACACCGCGCCCCGGCCGCGGATCGTCCCGCGTTCGGCCTGGCTCGACGCCCTCTCGCGGCACGCGCAGCCGCCGCCGCGCTACGACGACAAGGTCGTCGCCGTCTTCATCCACCACACCGACTCGCCCAACGGCTACGACTGCGCGGACGCGCCCCGCATCATCCGCTACCTCTACGCCGGCCAGACCGGCGTCCGGGACTGGGACGACATCGGCTACAACTTCCTCGTC
>NZ_JAENRY010000118.1 GCF_016612545.1 Streptomyces sp. MBT65 | reverse complement strand
GTTACGTCCCCGCCCACCAGGTCGACGGCCACCCGCTGAACGACTTCGCCGACCGCGCGGCCAGCCAGGCGGCCATCGTCCAGGAGCCCGCGGGGAGCCGAGGTCGCTGCCCGCGGGCTCCTGGACGATGGCCGCCTGGCTGGCCGCGCGGTCGGCGAAGTCGTTCAGCGGGTCGCCGTCGACCTGGTGGGCGGGGACGTAACGGAACTCCACGGAACGGCCGTTGAGCAGTTCGTCGATACGGACGACCAGCTCCTGATTGGCGACCGGCTTGCCGCCGGAGGTCTTCCAGCCGTTGCGCTTCCAGCCCGGCAGCCAGGTGGTGACCGCCTTCATGGCGTACTGCGAGTCCATCCGGATCTCCAGCGGCACGTCCGGTGCGGTCGCCGTCAACAGGCGCTCCAGCGCGGTGAGTTCGGCGACGTTGTTGGTGGCCTTGCCGAGCGGCCCCGCCTCCCAGCGGGCCGGGCTCTCCGCGTCGTCCGACACGACCCACGCCCAGGCGGCCGGCCCGGGATTCCCTTTCGAAGCCCCGTCGCACGCGGCCACCACACGTTCACGCATGCGCCCGATCATGCCATGGCCGCGCCCCCGGGTCCGCGCCGCCCCGTACCGCCGAGGTCCCCGCCGGCCGCCCCACGGACACGCGCGGCTGGGCGACGGCCCCTGCGCCCGTGCCCCCTCTACGCTGCGCGCATGACCTCGCGACAGGAGCAATGGGCCCGGGTGCGCCGCCACTTGTGGCGGCCGCCGCGCCCCCACGGCGAGCAGCCGCGCGAGCGGGTGGTCGGCCCGCTGCAGCTCTTCTACGACCTGGTCGTGGTCGTGCTGGTCGCGCAGGCCGCCCACCATCTGTCCGGGGAGCTGGACCGGCACGGACTGGGCCTGTTCGCCGCGGTGTTCGCGCTGGTGTGGATCGCCTGGCTCAACGGCAGCCTGCACCACGAACTGCACGGGCACGAGGACGCGCACGGCCGGAGCATGTTCCTGCTGCAGATCCTGGTGCTCGTCCCGCTGGGCGCGTTCGTCCCCGAGGCGGGCGACGCGCGCGGTGTCGCGTTCGCCGTGGACGCGGGTGTGCTGTTCGCGGTCCTGGCGCTGTTGTGGCTGCTCGCCTCGCGCAGTGACACGCCCGAGTTCCGGCGCCCCAGCATGCTGTACGTGACGGGAACGGCGGCCTGCGCGGTCGTGCTGGCGGCGAGCGCCGCGCTGCCCGCGGACGCCCGCGTGCTGACGTGGGGCGTGCTGGCCGTCGTATATCTGGCGGGGTTCGTGTTCGTCATCGGGAGGGCGATTCCGGAACGGGTGGTCGCGCTCAGCGTGACCGACGCGCTCACCGAGCGGTTCGGGCTGTTCATCATCATCGTGCTGGGCGAGAACGTGACCGGGGTGGTCGACGGGCTGGCCCACGAGCCGACGAACGCGCTCACGCCGGCGGTCGGGCTGGTCGCCGGGGTCGTCGGATTCGGCGCGTGGTGGACGTACTTCGACTTCGCGGGGCACCGGCTGCCGCGGGCCACGCGGGCGAGCGCCCTGACCTGGATGGTGGTGCATCTGCCGATCACGGCCGCGGTGGCCGCCATGGGCGCCGCGATGGTCGGCCTCGTCGAGCACGCCCACGACGGCCGGACGCCCGCCGCCACGGCCTGGGTGCTCTGCGGGGGCGCGGCCGTGGTGCTCTGCGCGACGATGGCGCTCGCGGCGACCCTGCGCCACTGGGACGAGAAGCTCGGGCTCTATCCGCCCCTGGCCCGCACCTGCGCCGCCATGGCCTTCCTGTGCGTGGCGGTCGGCGCACTGCGCCCGGCTCCGCTCGTCCTCGGCCTGGCGCTCGTCCTGCTCTTCGGCATTCCCTGGGGAGTCGCCGTGGCCAACCGCGTGTCCCACTACGAGGAACCGGCCACCTGAACCCCGCGCCGGCGTCAGGGCGCCGAGGGCCGTGTCTCGGTCCAGTCGACCATCAGCCGGCGCTCGGCGAAGTACCAGTCGCCGTCCTGCTTGCTGAACTCGTCGAGGTAGCGGATCGAGGCGATCATCAGCGTGCGCCGCCCGGACTCGTCGGCCCCGATGTGATGGGCCAGGCAGTAGCTCTCGCCCGTCGCGCGGTCGCCGTCCAGGGTGATGGTGCTCTGGCCGTTGAAGTGGGTGGTGGCCCGGTAGGTGTTGAGGTTGTCGAACACCGGGGCCAGGGACCCGCGCCCGTGCAGGGTCTGCGTCGGCTCGGCGGCCGTGGCGTCCATGAAGACCAGGAACCGCGTGTCCTCGGTGAACAGGCCCATCTGCCCCTTGGCGTCCCGTCGGTCCGCGCAGTGTGCGTAGGCGTCGATCAGCTCGCGGATGGCCAGTCGGTCGGCGGCTTCCCGGGGGGAGATCTCGGTGTGCGAGGCCATGGCCGTTCCTTTCGCCGCACTATTTGACATGTGTATAACTTCACTCCCCGTGGCAGAGTGCAACGCGATGACAGAGTGCGACACGCACCCCTGGAGGGCGGAGCGCTGAACCAGCGGATCGATCCACGCATCACCCGCACGACCCGTGCCTTCGAGGAGGCCATCGTCGATCTGGCCGGTCGGCGGCCCGTCTCACAGATCACGATCGGCGAGCTGGCCGACCGCGCCGGGGTCACCCGCGCCACGTTCTACAACCGCTACAGCTCCCCGCTGGACCTGCTCATCCAGGTCCTCTCCGACGACCTCGAGCGCGGCCACCGACAGGAGGTTGCGCTCCGTGCGCGGGGCGGACACTCGGCCCACGAACTCCTGCGCATGTCCACGGCGGAGGTCGGCGACCACGTCGAGCGGTATCTGGCGATCTACCGGCACGCCCTCGCCGACCCGGCCGACAGTGGTGTCTACGACGCGCTCGTGCGCCACTTCAGCGAGTACGCCCTGACCTTCATGGCCGAGGGCGACCACCCGGGGCTGCCCGAGGCCAACCGTCGGATGATCGCCCAGTTCATGGCACACGGTTTCGCGGGAGCCATCAGGGCATGGCTGAACGACCCGTCCGTCACGAAGGACGACATGGTCGACGCGGCCGTGGCCTGCGCCCCCGCCTGGTGGGCGGCCGACGGCCGGTGACGCACGACGTACCGGGTCAGACGTCGGTCATCTCCGGCATCTCTCCCTGGGTCGTGGTCATGTCGATCACCGAGAACGAGGCGCCCTGCGGGTCGCTCAGGGCCGCGAACCGCCCGAAGGGGCTGTCCATGGGGCCGAAACGGAGGATGCCGCCGAGCTTGGTGGCCTTGGCGACGGCGTCGTCGCAGTTGTCCACGGAGAAGTACACGTTGACGTACGACGGCACCTCGGGCGGGAACTCGTCGCCCATCTGCATCCGGCCCAGGACCGTGTTCTCACCGAGGTTGTAGACGCGGAAGTCGAAGGTGGTGTCGTCCACCTGCCGTGCCGAGTACGGGAAGACCGCGGGAAAGAACCCGTCCGCCTTCGCGGGCTCCCGGGTGAAGACCTCGGCCCAGGCGTAGGCGCCGGACACGCCCGCGGCCTCGAAGCCCTCGTGCGTGCCGCCCTGCCACACGCCGAAGACCGCACCGCTGGGCTCACTCGCCAGGCACATCGTGCCGAAGTCGCCGACCTGCATCGGCTCCATCAGCACCTGCCCGCCGTTCTCGCGGATCTTCGCCGCGGTGGCCGTCGCGTCCGGTGACGCGAGATACAGGCACCACTGCGACTGCCCCTCCTGGCCCGGCATCGGCGGTACGACAGCGGCCACGGCCTTTCCGTCGACGTAGGCCTGCGTGTAGTTGCCGTACTCCGACGACGCGTCGCCGAAGGTCCAGCCGAGGACGTCGCCGTAGAAACTCTTCGCTCCCTCGACGTCGCTGAACATCGCGTCGGCCCAACAGGGCGTTCCCTCAGGTTGTACGGCCATGGCTGCGGCCCTCTCCGGTACGTCGGGGTGTCTGGGTCGGGTTGTCCTGGATTCTCACGCTAGTCACCTGGGGAGCGGGACGCGCGGCGAACGCCGGAGCGCGCGGGATCTCACGCAGGGGAGTCGTGTTCGCGCCCCGTGCGCCGGGGTGCGGGGACGAGTCCTCGCGGCCCCCGCCTCGATCGCCGGGTTTACCGCCTCCCAGGCGTGAAGTCGCCCCCTTCGCGCGGTTACCGGTCCTGGGCAGGACTGTTTGGCTTGTAAACCGACGAAGCGCTCACCCCTGTTCACCTCCCGGGAGGGAAAGTGTCCACTCCGGAAAGCGCCCACGGATCCGCCACCGACGAGCCCGAACCCGCGACACCCGGCGACGGACAGCTCACCAGTCTCAGCACCCTGGCGGCACGCCAACTCGCCACCACCACCAAGTCCGAACCGCAGATGCAGGCCATCACCTCACGATGGCTGCTGAAGATGCTGCCCTGGGTGGACGTGAAGGGCGGTGCCTACCGGGTCAACCGGCGGCTCCAGCTCAGCGTCGGCCGCGGCCGGGTGCGGTTCGAGCAGAACGGCGCCGACGACATCAAGGTCATCCCCGAGACCCTCACCGAACTGCCCGTGCTGCGCGGGTACTCCGACACGGAGGTCCTGAAGGAGATCGCGGGCCGGTTCCGGGTCCGGGAGGTGCGGGCCGGCCAGGTCCTGTTCGAGGCCGGCCAGCCCGTCACCGAGAACTACCTGGTCGCCCACGGCCGCTTCACCCGCTACACCGCCGGCCCGTACGACGAGGAGGAGATCCTCGGAGTCGTCACCGACGGCGACCAGATGGGGGACGAGGCGCTCGGGCAGTCCGACCCGCTGTGGCTGAGTTCCGTGCGCGCCGAGACCGCGGGCGTCCTGCTCGTGCTGCCCTGGGAGGTGGTGACCGAACTCACCGCGCGGGCACCGTCGTTGGCCGCCCATCTGGAGGCGTACGCGGCGCGGCAGCGGCTGCCGATGAACCGGAAGGGCGAGGCCGACGTCCCGGTGCAAGCCGGCCATGTGGGCGAGCCGACCCTGCCCGGCGGCTTCGTCGACTACGAACTCGCCCCGCGCGAGTACGAGTTGTCGCTCACGCAGACCGTGCTGCGGGTGCACACCAGGGTCGCCGACCTCTACAACGACCCGATGGACCAGACCCAGCAGCAACTGCGGCTCACGGTCGAGGAGATCCGCGAGCGCCAGGAGTGGGAGCTGGTCAACAACCGGGAGTTCGGGCTGCTGCACAGCGTCGACTACACCCAGCGCATCAGCACCTTCACCGGCCCGCCGACCCCCGACGACCTCGACGAACTGCTCGCCATGCGGCGCAGGACACGGCTCTTCCTCGCCCACCCGAAGGCGATCGCGGCCTTCTTCCGGCAGTGCAACAAGCGCGGTCTGGTGCCCGGTACGGTGACCGTGGAAGGGCACGAGATCCCCGCCTGGCGCGGCGTCCCGTTCTTCCCGTGCGGCAAGATCCCGATCACCCCGCAGCACACCAGCAGCATCATCGCGCTGCGCACCGGCGAGGCCGACCAGGGTGTCGTCGGGCTGTTCCAGACAGGTATCCCGGAGGAGTTCCAACCCGGACTGAACGTGCGCTTCATGGGCATCGACTCCGCCGCGATCATCCGCTACCTCGTCACCGCGTACTACTCGATGGCCATCCTGGTCCCCGACGCGGCGGGGATCCTCGAGAACGTCCAGATCGGCCGGACCGCCGGATGACGGCCCGGACAGCGGCTCGGACGACGGCCCGACCGACGGCCCGGAGAACTTCATGACCACACCCACCACGGCCTTCCCTCCGCTGCCGGGCCCGCCGAACCTGGCGAGCACCGTGCGGGCCCGGCGCACCGGGGCGATCCCCGGCCTCACCTACCGGCCCGCGGCGCCCGCCGACCCCGAGAAGGCCGCGGAGATCGACCGCAGGCTGGAGGCCTGGGCCCGCGAGCTCGATCTGTTCCCGGCCGCGTGGGACGGGGACTTCGCCGGGTTCCAGTTCGGCCGGGCCGTGGTGCTCCAGCATCCGGGGGCGCTCGACCTGGAACGGCTGACCGCCGCCGGCAAGCTGCTGCTCGCCGAGAACATCGTCGACTCCTGCTACTGCGAGGAGGACGAGGGCAGGGGCGGCTCGCACAGCGGGCTCGGCGGACGGCTGATTCTCGGCCAGTCGGCGCTCGACCCCTTCCACTCCGCCCCCGAGTTCGAGGAGGAGTGGCGGCACGGGGTGCGGGCGGACGGACCGCTGCGCTCGTACCACTTCGCACTGCGGGACTACGCCCTCCTCGCCACCCCCAGCCAGACCGACCGGTTCGTGCACGACATCGCCCGGCTCCACCTCGGGTACCTGGCCGAGGCCGCCTGGGCCGAGATCCGCTACAAGCCGCGTGTCTGGGAGTACCTGGTGATGCGGCAGTTCAACAACTTCCGGCCCTGTCTGTCGATCGTGGACGCGGTCGACGGCTACGAACTGCCCGAGCAGGTCTACGCCCGGCCCGAGATCCAGCGGGTCACGGCCCTGGCCTGCAACGCCACCACGATCGTCAACGACCTCTACTCCTTCACCAAGGAACTCTCCGACCCCGACCACCTCAACCTGCCGCAGGTCGTCGCCGCCGAGGACCGGCGCGGGCTGAAGGCGGCCTATCTGAGGTCCGTCGAGATCCACAACCGGATCATGGACGCCTTCGAGGAGGAGTCCGCGGCGCTGTCCGCCGCCTCACCCCTCGTCGAGCGCTACACCCGGGGTCTCGCCGCCTGGGTGGCCGGCAACCACGAGTGGCACGCGACCAACTCCCACCGCTACCACCTGCCCAACTACTGGTAAGAGTCCGGTCCCTGACGCCCTGTCAGACGTACCACGCTAGGAGTCACCGTTGACCACCACCGACGCCGGCACCACAGCAGCACCGGTGCCGACCCAGTCCACGTACCAGAACCGTGTCGCGGACTACTGGAACGCCGAAGAGAACCCGGTCAACCTCGACCTCGGACAGCTCGACGACCTGTACCACCACCACTACGGAATCGGCGGGGCCGACGAGTCCGTGCTGGATGAGCCCGACCCCGTCCGGCGCCGGGAGCGGCTCACCGCCGAACTGCACCGCCTGGAACACGCCCAGGCCGAACTCCTCGCCTCCCACCTCGGTCAACTCTCCCCCGCGGACCGGGTGTTCGACGCCGGCTGCGGACGCGGCGGCGGCAGCGTGGTCGCACATCTGCGCTACGGCTGCCGGGCCGACGGGGTCACGATCTCCGCCAAGCAGGCCGAGTTCGCCAACACCCAGGCGCGCAGGCGGTGCATCGACGACAAGGTGCGCTACCACCACCGCAACATGCTCGACACGGGCTTCCCGACGGGCGCGTTCGCCGCGTCGTGGAACAACGAGTCCACCATGTATGTGGAGTTGGACCTGCTCTTCGCCGAGCACGCGCGACTGCTGCGCCGCGGCGGTCGCTATGTGGTGATCACCGGCTGCTACAACGACACCTACGGCCGGGCCTCGCGCGAGGTGTCCCTCATCAACGCCCACTACATCTGCGACATCCACCCCAGGTCGGAGTACTTCCGGGCGATGGCCCGCAACCGGCTGGTCCCCGTGCACGTCCAGGACCTCACCGCGGACACCGTCCCCTACTGGGCACTGCGCCAACAGGCCGACCATCTGGTCACGGGCATCGAGGACACCTTCCTGACCGCCTACCGCAACGGCAGCTTCCAGTATCTGCTGATCGCGGCCGACCGCGTCTGAGTCCCACCGCTCACCGCAGCGCAGTCGGGCGTCTTCCTCCCGCCGCCCGGCTGTGCTTGCCTGAGGGGCTGTTTTCCGGTGCCCGGGGCGGGAGTTGCCGTATGCGGAAGCCATGGATCGTGGGTGTGGCGCTGGCCGGAGTGCTGCTCGGCGCGTGCACGGATCCGGTGTCCGGGCCCCAGGCCGCGCCGCCCGCCCCCTCCGTCTCCGTCTCCGTGTCCACCGCCGCACCACGACGGGCGCCGGTGGTGCGGTCGGCGCCCCGTGTGCTGTATCTCGGGGACTCCCTCGCCATGGAGGCCCAGAACGTGCTCGGGCGGGAACTCCGCGGGACGCTGGACGCGACGTACACGAGCGCCCCCTACTCGGGGACCACGCCGTGCGACTACCTGGAGGGCACCAAGAAGGGTTCGCTGGTCCCGGACGGGGACAAGGCCGCCGACCTGGTGCGTGCGCTGCGTCCGGACTTCGTGGTGCTCCAGTTCTGGGGCAACGCCTGGGGCTACACGCCCTGCATGGACGGGATCACCTACGGCGCCGAGCGGGAGACGTACTTCGCCCGGTACGCGGCCGACCTCAGGAAGCTGACCGCGCAGATCGCGAGCGCCGGGGGTGCCCAACGGCCCACGATCGTCTGGGTGTTGCAGGGCCCCGACCCGATCACCCCGGAGCGGGTCAGGGCCGTGAACGCGCTCTACGCCTCGCAGGCCAGGTCGGCGGGCGACCTCGTCGCCGACGCCGGCCGGACCGTGAGCCCGGCCGGAGCCCGCTACACCTGGGCCCAGTACCTCCCCTGCACCGCCTACGAACGCGCCCACCCGGACTACTGCACCCAGCCGGCCGGCGGCCGCACGGCCCTGCACCTCGACACGGACTATCTGCACTTCTGCCTGGCGCCGACGACCTCGACGCCCAGGCCGTGCCCGGTCCCCTCCCCCGGCATTCTGCGGATCGCGAGGGAGATCACTCGGGTGATCGGCGCCCGGGCCCCAACTCCGTCTCGATGAGCCGGTTGAGGTGCCGACGCGCGTCCTGCGTGCTCAACGGCGGTGCCTGGCGCAGCCGTTGCAGGGCGAGACCGTCGGCCAGGGCGGCGAAGCGGACGGTGAAGCCGTCGAGGTCGTCGGAGCCGAACTCCCCGTCGGCGACGCCCCGTTCGGCCAGGGCGCGGATCTGCTGGTGCCAACTCTCGTACCGGCGGGCCTGGCCACCGCTGAAGGCCTCGTCCGTGCCCTGCTCGCCCGCGTTCCAGTAGTCGAACCACATCCGCCAGTGCCGGTCGGTGTCCTCGGTGAACAGCGCGTCCACGAGCAGCCGCAGCGCCTCGGCCCCGCTGGTCGCCTGCTCGGCGGCCTCGCTCAACTCGGCGTAGTAGCGCTCGATATGGAGCACCATCGCCTCGGAGAGGATCTCCTGCACACTGCCGAAGTGGTACGTGACGGTACCGACGGAGACCCCGGCCGCGGCGGCCACGTCCCGCACGCCGACCGAGGCGTAGCCGCGTTCCGCTATCAACGGGACGGCCGCCTCGACGATCAGCCGCCGGCGCACCTCGGTGGGCTGCCGGGTGCGGTCGGCCGCGGCGACGGCACGGCGGGGGGACTTCGCGGCCGACTGGGGCTGCTTGGCGGCCGTCATCCCGACGTCCTCGGGGTGGTGCGGTGCCATGCGCGCTTGGCCACTGTCTCTCCGTTCGCCCGTGCTTCGACGCGACTGTCCATGACGAAGTCCGCGCCCGTGGCGCGCAGCTCCGTCCGCGCCATGATCTCAGCGTCGTAGTCGTCCCCGCGCCGCAACCGGATCCGCCACTCCGACACGGCGTGCGCCGACAGCGGATCGTCACTGCGGATGCGGTACGTCTCCCGCGCGCTCTCCTCGTAGCGCAGCCCGTCCGGATAGGCCCGAGAGCCCCCGTAGTTGGGGTCGACCTCCAGGGTCCACTCCCCCTCGGCGACATCGTGCGTGACGAGCCGCTCGGGCGTCGGCTCGGCGGGCCGGTCGTAGGACACGTCGAGCGGAATCGCCTGTTCGGGCTCCTCGAAGCGGATCGACGGCTCCGATCCGCCTTCGCGCAGGGGCAGTTGTACGGCGCTCTCGGCCGGGACGACCCGCAACCCGCCGCGCTCGCCGTGCGGCCAGACCCACGGCCAGTAGGTGTCGGAGACGGCGAGCCGGATGCGGTGGCCGGGCGGGATCGCGTAGCCGATGCCGGTCAGCTCGAACTCGACGTCCTCGTACGTCCCCGGTGTCCACTCGACGGCCCGGTCGCGGCCGTGCCGGCTCAGCAGGTTGAGCACGCCCCGCGTGACGAGTGTGGACGAGCCGTCCGGGGCGACGTCGCACAGCCGGGCGATGACATGGGCGCGCGGGGTGGCGCTGTCGAGGCGGAGCCGGACGCGCGGGCGGCCGAGGATCTCGACGCGTTCGGTGAGCGGTTCGGAGTCGAAGCACACCGAGCGGCCGTCCTCCTCCCGTTGGTCCGGCGGCAGATCACTCGCGTTGCCGAAGGGAAAGAACCGCCCGGCGTCGAGGCCGGTGTGCTGCGGGGACCGCACGAGAACGGGCTCCCCACTCGCGCCGAGAGGCCGTGAGTCCCAACTGACCTTCTGGCTGGGCCACTTGGTGTCCCCCACCCAACGACCGGGCAGCACGTCGTACGACGTCGCCGGCGGGACCGGGTCGGTGATCCAGGCCCGGAGCAGGGGCTCCTCCATCGCTCCCGTGTCGATGCCCTTGAGGTGCTGGTCCCACCAGCGCAGGGTCTCCTGGAGGAAGCCGATCGCCGGTCCGGGCGGCAGTCCCCGGTCGGGGTACTGGTGCGACCACGGGCCGACGATCCCCCGGACGCGATCCTCGGGCAGATGCTCGACGAGCCGCAACACGGCGTCCCGGTACGGGTCGTTCCAGCCGCCGACCGCGAGGACGGCCGCGTCGATCGCGGTGTAGTCCTCGCAGACACTGCCGTGCTTCCAGTAGTCGTCGCGCTGCTGGTGTGCGAGCCAGGTGTGCAGGAAGGGTTCGAGGGCGTCGAGGCGTTCGCGCCACATCGGCAGCCAGCGGTCCGCGCCGACGCTCGCCGGGTCCGGCGGGCGGGAGGCGAAGGCGAGCATGGTGCCGGCCCAGGCGAGCATGTCGATGCCGAGGACGGCGCCGCCCGTGTAGTGGACGTCGTTGTCGTAGCGGTCGTCGGTCGAGCAGACGGTGACGATCGCCTTCAGCGGTTCGGGGGCGAGGGCGGCGATCTGGAGCGCGTTGAAGCCACCCCAGGAGATGCCGAACATGCCGACCCTGCCGGTGCACCAGGCTTGCGAGGCAAGCCAGTTGACGACGTCGACCCCGTCCGCGAGTTCCGTCGCGTCGTACTCGTCGCCGGGCAGCCCCTCGCTGTCGCCGTGGCCCCGGATGTCGACGCGCACCGAGGCATAGCCGTGTCCGGCATACCAGGGGTGACGCTGGGCGTCGCGGGGCGCGGTCCAGTCGCTCTTGCGGTACGGGAGATATTCGAGCAGCGCGGGCACGGGGTCCGACTCGGCGTCGACCGGCCGCCAGACGCGGGCGTGCAACCGGGTCCTTCCGTCCCGGGTGGGGATCCAGACGTCCTCGCGGACGACCTGGCGGTCGAACTGTTCGCGGTACTTCACAGAATTCCTTCGGCCACGGGGGCGTTGAGGGGACGCCAGCGCCGGACACGGTGGCCGTCGTCTCCCTGGTCGGTCCAGATGTCGTCCCCGTCCGCCGCGTCGGCCCAGTCGGCGGTGTCGTCGACGTAGGGCCGCGCGTCGGGGTCGGGTTCGAGGGCGGCTGCCATCAGTTGGCGGGTGTAGGGGTGCCGGGGGTCGGCGAACACGGCCTCCGTCGGGCCCTCTTCGACGACGACTCCGTGGCGCAGTACGACAACTCGGTCCGCGATGCCCCGTACGACGGCCAGGTCGTGGCTGATGAACAGGCAGGCCAGGTCGCGTTCGCGCCGGAGGTCGTCGAGGAGGCGGAGTACGTCCGCCTGGACCGACACATCCAGAGCGGTGGTGATCTCGTCGGCGATCAGGACGTCCGGCTCGCCCGCCAACGCCCTTGCGATACCGATGCGTTGGCGCTGACCGCCGGAGAGCTGTGCCGGGAGGCGGTCGGCGAGAGCCGGGTCGAGGCGTACGTCGGCGATGAGCTGTCGGGCTCGCTCGGCCGCCTCCGTACGGTCGGGCACCGTGCCGAAGAAGCGCAGCGGGTGGCGGACCGCGTCGCCCACGGAGCGGCGGGGGTTGAGCGAGGTGTCGGCGTTCTGGAAGACGAGCTGTACCCGGCGGCGCAGGGACAGCGGTCGCTGCTGCGCCGGGCGGGCCAGGTCGCCGTCCGCATGGCGCATCGTGCCGCCGGACGGGGTGCGCAGTCCGGCCAGGCTCCACGCGAGGGTGGACTTGCCGCTGCCCGACTCGCCGACGAGGGCGAGGACTTCGCCGCGCCGGACGTCGAAGGAGACGCCGTGCACTGCACGGGTCTTGCCGTAGTCGATGGTGATGTCCTGCGCGGAGACGGCGACGGGCGCGTCGTCGGATATCTCGGCCCTGGGCCTGACCTCCCGCTCCCCCGCCTCGCCGACGACCGCGAGCCCGGCGTCGTCGAGGCGCGGCACGCTCGCCAACAGGCGCTTCGTGTACGGGTCTTGGGGCCGGGCGAACAACTGCCGGGTGGGCGCCGATTCCACCACCTGGCCCGAGCGCAGGACGGTCACCTCGTCGGCCATGTGCGCGACGACCCCGAGGTCGTGGCTCACCAGCACGGCGGCCAGGCCGAGTTCGTCGCTCAGGGCGGCGATCAGGTCGAGGACGCTGCGCTGGGTGATGACGTCCAGGCCGGTCGTCGGTTCGTCGAGGACCAGGACCTTGGGGCGGGCCGCGATGGCCATGGCGATGGCGACGCGCTGCTGCTGGCCGCCGGAGAGTTCGTGCGGATAGCGCCGGGCCAGGTCGGCGGGGTTCGGCAGCCGGACCTGTTCGAGGAGTTCCACGACGGGGACCTCACCGCCGGCCTCGGCGATCTGGCGTCCGATGCGCATGGAGGGGGTGAGGGCGTGGCCGGCGTTCTGGCCGACCATCGCGACCGTGCCGCCGCGCAGTCGTCGCAACTCCCGTGCGGGCAGGGCGAAGACGTCGGCGCCGGACACCTGGACCGAGCCCCCGGTGATCCGGGAACCGTGGCGCAGATGCCCGAGGAGGGTCGCGGCGACAGTGGACTTGCCACTGCCGGACTCACCGACGAGCGCGTGGGTCTGTCCCTCGGCGACGTCCAGCGACACCTCGTGCACGACAGGTACGTCCTGGCCGCCCGAACGGTAGGCCACGGAAAGGGAGTTGACGGAAACGATCGAGGCCATCAGGAGCCCTCCCTGATCCGGTCGACGCCCCACGCCTTGGACAGGCCGTCGGCCGCGAGGTTGAGCCCGACCACGAGGGTGGCCAGGGCGATGATGGGAGCGAGGCTCGCCATCGGGACGACGGTGATGGCGGTGCGGTTCTCGGCGACCATCAGACCCCAGTCCGGAGTCGGCGGATCGGCGCCGAAGCCGAGGAAGGACAGCGAGGAGATCAGCAGCACGACCCAGGAGGCGCGCATCGCGAACTCCACGCACACCACGTCCGTGATGTTCGGCAGGATCTCCCGGCGCAGGATCGACCAGGTGCTCTCCCCGCGGGCGCGGGCCGCGGTCACATAGTCGGCGGGGACGACCGCGAGGGCGGCGCCGCGCACGACGCGAACGACCTGCGGGACGTAGGTGATCGCGACGGCCAGGACGATGACCACCGGGCCGGTGCCGAGGGCGGTAACCACGACGAGCAGGGCCAGGACCGAGGGGATGGACAGGATCGCGTCCAGGACGCGGCCCAGTACGTCGTCGAACCAGCCCCCGCGCAGTGCGGCGGCGCAGCCGATGACCGTGCCGAGGGCGACGGTCAGCAGGGTGGCGGCGACGGAGACGCCGAGGGCGTACCGGCCGCCGTAGAGGACGCGGGCGAGGACGTCGCGGCCGTACTGGTCGGTGCCGGCCCAGTGCGACCAACTCGGGCCGAGGAGTGCGTGGTTGGCGTCGTTGGCGATGGGGTCGTAGGAGGTGAGGAGGGGCGCGAGCAGGGCGATCAGGACGTGGACGGCGACGATCGCGAGGCCGATGAGCGCGGTGCGGGAGCTGCTCACGGTGCGCCAGGCACGGACGGTGCGGGCGCCTCGTACGGCAGTCGGCGGGACGGTGTCGAGCGTGGTCATCGGGTCCTCCCTCGGGTGCGGAGCCTGGGGTTGAGGGCCATGGTGGCCAGGTCTGCGGCGAGGTTGCAGACGACGTAGACGACCGCGCTGATCAGGGCGATGGCCTGGATGGTGGGCAGGTCGCGGTTCTGCACGGAGGAGAGCGTCAGCTTGCCGATGCCCGGGTAGTTGAAGACGTTCTCCACGACGGCGACTCCGCCGACCAGCCAGGCCACGTTGAGCGCGATGACGTGCAGGGTGGGCAACAGGGCGCTCGGCAGGGCGTGTCGGGTGACGACCCGCCAGGTGGAGAGGCCCTTGAGGCGGGCGGTGGTGACGTACTCGGTGGCCATCACGTCGATGACCGAGGTGCGGGCCATGCGGACGATGTACGCGGCCATCACCACGGCGAGCGCTAGGGCGGGAAGCCAGACGGCGGGCAGGAGTTGACCGACGGTGGCGTCCGGGCCGTAGAGGACGACCGCGGGGAACCACGGGAGGGCGACCGAGAAGCACAGGACGAGGACGGTGGCGACGACGAACTCGGGGACGCTCATGCCGACGAGGCTGACCGTGGAGATGAGGTGGTCGGGCCAGCGGTCGCGGTAGAGGCCCGCGAGGATGCCGAGGACGATCGAGCCGGTGACCGCGAAGAGGACCGTGACGACCGCGATCAGGGCGGAGTTGCCGAGGTACATGGACACTTCGCCGCCGACGGCCTTGCCGGAGACGAGGGAGGTGCCGAAGTCGCCGTGCAGGGCGCCGCCCACCCAGTCGAAGTACCGCTCCAAGGCGGGCTTGTCGAGTTTCAGTTTCTCCCGCAGGGCGGCCACCGCGTCCGGGGTCGCGTCCTTGCCGAGGATCTGGGTGGCCACATCGCCGGGCAGGGCCTGGACGGCGAGGAAGACAAGGATGGAGGAGAGGAACAAGGTGCCAACTGCCGCTGCGATACGGCGGGTTATGAAGGAGAGCATGGTCAGGCTCCCTTCAGGCCGATGCCCAGGTAGTCGAACTCGAAGCCGTGCTCGGCGTATCCGCGCACCTTGCGGGAGATGCCGACGAGCCGGTCCGCGAACATCGGGGTCATCGCCCCGCCCTTCTCGATCACCAACGTCTGTGCCTCGCCGTAGAGTTCGCGCCGCTTGGTGTCGTCGATCTCGGCGCGGGCCCGGTCGAGGACCGCGTCGAACTCCTTGTCGGACCAGGCGGTCTCGTTGTAGGAGGAGCCGCTGCGGAAGATCTGGGTGAAGAGCTGGTCGACGGGCCGGCCCGTGAACCAATAGGTCGCCATCAACGGCTTCTTCATCCAGATCTGCGTGTAGTAGGAGTCCGCGGAGGCCGTCTTGACCTTGATGCGGATGCCGGCCCGTTTGGCCGAGTCCTGGTAGGCGAGCGCCATCGGTGTGAACAGCGGGTCGTAGGAGGAGGTGTAGAGGTCCATCGCCAGACCTTCGTGGCCCGCCCGCTTGAGCAGGTACTTCGCCTGTTCCGGGTCGTGCTTGGGGTGCGCGGAGATGTGGGCCGGGTCGCTGGGCGGCACCGGGTTGTCCCAGCCCGCCGTGCCCGCGCCCTGGAGGGCGACCTTCACGACGTGCTCGGGGTCGTAGGCGAGCTTCATCGCCTGGCGGACGCGGACGTCGGTGAAGGGCTTCTCGGTGGTGAGCATCGGGAGGACGTACCACTGGGCGTTCTTCACGCGGGCGATGGTCGCGCGGTCCGATGCGGCGACCACACGGGCGGTCGCGAAGTCGAGGTTCGTCTGGGAGAGCAGGTCGACTTGGCCCGCCAGCAAGGCGTTTGAGCGGGCCGACATGTCGGCGACCGAGTAGAAGGCGATCGCGTCGAGGACGGGACGGCCCGCCCAGTGGTCCGTGTACGCGGTGACGCGGCCGGGGCCCGCCGGTGCGAACGACTCCAGTTTGAAGGGGCCGGTGCCGATGCCGGTGCGGCCGATGGACTTCGCGCTGCCGTCCGGGATGACATAGCAGTTGTAGTGGGTCAGCAGGCTGGGGAACTCTGCGTTCGGGCTCTTCAGCGGGACGACGAGGGTGTGGGCGTCGGGCGTGCCCAGCTTCGCCGGGTCGATGAGCGGGGCGAGGACGGCGGCCTGCGGGGACGCGGTCGCCTTGTCGAGGATGTGGCGCAGGGAGTAGGCGGCATCGGCGGAGGTGAAGGCGCGGCCGTTGTGGAAGGTGACGCCCTTGCGGAGGCGGAAGGTCCAGGTGCGGGCCTTGACATCGGTCTCCCAGGACTCGGCGAGGTCGGGGGCGAGGTCGCCGTCCGGGCCGATGCGGACGAGCCGGTTGTACAGGGCGCCCAGGTACTCGTAGGCGGACAGCGAGCTGGCCGGGTCGAGGGTCTCGGCGTCGGAGGCGGGCGGCCGGGCGATGCGCAGGGTGCCGCCGCGGTCGGGGGCGCCCTTCGCGGCGGCGGCCGGCAGGACGGGGGCGGCCTCCGCCCCGGCACAGCCGGTCAGCAGCCAGGACCCGCCGAGTGCCGCCGCCGAGGCGAGGCCCGCGGTGAGCACCGACCGACGGCCCGGGTGGTGGATGTCGGACATGTACCGACCGTCCTTGTCGCTATTCGTTCAGCTATTCGTTCAGCGGAACGATTGAGTGAAGTGCGTGAACGATAACGAGGGGATGGTTTCCCGCCAACCCTTTGGGGGCGGAAATTAACGTCCGAAACGCACTGGTTACCGGGAGGCGTCGCGCAGGGGGCGCCGGGACGGGCCGTGTGGTCGCGCCGGGGCGGTCGCTCGGCCGGTGGCGGGTCGGCTCAGCCGGTGGTCTCGCGGGCCCAGGGCAGCAGGGCCCGCTCCGCGAGGACGACGACGTAGAAGAGCAGCACGCTCATGGCGCTCAGCAGGGCCATCGCGGCGAACGCGAGGGGTGTGTCGGCGTTGCCGCCGGAGGCCACGATGACGTAGCCGAGGCCCTGGTCGCCGCCCGCGAACTCGCCGACGACCGCGCCGACGACGGCCAGGGTGACGCCGAGGCGCAGGCCGACGAAGACCTGGGGCAGGGCCCAGGGGATGCGGAGCTTGCGGTAGGTCTGCCAGCGGGTCGCGGTGAGGGAGTGGGCCAGCTCGGTCAGTTCCAGCGGGACCGAGGTCAGTCCTGCCATCGTCGACACGACCACGGGGAACCAGGCGAGCAGGGCCACCATGAACACCTTCGGGGCGGTCCCGAAGCCGAGCCAGACCACGAGGAGCGGCGCCACCGCGATCTTCGGTACGGCGTTCACGGCGACCAGCAGTGGCATGATCGCGCGCTCCACGCCCCGGGACGCGGTGAGCAGCACGGCGGTCACCAGTCCCGCGCCCACCGCGAGGCCGAAGCCGACGGCCGTCTCGGTGAACGTCTGCCAGGTCTGGCGCAGCAGATACCCGGGCAGCCGGCCGAAGGCGTCGACGACATCGGGCGGCGCGGGCAGCAGGAACGGCCGGATGTCGAAGGCGACGGTGATCAGCCACCAGCCGGCGAGCGCGCACCCGGCTGCCAGGAGCGGCGGTCCCGCCGCCAGGACGCGTCTCACGCCGGGGCCCGCACAGACAGAACGCATCTCACGCCAGAAGCCCGCACCGCCCGGACGCATCGCACGCCGGAGCCCCGCGCAGACGGGACGCATGCCCTTCCGGCCCGCACAGACAGAACGCGTCCCACGCCAGAAGCCCGCACCGCCCGGACGCATCGCACGCCGGAGCCCCGCGCAGACGGGACGCATGCCCTTCCGGCCCGCACAGACAGAACGCGTCCCACGCCGGAGGCCCGCACCGCCCGGACGCGTCTCACGCCGGGGGCCTGCGGCCGATGGTCGAGTAGGTGAAGTGGCCGCGCACCACGAGCCGCGGGTCGGTGACCAAGCGGTCCAGTTCGTCGAGTTGAGCCTCGGTCATGCCCGCCGCCAGGAACTCCTCCCGCGTCTGCGCGATGTTCCCGGCGATGAGCAGCGCGCCGGCGGTGCCGCCCGGCCAGGACCGGGAGTGGATCACGGTGTCCACGTCGGTCAGGCCCGCCTCCAGCATGGCGGCGGGTACCCGGCCCGCCCAGGTGGGGTCGTTGCCGTGGGCGGGCAGGACGCGTTCGACGAGCAACTCGTGGTAGCGGTCGACCAGTTGGGCGGCCTGCGGGGTGGGGGCCGCGAGGACGAGCTTGCGGAAGGTCGTCTCGAAATCCTCCAGCACCAGTGCGCCACCGGGTGCGAGCGCCGCCGCGAGCCTCCGGAGCACCGTCTCCCGTCCGGGCAGATGGAGCAGCACCAGCCGGGCGTGGATCACGTCCCAGGGCCCGTCCGGCACCGGTTCGTTCTCCAGGTCGTGCACCAGCACGTCGTACGGCGGACTCGGCGGCAGATGACGGGTGTTGACGTCGGTGGCCAGCACCCGTCCTGTCGGTCCCGTCGCGCGGGCGAGCCAGTCGGCGATGCTGCCGCCTCCGGCGCCGGTCTCCAGACAGCGTCGGCCGGTCAGGTCGCCGAGGGAGGACAGCCGGGAGACGGTGAACTCGTCGAGGATCGCGGGGAGTCGGCCGTGCCGGTCGGCGGCTTCCGGGTGGTCGTTGTCGAAGACGTACGAGAGCGGAGGTGGCTCCATGTCCGTCAACTCGTCTTCATGGCGGCGAAGTCGACGACATCCTGCGGAGTCAGTCCGGGCCGGATGACACCGGCGTTCCGCAGGCTGGTGAGGGCGCGCCGCATCCGCTCCTCGGTGATCAGCCCGATGTTCTCCGCGCCCTCGGCCGTCACGGACGGCGTCATCAGCTTGATCTCCGCGGTCGCGGCGGCGGCATCCGTCTCCGGGTGCTTGGAGTGCAGCAACTTCCCGGCCTCGGCCGGGTGTTGGATCGTGTACTTCAGCGCCTTGAGGAGGGCGGCACGGAAGCGCTTGACCAGGTCCGGCTTCTTCGCGGCGACGGAGGCCGTGGTGACCGTCGCGTTGCCGTACAGGTCGGGCAGGTAGGTGCTGTAGGGGAACACCACGACGTGCTTCGACCTGGCCTGCACGGTGGCCTTCTCGACGGTGGGCCGGCCGATCAGGAAGGTGCTGAGCGCGTCGGCCTTTCCGCTGGCGAGTGCCGGGCCCAACTGGACGGGCTGGACGGCGATCCAGCGGATCTTCGCGGTGTCGATGCCGGCGAGCTTGGCGTAGCCGGGGAAGAGCAGTTGGTTCACGGAGTTGGCGGCGGCCGCGATCCGTTTCCCCTTGAGGTCCTTCGGGGTGGTGATGCCCGAGCCCTGCATCGCCATGATGGAGACAAGGGTGCGCTGGTGGACGGCGAGCACAGCACGGAAGTCGCGATAGGCCGTGGAGTTCCCGGCGCCCGCGGAAATCGTCGCGCCGGTCAGGTCGAGGCTGGTGAACTGCGCTTTCCCCGAGGCGAGGGCCTTGAGGTTCTCACCGGTGGCCTTTCCGAGTTCGATCCGCACGTCGATTCCGGCGTCCCGGAAATAGCCCTTCTGCTCGGCCACCCACGCGAAGGCGTCCCGTCCCGCCGCGCCGAACGCGGTGACGTAGGTGAGGTGGTCCTTGGCCGAACTCGTGCTCTTGGGCGAGGAGTTGGAGTCACAGGCAGCAGCGGCCAAGAGTGTGGTCGCCGCGCAGAACACCGTCACTGTGGGGTACGAGCGGATCATGCGACCTCCCCGGAAGGGGAACGGGTGGGGGGACGGCGGCACTTGGTGGGGCGTTATCGCCGGGGTCGCGATCCGCAAAAGCGTACGCGTGCGTGCCACAATCCAGCAGAGCGATTTTCGGTACTCCGCGCACGGCGGCCGACGGGAGTCGACGCGTGATCCGACTACGGGGTGTGTCCAAGGAGTTCACGCATCGGCGAGGCTCCGTCGAAGCGCTTCACGGGATCGATCTGGAGGCTGCCGACGGTGAGTTCGTGGCGGTCGTCGGGCGGTCCGGGTGCGGGAAGTCGACGCTGCTGCGGCTGATCGCCGGGCTGGTGGCGCCGACGCGGGGCGAGGTCCTGATGGGCGGCCGTGCCGTCACCGGGCCGCGCCCCGACTGCGCCGTCCTCTTCCAGCGCCCGGCGCTGCTGCCCTGGCGGTCGGTGCTGGACAATGTGCTGCTGCCTGCGGAGATCTCCGGCGAGCGGAGCAGTGGCGCGCGGAAACGGGCGCTGGGGCTGATCGGGGCGATGGGCCTCGACGGCTTCCAGGGACGTCTGCCGCACGAGCTGTCCGGCGGGATGCAGCAGCGGGTGGCGCTGTGCCGTTCGCTCGTGCGGCGGCCCCGGGTCCTGCTGATGGACGAGCCGTTCTCCGCGCTCGACGCGCTCACCCGGGACGAGTTGTGCGCCGAGTTGCAGCGGACGCACCGCGAGCATCCGTCCACGGTCGTCCTCGTCACGCACTCGGTGGACGAAGCGGTCCTGCTCGCCGACCGGGTGATCGTCCTCACGCCCCGGCCCGGCCGGATCCGTACGGTCCTCGACATCACGCTGCCCCGCCCGCGCAGCCGCGCCGAGGCCGGCCAGGCGGAGCAACTGGCCCGGCGGGCGGCCGAGTTGCACGCGCTGCTGCTCAGCAGCGAGAGCTGATCCCGGCCGCCCCGCCCGGTCCGTGCGTCACTCCCCCGCGAAGGCCTTCTCCAGCGCGGCGAGGTCGAACTTGCCCATCGCCATGAAGGACTCCGTCGCCCGGGCGACCTTCGCCGGATCCGGGTCGGTGATCATCTCGATCAGCCGGGAGGGGACGACCTGCCAGGACAGGCCGTACTTGTCCTTGAGCCAGCCGCAGGGGCCGGGCTCGCCGCCGCCCTCGGTGAGCTTGGTCCAGTAGTAGTCGATGTCCTCCTGGCTCTCGCACGGGATCTGGAAGGAGACCGCCTCGGTGAACTTGAACATCGGGCCGCCGTTCAGCGCGACGAACTTCTGTCCGAAGGCCGTGAACTCGACGGTGAGCACCGAGCCGGCCGGCTGCGGGGCGCCCTCGCCGTAGTGGCTGACGCGGCCGATGCTGGAGTTCTTGAAGATCGACACGTAGAGGTGGGCGGCTTCCTCGGCCTGGCCGTCGAACCAGAGGCACGTGGTGAATCCGTCGGTGGGTGCGTCGGTGGTCATGAGCTCCTCCATGGGCTCCAGGGGGCATCGAACACGGTCATCTGTATCGACCCTCGCCCGGCCCGAAACTCATCGGTCGTACGGCCGCATATTCCAGGTGGCCGATCCGCCGCCCCGAACTAGGCTCCGATTCCATGACGTCCCCGCAGGCTGACAGCGTCCACCCGTTCCGCATCGACATCCCGCAGGCCGACCTCGACGATCTGCACGCCCGCCTCGACCGCACCCGCTGGCCCGACGAGCTGTCCGGCACGGGCTGGGCGTACGGCGTGCCGGCCGACTATCTGCGGGAGCTGGTCCGGTACTGGCGGCACACGTACGACTGGCGGGCGGCCGAGGCCGAGCTGAACGCGTGGCCGCAGTTCACGACCGTCATCGACGGGTCGACCGTCCACTTCGCGCACATCCGCTCCCCGGAGCCGGACGCCACCCCGCTGATCCTCACCCACGGCTGGCCGGGCTCGATCGTCGAATTCCTCGACATCGTGGGCCTGTTGACCGATCCGGCGGCCCACGGCGGCGATCCGGCCGACGCCTTCCACGTGGTCGTGCCCAGCGTCCCCGGCTTCGGACTGTCCGGGCCACCGGCCGACACCGGCTGGGAGGCGGGCCGGATCGCCGACGCCTGGGCCGAGTTGATGACCCGACTCGGCTACGACCGGTTCGGCGCGCAGGGCGGCGACTGGGGCTCGGCGATCTCCCGCTAGCTGGGCCGCGCCCACCCCGACCGAGTCATCGGCGTCCACCTCAACTTGCTGCCGGGCGCACAGGCCCTCACCGAGCCCACCGCCGAGGAACTCTCCGCGCTCGGTCCCGAGGAGCGGGCGGACGCCCTGGAGTCCTGGCGCCGCTGGACCGCCTGGTCGCGCGAGGGCACCGGATACGCCGTCCTGCACACCACCCGCCCGCAGACCCTGGCGTACGGCCTCACGGACTCGCCGGTCGGTCAACTCGCCTGGATCGTCGAGAAGTTCAGGGAGTGGACGGACTCGGAGGAGCTGCCCGAGGAGGCGGTGGACCGGGACCGGCTGCTCACCAACGTGATGCTGTATTGGCTGACGGGGACCGCCGGTTCGGCCGCCCGCATCTACTACGAACGGGCCCACGCCACCGGCGCGCGGGCCGCCGCGCCCACCCTGCCGTCCACCGTCCCCACCGCGCTCGCCGTCTTCCCGGCCGAGATCCAGATCCCGCTCCGCCACAAGGCCGAGCGCACCGAGAACATCGTCCGCTGGACCAAGCTCGACCGGGGCGGCCACTTCGCCGCGATGGAGGAACCGGACCTGCTGGCAGCGGACGTACGGGCCTTCTTCCGGGAACTCCGAGAGCTCCGGGAGAAGGGCGTCGACTGACCCCTCTGCTCGCGGCGAATCTGCTGAGGGCCTAGAAATCCCCAGGCCGGGGCGTTGTGGGCCGACAGTGGAGACAGATCACGACACCCTCGACAAGGAGTGCCCATGTCTCCACTCACGGCCGGTTTCGCGCCGGCCCTCATGCCACGCGCCGAGGAGGGCGACACCCCGTCGTCCCGCTTCGACGACCACCTCGCCGCCCAACTGCTCGGGCAGCGGATCGTCTTCCTCGGCACACAGGTCGACGAGGTCTCCGCGAACCGGGTCTGCGCCCAGTTGCTGCTCCTGTCCGCGGAGGACCCGCGCACGGACATCAGCCTGTACATCAACAGCCCGGGCGGCTCGGTGACGGCGGGCCTCGCCATCTACGACACGATGCGGCTGATCCCGAACGACGTCTCGACGCTGGCGATGGGCTTCGCCGCCAGCATGGGCCAGTTCCTGCTGACCGTCGGCACCCACGGCAAGCGCTACGCGCTCCCCCACGCCCGGGTCATGATGCACCAGCCGTCGGCGGGCATCGGCGGCACCACCGCCGACATCGAGATCCAGGCGGAGAACCTGGACCACACGAAGAGGACCATCGAACGCCTCACCGCCCAGCACACCGGCCAGACCGAGGAGACCGTCTCCCGCGACGGCGACCGCGACCGCTGGTTCACGGCGGAGCAGGCCAAGGAGTACGGCATGGTGGACCGGGTCGTCGCCTCACTGGCCGATGTGCGCCCGGCCGCTTCCAAGCGACGGATGGGGCTCTGACATGGGGACGTACACGATTCCGAACGTCGTCGAGCGGACCCCGCAGGGCGAGCGGTCCTACGACGTGTTCAGCCGGCTGCTGTCCGAGCGGATCATCTTCCTCGGTACCGACATCGACGACGGCGTCGCCAACGTCGTCATCGCGCAACTCCTCCATCTGGAGTCGTCGGCGCCGGACCGGGAACTCGCGATCTACATCAACTCGCCCGGCGGCTCGTTCACTTCGCTCATGGCGATCTACGACACCATGACGTACGTCCAGGCCCCGATCTCGACGTTCTGCGTCGGTCAGGCGGCCTCGACGGCGGCCGTGCTGCTGGCCGGCGGCGACCCCGGACGGCGGTTCGTCCTGGAGCACGCGCGCGTGCTGCTCGGCCAGCCGGCCAGCGGTGGACAGCGCGGCGTGGTCTCCGATCTCGCCCTTCAGGCGAAGGAGATGGTGCGGATCCGCGCCCAGGTCGAGGAGGTGCTGTCCCGGCACACCCACCACGACATCGCCACGCTGCGCGCCGACATGGACCGCGACAAGGTGTTCACCGCACAGGAGGCCGTGGCGTACGGCCTGGCCGACGAAGTGGTCAGCCGACGCCTCGGCCCCCTCTGACCATCCGTCAGGCGGCCACCAGGCACAGCCCGTTGTACGGCGAACTCGCCCTGGCCTGACGCCTGGAGCGGTGCTGGGCGAGTTCGCTGTGGGCCAGCGACAGCAGGTCGCCGAGGTCGAGGCCGAGGGCGTGGGCGGCGGCCGCGATGACCTCCGAGGAGGCCTCCTTGCGGCCCCGCTCCACCTCCGAGAGATACGGCATGGAGATCCGGGCGGCGTCGGCCACATCCTTCAACGTGCGCTCCTGAGCGAGGCGTTCGCGTCGTAGGACGTCACCGACCAGGTCGCGCCACAGGGGTTCCTTGGGCGCGGGAACGGCCGGCTCCGGCAGGTGAGGGGCCGGCTCGTGCGGGCGCAGCGGGATCACGCGGGCTTGGTTCGGCGCTTGGTTGCTCACCCGCTCAGACTAAAAGCCTTGGACACGGGGGCAAAGGGATCAGCATTCTGCCCTGGGGGGAATCACCGAGGCGAAGGGTTCCGGAACGGTGCTGCGCGACACGTTCGACCGGGCGGCCGAGCGCTACGACCGGGCCCGCCCCCGGTATCCGCGCCGCCTGGTCGACGAACTGGCCCGGGTGACCGGCCTCGGCCCGGACAGCCGGGTCCTGGAGATCGCCCCCGGGACGGGTCAACTCACCGTCCCGCTGGCCGAGTTCGGCTGCCGGCTGACCGCCGTGGAACTGGGTCCTTCGACGGCGGCGGTGGCCCGGCGCAATCTGAGCGCGTTCCCGCGGGTGGAGGTGGAGGTCGCGGACTTCGAGCGGTGGCGGCCGCCGGACGAGCCGTTCGACCTCGCGGTGATCGCGACGGCGTACCACTGGCTCGATCCCCGGACCCGGGTGGCGAAGGCGGCGCGCACCCTGCGCCCCGGCGGGACGTTCGCGGTCGTCACCACCCACCATGTGGCGGGCGGTACCCAGGACTTCTTCGACCGGATGCAGCGCTGCTACGAACGCTGGGACCCGGCCACCCCGCCCGGTCTGCGGAGTCCCACCGAGGACGAGACGGCCACGGACACCGGGGAGTTCGAGCACTCCGCGCACTTCGAGGACGTCACGGTGTGGCGCGGTGCGCGGGAGATCACGTACACGACCGACGAGTACCTCGACGTCCTGCTGACGTACTCGGGTCACATCGCCATGGACGAACCCTCGCGCCGGGGCCTCCTGGCCTGCCTCCGCGAGCTGATGGAGACCCGGCACGGCGGCCGGGTCACCAAGCGGTACCTCCACGAGCTGATCACGGCCACCCGGACCGGGGCCTGACCTACCGGGACGGCACTCAGCAGTCCCCGCCGCTCAGGTGCATCATGGCACGCACCCGCTTGCCGACCGGCACCCGTTCGACGCTCACCCGGGCGGCCAGGGCGTGGACTATCTCCAGGCCGTGCCGGCCGATGCGCTCGGGGTCCCGGGCGAAGAGCCGGGGCAGGGCCACGCTGCTGTCGCACACGGCCACCGTCACCGAGGTGTCCGTGCCCTCCAGCTCCAGGATGTACGGCCCGTTGCTGTGCCGGTCCGCGTTGGTGACCAACTCGCTGACCACCAGCAGCAGTTCACCCTCGGAGCGATCGTCGATCGTGGCGCACCACTCGGTTCTGAGCTGTTCCAGGAACTGGTGCGTGAAGTGCCGGGCCGCGGAGATGCAGCCCGGCTCCCCGGTGTAGTGCGCCGCCCGCCGCAGCGGTTCCACGGGCACGTCGAATCGAGTCGGTATCACTGCCCCGTCCCGGTGATCGATCATGCGTGTCTCTCTCGAAGGCGGCTCTGCCGGTCGCTGTCGTACCAGTGCTCGTACCCAGCCCCACGCCCGGCAGTCCCCCCGATCAGAGTGACGGTGAACTCGTCACCGACGAAACCGGCGCGCTGACGGTGGATGCCGACACCGACGCGGAGCTCGTGGTCGTGTCCGAGGCGACGGATTCGGGAGCGGACGAGGCGGCCGACGACTCCGTAGAGGGCGTGTCCGGAACCAGCGGTTCGGCGGACGGGGAGGACGGCGACTCCGAGCCCGGGGACTTCGAAGAAGGCGAGGAGGGGGACGACGGCGCGCTCGACGACGGCGGGCACGGGCTCGTGGACGTCCCGGGCCTGTCCGGCTTACCGGGCTTGGCGGAGGGCGAAGAGGCGCACGGCGACGGCGAGTCGGAGGACGGGGACGTCGGCGGGGACACGGTCACCGAGGGGCTGGCCGGGTTCACCGGCGGCGGGGTCTTGTGGTCGTGCCGCCCCGTGTCCCCGTGGTGCCGGCCGAACCAGTCGCCGCGGTGGGGATCGTAGATGACGAAGATGTTGATGATCTGCGGTGCGGGGGTGACCACGACGACGTTCTGCGGGCGGTACGACGACCAGGTGTCGCCGGTGCGCTTCGGGGTGGTCTGCTGGGCGACGGGCGGCGACAGCGGGTTGCCGCAGGCGCAGCGCACGCGGGGCACGCCGTGGTTGTCGACGAGGACGGCGGTGCCGGCCTGGAGGACGGCCTGGTAGCTGGTGGCGGCGCCGTCGCGGTAGCCGTGGTTGGTGACGCGGGTGTCCATGCGGAGCTGCACGGGGGTGAGCGAGCGCAGATAGGCGGGGACTCCGGCGGGCTGGACGCCGACGACGGACGCGAACGCCTGGTTCTTGGCCGGCGCGGCCTTCAGTGCCTTGATCTGCTTCTCCACGTCACAGCTGGAGACGTTCCGGGTGCCGCCGTAGAGGCCGGGCGCGCCGCCGTCGACACCGCGTACGGCGTTCGCCGGTTCGGAGGCGGTGGGCGAGGCGGAGACGGGCGGCGCGGAGTTCTCGGTCGCGGTGGACTCCGTGAAGGGGTCGGGGCCGGTCTTGGCCGCGGACTGGAGGAAGACCTCGCCCTTGCTCGCCGTCTTGCCGGAGCCCCCGCCGGAGCCGGTGAAGACGATGGCCAGGACGACGGCGGCCACCACGGCGGTCGTGAGGATCGCGACGCGTGGCGCGGACTTCCACCAGGGCCGGTGCGGCTCCGGCGCGCCGGTGCCGCCGCCGCCCGAGGGCTGCGAGGGCGGGCCCGAAGGCGGCTGGGAGGGTCCCGACAGCGGGCCGGAGGGCGGTCCGGTGGGGCGGCCTGAAGACGGAGGTTCGACGCTCACGAGCTCTTCTTCCCGACGCGACTCACGCGGCGTTGACGTCCATACGGACGATTTATGCCGCTTCATCCAGAACTCACCCATTGTGTGCTCCGGTCCCGGTCCGCCCGCAAGCCGACGCGGACGGCCCTCCCGGCGGGCGCGCTCCCCGGACGCTGCTTAGCGTGGCAACGTGACCCCCCGAACCCCCTCTGACCAGGCAGTCGCCCGCCACGGCTGGGTCCAGGCCCTCGGCACGGTACTGGCCGGGCTGCTCTCCATGGGCGTGGTCGCCGCGCTGGGCCTGTGGGCGGCGGGCGCGGCGGACCTCCCGGACGGCGCGTTCCCCCGGGTCGTCACGGCCACGGTGGTGACGGCCGTCGGCGGCACCGTGAAACTCGCCGGGAACGCCGGTTCCCTGGCCGACACCAAGGCTGGCCTGACCGTCATCCCCCTCTCGGTGACCCTGACCGGCGCCCTGACGACCGCGACGGCTTTCCTACGGCCCCTGCGGCACCGAGCGGTCGCCTCGGCGACGGAACTGGCCGGCTGGGCCGCCCGGATCGCCGTCCTGTGGCTGCTCGGCCTGATCGGACTGGCGCTGGGCGCACGCCAGAAGTTCTCGATCTCCCTGGGCACCGGAACGCTCGGCGACATCGGCGATCTGCTCGGTGCCTCCCCCGAGGTCGGCTTCGAGGCGGACGTACCGCAGGCGGTCCTGTTCGGTCTGCTGTGGCTGGCGGGGGTCCTGGTGCTGGCCCTCCTGGTGTCCCCCGGCGCGCCCGTCCCGGCCCGTCTCCTCCGCTTCCACGCGGCGGTACGCCCGGCCGCGTACGCCGTGGTGGCCCTGCTCCTGGCCTACGTCGCGCTCGGCGTCGTGGTGGCCCTCGCCACGGCGGCGACCCGTGGCAATGTCACCCAGACCTTCGCCCTGATCCTGCTCGGCATGCCGAACCTGGTCTGGCTCACCCTCACGATCGGCCTGGGCGCCACCTGGAACGGCCGGGTCGACGGCCCCTTCGGCCTGCCGATGCCCCACCTGCTGGACGAGGTCCTGCGCACCCCGGACATCTCCACCCTGAACCTGAACTCGATCGCCGCCTACGACGGCCGGGTGTGGTGGCTCGTGGTGGTGAACGCGGTCCTGCTCCTGTCCGCCGCGTTCCTGATGGCGTCCCGCTCACCGGCCCACGTCCGCGCCTGGCAGCACGCCGTCCACCTCGCGATCGCCTTCGCCCTCGCGATCCTCATGATCTGCCTCGTGGGACGCGTCTCCGCCCACTACGGCCTCTCCCTCCTCGGCATCGGCGACGTGGGCGGCGGCCTGTCCGGAGACCTGTTCCTGAAGCCGGAGTTGTGGTCGGCGGTGGGGTTGGCGGCGCTGTGGGGGTTGGTGGCGGGCTTCCTGGGGGCGCTGCTGGCGAAGCCGGTACGCCGACGCGGCGAGATCGAAATTCCCGAGCAGTCGCAGCGCCCGTCATGAGAGTGTGCGCCCACTCGACGGAAGGGCAGCCATGACATTGCCTCTCGAAGACCGCCTGGCCATCACGGAGTTGATCGCCCTGCACGGCCATCTGGTCGACGAGGGCGAACTCGACCGCGCCACCGAGGTGTTCACCCCGGACGTCGAGTACGACCTCACCGACTTCGGCCGGGGCACACTCACCGGCCTCCGCCAACTCGTGGACGCGTCCGTCGCGTTGGGCGCCGCGAACCCCGTCGCGCATCACGTCACCAACGTGGTGATCGAGGAGCCCGCGGAGGGGCAGGTCCGGGTCAGGTCGAAGGGACTGGGCATCAGAACGGACGGCTCGTGCGGGTCGGTGACGTATGTCGACACGGTGGTGCGGATCGGGACGGGTTGGCGGATCGCCCGGCGCAAGGTGTCGGTGCGGCGGACACCGCTGACGCCAGGGAGTTGAGCGCCTCTTCACGGGCGCGGGGCTGTATCCATGTGCGGCTCCGCCGCGTGGGTACGGCCGGTCCCGCTCACCCTCGGACAAGACCCTTCAGTCACGTCGCTTGAACACCGGCTCAGCCCACCCAGGCGGCGCAACCACCCGCACATCCACCTCGGTCGCCGGATGCCCCGGGACAACACCGCCCCGCAACTCCGTGACGAAGGCAAGGCACGACTCGTACCGGTCGTCAGGGCTCTTCGCCAGCGCCTTCGCGAAGACGCCGTCGACGTGACCCGGCAGATCGAACCGGGACTCGGTGACCGCCGGTGGCACGTCGTACTGGTGCGCCCACAGCAGGGCCATGTCGTCGTCACGGCGGAACGGCGGCCGCCCCGCGAGGCTCTCGTAGACGACGCACGCGAGGCCGTACACATCGCACCGCCCGTCCACCGGCCGCCCCGAGATCTGCTCAGGGGCCACGTAGTCCAGCGTGCCGACGAACTGGCCGACCGTCGTGAACCCGGTCAGCGAGAGCGACTTCTTCGTCAGGCCGAAGTCGGTGAGGTACACGTGCTCGGGATGGTCGCTGTCGGTACCGCGGGCCACCAGGATGTTGCCGGGTTTCACGTCCCGGTGGACGAGCCCGTGCTCGTGGGCCGCGTCCAGCGCGGACGCAACCTGCGTGGCGATGCGTACCGCCGTCGGCAGCTCCAACGGCCCTTCCCGGTCCAGGAGATGACGCAGATCGCTGCCGGAGACGTAGCGCATCGCGATGTACAGCACGCCGTCCGTCTCGCCCGCCTCGAAGACGGGCACGATGTGCGGATGGTCGATCGCCGCGGCGACCNTCGTGGGTGAAGCGTTTGCGGAAGGTGTCGTTGCGGGCGAGTTCGGGGGCGAGCAGCTTGAGGGCGACCGTGCGGTCCAGACGCAGGTCGTGGGCGCGGTAGACGACCGCCATGCCACCGCGGCCGATCTCGTCCTCGATGCGGTACCCGGCGATCTGCTGCCCGATCAGCTCGGAGGGGCGGCCGGAGAAGAGGCTCGCGTCACGGGCCATCGGAGCCCACGATCTGGGTGGGGGCGTGCCCGGGGTCGGCCGGTTCGGCGCGGGGGCCGTCGTCCGAGGCGTAGGTGCTGAGCCGGATGCCGTCGCCGTACACCCAGCGCTCGTGGTCGGAGTCGTAGAGCCAGACGGACTCGCCGTCGACGACCACGCCGACCCGCAGACCCTTGGTGCGGGCCTCGAAGGTCGCGCCGTCGAGGCCGCCGCCGGCGAGG
>NZ_JAENRY010000117.1 GCF_016612545.1 Streptomyces sp. MBT65 | reverse complement strand
CCCGGCGCCGATCATCGACCCCAGTCCGATCACCACGGCGTCGGACAGGCCCAGCCGCCGCTTCAACCCACCCGTGCCCGACGGGGCTCTCTCCACGCGCATCACCCTCTCCTCCTCGTACGGGGCGCACGGTAGCCGAGTACGAGGAGGAGAAGGCCTGCCGCCGGGCACGAACGTCTCCGGTCCGAAGGGAGTGAGGCGCCGCCGGAGAAATCCGGCAACGGGACGTTCCGCCTCACGCCCGACGACGCTCCGTGGCCGGGCAACCCTTCGCCGCGTGGTTCCCGTGGACTTTATGCTCGTCGCGGGCGAGCGCCCCGAAGGCCGGGCGTGCCGGCCGTACATGTCATGACAGTCGGCACAGGAGACTCGGTGCGCACACGTTTTGCCGTACTCGGACCGGTCAGGGCCTGGCGCGGCGACACGGAACTGGCGCTGGGCCCCCAAGCAACGCGCCCTGCTCGCGCTGCTGTTGACCGAGGCCGGGCATCCGGTCGCCGTCCACGAGATCGTCGACGCCCTGTGGGGACAGGACCCGCCGGACTCCGCGGTCGACGTCGTCCAGCGGCACGTCGGAGCACTGCGCCGACTGCTCGAACCCGAGCTCCCGGCCGGCGGCGAGTCACGGTGGCTGGTGCGCGGCTCGGGCGGCTACCGACTCGAAGTGGGACCCGACGATCTCGACCTGCTGCGCTTCCGTGCGCTGCGCCGACAGGCCGCACAGGACGGTCAACCTCCCACCGCCACCGGCCTGTTGATCGAGGCACTGGCCCTGTGGCGAGGGCCGGCGGCCTCCGTGATCGCGGCCGAGGTGAGGTCCCACCCGGCCTTCGCCGCCCTCGACGGCGAGCACCTGGCCGCCGTCAAGGAGGCCGCCGAACTCGCCCTGGAAGCCGGACCGGGCCTGGGCGCACGGGTGTTGGTGACGCTCCGGCAGGCCGCCGCCCAGCACCCGCTGATCGAGGAGGGCGGCAACGTCTACCTGGCGGGCGTGAATCCGAAGGCGGTCGGGGCCATCCGCCGCGCGGACGGCCAGGTCCAGATCACCGTCGGCGGCTGGCCCGTCTACCGCTTCTCCGGTGACAGCAAGCCGGGCGACCTCAACGGCCAGGGTGTCGGCGGCACTTGGTTCGCGGTGGGCCCGACCGGCGAGAAGGCAAGGAGCTGAACCCACCGGCCGAGCGCAGGAGTTGCCCCTATGAGCCGGTCGTCCCGAACGTGACCTTGTAGTAGCAGGCACCCTTGCACGGCATCGTCGCCCCGTCGTCGAACGCGTACGCATAGGCATAGGGGGCCGCCCGCTTGAAGACCTGGGTGTAGTCGACCGGCCACTTCGCGGGGATGCAGTTCTCGCGTCCCGCCCAGGCACCGCGACAGCAGTACGTGTCTCCGCCGAACGCCGCGCAGGGCGGCTTGCAGCCGACGACCTGGCCGCCCGACACCGCCCGCATCGCGGTGGGGCAGTTCACGTCCGAGGTGCAGACGCCCTTGTAGCAGCCGCCGGCGCTGACCGGGTCGACGGTCGTGGTGTGCGAGATGTTGATCCACATCGGCAGGTTCGAACCGTCGACCATGCTCACGTCGTAGAAGTCCATCCCCGCGTACGCGTCGAACGTGAACTCACCCAGGGTGGTGGGCGGGTTGGCGCCCTCGCACACGCTCGTGCAGTCGCCGGTCGCGCAGTGTCCCGCGGCCGTCGAGGTGCATCCGGTACGGCCCCAGATCCGGCCGCCCCAGTTGTTCGCCACGGTCACCGACAGGCTCTGGCCCGGGGCGAGTTCGCGGCCCTTCGGATAGACGGCGGTGTTGGTGACGACCGCCCAGACCGTCTTCGGGGTGCGGTTGACGACCGTGATCAGACGCTTGCCGACGGGGGCGGTGGAGGCGTGAGACGTCGTTTCGACTGCCTTGGTGGTGGGCCTGCTCGTGCTCTTCTTCGAGACGGTGGCCTTGGGAGAGGGGGAGGTCGAGGCGCTGTGACTCGGGGAGGGCGACGGCGAGAGCGACGAGCTGGGGGACACGGCAGGGCGCGCGGCCGAGTCCTGGTGGGCCGTCGTGCGCGTGCCGCCCGTTCCGGACGACGGCGTCCACACGCTGTAGGCGATCAGCACGGTGGCGGCCGTCGCGAAGGCGGCCGCCGCCACGTACCACCAGCGTCGGCCGTCCCGCCGTGGGCTCGCACCGTGTCTTCTGCGTCCTCGTGCCATCGTCCTCGGGCCTTCCTGCTGCTCTTCGGGTTGCGGTCCTGCCTATCGGTGACCTTTCCGACGACGTCCCGACAACATAAATTCGGACCCGACCGGCTGATTTCTGTAGTCCTTGCGTGCGTCGGCGGTCTCCGAAGCAGAGAGATGCCACGGCCGGACCACACGCGGAGGAACGAACCCAGATGCGCAAGAAGCCCAGGAGCGGCCCCGACGCGGGCGTGGTGACGGCCGCGTGCGCGGGCGACCGGCAGGCGCTGGATCACCTGCTGAGGCAGTGCCTGCCGCTGGTCTACAACATCGTCGGCCGGGCCCTGAACGGTCACGCCGACGTCGATGACGTCGTACAGGAGACGCTGTTGCGCATGGTGCGGGGGCTGCCGAAGCTGCGGGATCCCTCCGCGTTCCGGTCCTGGCTGGTGGCCATCACGATCCGACAGGTGCGGGACCGTGAGCAGATACGGGCCGCGGACCGCGACCGCAGGGCGCATCTGGAGGACGCGGAGGCGATCACCGACCCCGCGCTCGACTTCGCCGGACTGACCATCCTGCGGCTGGGGTTGACCGAGCAGCGCCGCGAGGTCGTCGAGGCCACGCGCTGGCTCGACCCGGACGATCAGGAACTGCTGTCCCTGTGGTGGCTGGAGGAGACCGGCGAACTCGAACGCGCCGATCTCGCCGGTGCGTTGGGGCTCTCCGACCGGCACGCCTCCGTCCGCGTGCAGCGCATGAAGAAGCAGATGGAGGTCTCGCGGGTCGTGGTGCGGGCGCTGGCCGCCGTGCCGCGCTGCGCGGAGCTGGCCGAGACGGCCGAAACCTGGGACGGCATGCCAAGTGCCCTGTGGCGCAAGCGGTTTGCCCGGCACATCCGCGGTTGCGGGGTCTGCCAGGGACTGGACGAGGGACTCCTCCCGATGGACCGGCTGCTCAGCGGACTGCCGCTGGTGGCGGTGCCGGCCCACTTCGACGTGTCCCGGCTGCTGGACACAACCCCAACTACCCATCATTCAGGGCACGGTGGCGGGCATCGGAGGCCCGGGCCCCGGTCCGCCCGTATCGGCGGCAAGCAACTCGTGGGTGGTTCGGCGGCGGTCGCCGTCGCCGTGGTGGCCGCGCTGGTCGCGCCCCGGCTGACGGGCGGTTCCTCTCCTACGACGGCGGTGGCATCGCCGTCTCCCACTCCGGTGGTCAGCGTCACGCCGAGTCCCACGCCCTCGGCGACTCCCAGCAAGTCCCCTTCCCCCTCGCCGAAGGCCGAGCCGAGCCCCTCGCCCTCGAAGCACACCCCGGCCGCCGCCCCCGCGCACATCGCCTCCGGCGCCAAGAAGGGCGTCGGGGTGTGGTCGTTCGGGGGAGTGAGCCAGGCGCTCGCGGCCAGCGGGGCGAGCTGGTACTACACCTGGTCCACCCAGCACTCGGGCATCACGACACCCTCGTCGGGCTCCTTCGTGCCCATGATCTGGGGCGCGAAGTCCGTCACCGACGCCTCGCTCGCCCAGGCCCGGTCCTACGGCCCGTATCTGCTGGGGTTCAACGAACCGGACATGGCGCAGCAGTCGAACATGACGGTCGACCAGGCGCTGGAGCTGTGGCCCCGGCTCATGGCGGCGGGCAAGATCCTGGGCAGCCCCGCGGTCGCCTACGGCGGGGACACGGCGGGCGGTTGGCTGGACCGTTTCATGTCCGGGGCCAGGACGAAGGGCTACCGCGTCGACTTCATCACCCTGCACTGGTACGGCGGCGACTTCCGCACCCCGCAGGCCGTCGATCAGCTGAAGTCCTATCTGGCCGCCGTGTACGCCCGCTACCACAAGCCGATCTGGCTCACCGAGTACGCGCTGATCGACTTCTCCCAGGGCACCCGCTTCCCGTCCGCGCAGCAGCAGGCCGACTTCGTCACCGCGTCCACCAAGGCGCTCGACGGTCTGTCCTACGTGCAGCGCTACGCGTGGTTCGGGCTGGGCGCGGACCCGGCGAAGCCGAGCAGCGGGCTCTTCACGAACGGCACGACGACGACCGCGGCGGGCCGGGCCTTCCAGTCCGCGGACTGATCCGGCCCGGCCGAGCACCGGATCAGCCGCTCACTCCCCAGGTGATGCGGTAACCGCACTCTCCCGAGCAGGTGAGCACGCTGGTCGCGTCGTCGTTGACGTAGGAGTAGGCGAAGGGCTCGGCCTTCTTGAACACGGCGGCCGAGTCGACGGGCCAGGACGAGGGGACGCACTGGGGGCGGGCCGCGTAGGCGCCCGTGCAGCAGGTCTTGTCCGTCTTGAACACCAGACAGGCGCTGAGACAGGCCACGACCCGGCCGCCCCGGACGCGCTGCAACGCGGTGGGGCAGGTCGCGTTGGCGTCCCGGGTGCAGCCTGCGGCGGAGCACCCGTTCGCGTCGATCTTGTCGCTGGACGAGCCGCCGTAACTGTTGATCCACATCGGCAGGTTGTTGCCCTCGACCAGGCTGACGTCGTAGAAGTCCATGCCGTTCCAGGCGTTCAGGTTGAACTCGGCCAGCGTGGAAGGGAATTCGCCCCACGTCGAACCGCACTGGAAGCGCCCGCAGTCCCCGGTCGTGCAGTGGCCGTTGCCCGCGCCGTCGAAGGAGCAGCCGGTGCGCGCCCACACCCGCACGTCCCAGTGGTCGGGGACGGCGAAGCTGACGCCGGCCCCGGGCTTCAGCACCCAACCCGTGGCCTCCACCGGGTGTTTGGGGTCCGCCGCGATCGCGGGCCAGATCGTCTGGTCGAGCCGGTTGACCAGCGTGACGGTCCGCTTGCCGACGACCACGGCCTTCGGCTGCCCGACCGCGCGGGACGGCGAGGCGCTGACACGGGGCGACTTTCCCGCGGCGGGAGTCGCCGAGGGCGAGGGCGTGGTCCGCGGCGATGAGGACGGCGTCACCGAAGGGCGGGACGGGAAGGGGGAGTTGGCGGCCGCTGTCCCGTGCGTGGCCGACGGACCTGCGACGCTACGGCCGCTCGACGCGGGCCCTGTCCCCGCGCGGACCAGCAGTACGCCGGTCACCACCGCGAGGCAGGTAAGGACCGCCGCGGCGATCAGGGCGGCCTGTCTACGAGACATCTCTCCACACTCCTGTCCGTTCCCGTGTCCCCGCCGTGCGGCCACGCGGCCGACGGAGCTTCCGTAGAGGAGACCGGCGCCCGTCGTGCCGGACTACGGAAACCGGGGCGGCAATACCTGGCGCGGGGTGAGCAGTGATGGCCACAAGTCGATCAGAAGTTGGCAACCCGGCCGTGATTGTCCCGCCGTACATTGCGTCAGCGGGGCCGAAGATCATCTGATGCGGCCCGGAAGTCCGGATACCCGCGACCTCGTCGCAGGCATCGCGACCATGTTCAGAAATTTGCTCTGGAGACCCACCGATGAAGATCGCCAAACGACTCATCCTCACCACCGCGGCCCTCACCGCCGTGACCGCCGGCACGCTCGTCGGCGCGACCGTCGGCCAGGCCGCCACCCCGCAGCCGCCGCTGCGCCTCGGCGTCACCGTGCCCGACGCGCTGAAGGTCCCGGACGGCAACAAGCTCACCGGCGTCTTCTCCGCCGCCGGCGTCCAGACCTACACCTGCACCAACAGCGCCTGGACGCTGCTGGAGCCCGCCGCCACCCTGTGGGCGAAGCACGACCGTACGCACCGCCCGCTCGCCCTCCACTCGCGTGGCCCGGTGTGGGTGTCCACCGTCGACGGCAGCGCCGTCAACGGCTCCGCGATCGCCAACTCGCCCAGAACGGGCACCATCCCCGAGCTGCTGGTCAAGGCCACCGCCACCCGTGGCACCGGGGTCTTCGGCGGCGTCTCCTACGTCCAGCGCCTGGCCACGACCGGCGGCGTCGCCCCCGCCACGGCCTGCACCGGCACCAGCACGGACCAGGTCAGCGTCCAGTACACGGCGACGTACGCGTTCTACAAGCCCGCCAAGTAACCCGGCGAGCGTGACGGCAGTGGCCCCCGGTCGATCGCGCGGGGGCCGCTGCCCTCCTCAACTCCCTTGCGCCGGCTCCTGCTCCGCCCTGATCCGGCCGTGCACCTCCCAGCCCCACACCGTCTCGCGCACCTCGTCCAGGGCGCGGGCCAGATGCCTGCGGTAGGTGCTGAACGCCATGTTGAGCCTCCGCGCCACCGCGTCCTGCGTCGACGTCGAGTAGTACGTCAACGTCAGCACGTCGTGCAGATGCCGGGTACGGGGATGGACGTTCAGCCGCTGTACGGCCTTGCCGATCAGCTCGCGCAGCGCGGTCACCGGATCGCCCTCGCTGAGCTCCTCCACCAGCCGACTCCGCAACAGCGGGTTGTCGGCGAGTCCACCGGGGTCGAGCCAGCCGCGCAGTGCCTCCCGCACGGCGGCGTCCGACTCCTCCCGACTCAGCGGTGTGCCACGTGACTTGGGCTTCCCGGCCGCCACCGCCGGTGCCCCGCCCAGCAGCCGCGCGTCGATCCCCTCGGCCCACTCCGTCACCCGCGCCGCCCGCCAGTCGTGACAGAACAGGCCGTACCCGCGATCGGCGTGCACGGCCCGGCGGGGCGGCTGGAACATGCCCATGTATGTCATCAGCGGCGCCCAGAACTTCGGTTCGGCGCTGACGAAACACGACCAGGCGCAGTGCTTGGCGCGCAGCAGCTCGAAGACGATCCGCGTCCGCACCAGATCCCAGGACCGCGAGGGGCGGTGATGGTTCTCCTCGTGCACCATGAACCGCGCCACACCGAGGTGTTCGCCCTGGCGCGGCGGTGTCATCGCGGAGACCAGCTCCCACGCCTCCGTCACCACCGGGTCGGCCGCCCGTGTCTCGTCGTCGAGGTCGTCGATCCTCAACCAGGCCATGAATCCCCGGAGTTGCCCCGTGTCGCAGCACCGGTGGACATGGAACGCCTCGGGCTGGCGGCGCAACCAATAGGCGACCGTACGGGCGTTGTGCTCGCCCTCGACCCTGCGGGTCAGCTCGACCAGCGCGGGGGCGTCCTCGGGCCGCATCGGCTGCTCGTGGACGGCGGCCTCGTCGCGGTCGCCCTGGAACGCCCGCAGCCACTGCGCCCGGGAGACGATGTGGTTGAACTCCCGGGCGGCCCGCAGGGCCTCCTTCTCCGGTGCCTCGCGCACCCGCTCCACCAGATGCCGGCGGACCCTGCGGTGCATGGCCTTGTACCGCTCCGGATCGCGCCAGCGGAAGTCGCTGTCGAGGGCGTCCCGGACGACGTCGTACGGGCACACCCCGAAGGGGCTCGACTTCATGAACGACAACTGCCGCAGCCAGGCGAAGAGTTCGGTGGCGTCCTCGTCCGGGAGCGCCACGCGCAGCAACTCCTCGGTGGTGTCAGCGACATGGCCGCACACCTCCAGTGCCCGCCGGTACGCGGGCGAGGGCGGTCTGCCGACCACATGGGTCAGCAGCCGGTCGACGACCGTCCGCAAGGGGGCCCAGAAGACCTCGTCCGTCGCGGTGTTGTCGGGGGTCGCGGCCTCCGCGACCAGGCGCAGGGCGAGCGGATGACCGGCGGCGAACCGCAGCAGCGAGGCGTGCAGCGCGGGGTCGGCGCCCTGCGAGGTGAGCAGCGCCGCCGCGTCCTGTGGCCCCAACTCCCGCAGCGGCACGACCTGGAGGACCTCGCTCCACGCGAGGTCCGCCTTCCAGAGCGGGTCCGGTGCGTGCCGTCCGGCGACGACGACCAGGGCGCCTGCCGGTAACCGGGGCAGGAACCGGTCGCGTATCCACTCCTCCATGTCCCGGTAGCGCTCGAAGTCGTCGACCAGCAGGACAGCGTTGTCCTGGGCGAAGACCTCGGCGGTCGCCGCCTCGAAGGCCGCCGGGGAGAGCTCGACCGCACGGGCGTCGACGCCGACCACCGGCCGGCCCGCGGCGCGCGCCTCCGCGGCGAAGCGCTGGAGCAGCGCGCTCTTGCCCATGCCGCCGGGACCGTGCAGCACGATGACCATCGGAGCACCGGGTTCGCCGGCCAACGCCCGCCGGAAAAGGGCGAGTTCGTCCCGTCTGCCGACGAAGTACTGCAGCCGGGCGGAGGCCAGCCGGTCGGCCAGCAGGCCGGCGGAACCGTCCTTCGCCATGCCGTTCCCTTCCCCGGAGTCGACCGCTTCGGGCCGCTGCGAAACCTACCCGCTCCCGCCGGGCCGTGGCGCACCGCCGGACCTTACGCCGGTCTTACGGCCCACGGGACCGATCACCGGCCGGGCGCCTCAAACCTGGGAGGGGGCCGTCCGTGGAAACACCCGCCGACCCGCTTCTTTGTCCTATTCGTGCTCGTTGAGGAACGCGGAAGGGTCCGTAACCCTCCTTCTGTGTGAAGGAAACAGCACAGGCAAGGAAACCGGGGACTGAGTGGCATGGGTTTGACCAGCGAGACTACCGTTTATGTGATGGCTGCCGTGGCCGTCGTCTGCGTGGCGCTGCTGGTCTGGGTATGGCCGCGGCTCGCCAGTCCGGGCGTGCGGCATGTGCTCGGGCGGCTGACGGCCATCGGAGTGACTCAGGTCACCATCATCGCGGCGCTGGCGTGCTGGCTGAACTCCGGATACCAGTTCTTCGGATCCTGGGGCGAGCTGTTCGGCGACGTCGACACCGCCCCTGTCGGCGTGACCCAGGCGGCCGACCACAACGGCTCGATCGGCGGTGTCTCCGTGAAGGGGGCGCTGGTGCAGCCCGCCGGCGATGAGCAGCTGAACCGGGTCAGCGGGCTGCCCACCGGCAATCCCGCGGTGAACGGCAAGGTGGAGTCCGTCAAGGTGATCGGCCGCCGTACGGGAGTGGTCGACCCGGCGTTCGTCTACCTGCCGCCGCAGTACTTCCAGAAGGCGTACGCCCGCCAGCGCTTCCCCGTGGTCGTCGCGCTCAGCGGCTACCCCGGCAGCATCTTCAACCTCGCGCAGTACCTGCGGGTGTCGCAGACCGCCGGGCAGCTGCAGAAGAGCGGGCAGATGCAGCCGACCATCATGGTGATGATCCGGCCGACCATCGCCCCGCCGCGCGACACCGAGTGCGTGAACGTGCCGGGCGGACCGCAGACCGAGACCTTCCTCGCCAAGGACCTTCCCCAGGCCCTCAAGTCCGTCTACCGGATCGGCCACGACGCCAGCGCCTGGGGCGTCATGGGCTACTCCTCCGGCGGCACCTGCGCCCTCCAGCTGACGATGCGCAACCCGCACGTGTACACGACGGCCGCCGCGCTCTCGCCCGACTACCGGATCAAGGACGACCCCACCACCGGCAACCTCTTCGGCAGCGGACTGGGCCGGGTCAACCGGGTCAACGGGCATGACCTGATGTGGCGGCTGAAGCACCTGCCCGCACCCCAGGTCTCCGTCCTGGTCGCCGACAGCAAGCACGGTGAGCGGGGCTACCCGCAGACCCTCGCCTTCATCAGGGCCGTCAAGGCGCCCATGCGTGTCGCGTCGATCCTCCCCGAGTCGGGCAGCCACAACTTCCCCACCTGGGTACGGGAGATGCCCGCCGCCCTGAAGTGGATGAACCAGCAACTCACCTTCCCCCAGGACGTCGTACCCCGGCACCTCCCCAAGAAGGCCAAGGGAAACAGCACCGTCCGCGCCGAGGGCACCGAGCAGAAGTCGACCGCGGCCCCGCGCAGGTAGCGGCCGGCGGCGGTCACTTGCCGTTCGGACGCCCCAGCGTCCTGGGCAGCTCACCCCGCCGCCGGATGCCCAACTTCCGGTAGGAACTGGTGAGATGGGTCTCCACCGTGCGGCGGGCCAGATGCAGCAGATCGGCTATCTCGGTGTTCGTCCGCCCGTCCGCGGCCAGTTCCGCGATCCGCCGCTCACTGGTCGTCAGTGACCGGGAACCGGTCCGGGCGGGCGCCGCGCGCCGGGCCCCGCTCTCGCCCAACGCCTCCTCCGCCAGGGCCCATTGACGGGTCGCGCCCAGCCGCTCGGCACGCTCCGCCGCCTCGCGCAGCGTGGCCCGGGCCCGCCCCCGGTCCCCGGCCGCGGTCAGCCCACGGCCCTGCGCGATCAGCGCCGACACCAACTCGGCCTCCGTCCCCACCGGCCCGTCCCGCAGCAGCCCCACGGCCTCCTCCGCCAGCTCCAGACCGCGCCGACCGCCGGTCGCCGCGGCCAGGACGCGCAGTGAACGGCCCATCGTGCGGGGCGTGTTCCACACCCGGGCCAGCCGCAGCTCCTCCTCCGCCAGGGCAATGGCCTCCCGGGGCCGGGCGAGCGCGAGCCGGCACTCGGCGGCGGCCGTACGCCACGGTGTGACGACCGGGCTGACCACCTCGCGCGCCGACTGCCGCCGCCCGCACTCCAGGAAGTCGTGCAGCGCCCCCGCCGTGTCGCCGGTGGCCGCGCGCAACACCCCCCGCGCGTACAGGAATCGGTTCAACTCCCAGGAGTCCGGCGCCGATCGAAGATCGAAGCCGTCAGCCAGCCGCAGCGCCCGCGCCTCCTCACCGGTCGCCACCAGCGCCAGCAGCACATGGGCCTGCCGGTTGGAGGGCGTGCTGCGCGTCCGGTCCCGCGCGTCCGGCCCGGCCAGCAGCCGCGCGTGCTCGCCGCGGGCGGTCAGGATGTCGGCCCGTACGTTGGCCAGCGCCTCGTGCATCGGATGCAGCAGGTCGGGACGCTGCCCCGCCAGCCCGCGCTCCACCAGCCGTTCCGCTTCCGGGAGTTCGTCGGCCCACTGGGCGACGGCGGCGGCCGTGCCGAGCAGGAACGGCTCGGTCAGCGGATCGGCGGGCTGCGCGAGCAGCGCCCGCAGCCGCCGCATCGCCTCCGCGGCCGAGATCAGCCCGGCCGTGGCGGCGTGGCGCACCAGCAGCGCCCGGCCGGCCGTACCGACCAGCTCCGGCGAGTGCTCGGCGGCGTCGGACAGCCACCGGTACACCTCCGTGCGGACCGTCTGGTCCTGCTCGGACAGCAGCACCGAGGCGGTCTGGAGCGTGCGGATCAACTGCGGACGGTCCGTCAACTCGTCCTCCACCGTGCGCAGTACGTCCACGGCGGCCCCGGTCCGGCCCCGCCCGGCCAGCGCCGTGCCGAGCGCCACCGCCGCACGCACCGTGTCCTGCGGCGCCCCCGTCAGCCGTAGCGCCTCGCTCAGGCGCGGGATACCGGCCGAGGACGCCTGCGCCCGGTACTCCAGGGAGCCCAGTTCGGTCAGCAGCCGCTGTCGGTGGGCGTCCGGCAGCGGTTCCTCCAGGGTCCGGCGGAGGAAGGCGGCCGCGTCGGAGGTGCGTCCGTCGCGCAGCGCGAGGGAGGCCGCCTCCTGGAGCGCGGCCGAGGTCCAGGGCGCGCCCACCGGGTCGGACAGCAGCAACTGCCGTGCCACCGTGTCCGGCGAGACACCCTGGCGCTGCATCGTCTCGGCCGCCGCCGCGTGCGCGGCCCGCCGTCTGGTCGCGGGGACGCCGGTGAGGACCGCGTCCCGCAGCAGGGGATGCGCGAAGCGCGGACGCCCGTCGGGGTCGGGGCGCAATACCCCCAGGCCGCTCATCGCGGTGAGCCAACCGGCCACCCGCGCCGGGTCGGCACCCGCCAACTCGGCGACCACAGCGGTCAGTTCGTCGAGCGGGCAGAGGGCGTCGGGCTCGCGCGGGAGGTCTCCGTCCCATCCCTCGTCCAGGGCGGCCAGGACCCGGGCGACCTCGCCGGTGGCCGGGCCCGCGCTGTCCAACCACCAGGAGACGGCGGCCGGATACGCGCCCGGGTACAGCGCGGCCGACGTCTTCGGCACGGTCGGATGCCGGCCGGCCCGGAGATCGTCGAGCAGGGCCCGCAGCAACAACGGGTTGCCGCCGCCGGCCCGCACACAGTCGTCGACCCAGGACGCGGGGGCGTCGGCGTGCGCCGAACTCACCAGCGCGGCGGCCGAGTCGGGGGTCAGGGGGGCCAGCGTGAGGGTGCGGACCAGGGCGGGCGACAGGGTGTGGGTCAGGCCCGGGGCCGGGGGATCGACGTCGTACTGGCTGCGTTCCGTGACGACCAGCAGGATCCGTAATCGGTCGACGTGCCGGGCGGACTCGACCAGCCAGCGGTGCGAGGCCGGATCGGCCAGATGGACGTCGTCCACCGCGATCAGCAGCGGTGCCCGGTCGGCGTAGGAACGCAGCACCCGACCGAACAGCTCGGCGCTCGCCCGCTCGTCCCCGATGACCGGAACGTCCCCGAACTCCGGTACCGGGGACATCAGTTGCAGGACGGTGGCGTACGGAACGGCCTGGTCGCGCGGTGAACAGCGGGCCCGCAGCACCCGCATGCCGTGTGCCAGGGCGTCCGTGACGGCGGCCTCCAGCACGGTGGTACGGCCCGTTCCGGTGGCCCCGCGCAGCAGCACCAGCCGCCCCGCACCGGCCCGGGCCCAGGCGGCCTCCGTCGCCAACAGCCGTGTCGCGTCCCGGTGTTCGGGCGGTGTCGCGGACGCTCCGGTATCAGATGTCGTCTCCGGCATCGCGGTCCTCCTCGTGTCCGTCGTCCCCGTGATGCAGATGCCTTCGCCGCCCGTGCCGTTCACTCGCTGTGGTGTGCCGTACGTCCGATCTCGTGGTGCTGCTCGTGGTGCTCCACGATTGCGCGTGCCCCACCCGCCCCCTGAGGCTGAGGAGTACACGGCCGCCACCAGCTCAACAGGGGTGGCACGTATGTGGATTCGAGGGAGAACGTTGCTCAGCTCATCGCGGCCCGCACACCCCGGTACGGCCGACTCCGGCGACCGGATACCCGTGGCGGTGCACGCCCCGGACCCGATCTCCCGTGAGGGAGCGCTCAGCCAACTCCGCAGATACCCGGAGATCGACCTCCGCGAGGAGAACGACACCGGTCCCGGCCGGGTGGCCCTGTTCATCGCCGACACCCTCGACGAGACCGCGCTCACCCGGCTGCGCCGGCTGGTGCGCAGCGAGGGCGGGCGGGCCGTGCTCGTCGTCGGGGCGCTGCGCGAGGCGGAGTTGCTCGATGTGATCGAGTGCGGGGTCGGCGCCATCGTGTGGCGCGGGGAGGCGACCGCGCAGCGGCTGGTGCAGGCCGTGGTCGCCGCGGCCCGCGGCGACGGCGACCTGCCGGCCGATCTGATCGGCCGCCTCGTCGAACAGGTGGGGACGCTGCACCGCAGCGCGGCGGGCCGGTCCGGAGGCCACCCCTCGGGGCTCTCGCCGCGTGAGGTGGACGTCCTGCGGCTGGTCGCCGAGGGGCTGGACACCGGAGAGATAGCCAGCAAGCTCTCCTATTCCGAACGCACCGTCAAAAACGTCATGCACGGCCTGACCACACGCCTTCACCTGCGCAATCGGGCGCATGCCGTGGCGCATGCCCTTCGGGAAGGCTACATCTGACCGAACGGGCACTCGAAGCCGGACACGCGGGCAACCTGCCGTGCCCTTCCCCCGTCCCCAAGGTGCTTGCCCAGAAGGCCGGTTGGGACGGCACGATCGGAGTACGGCCGACAGGGGCGTATCGGGCGCCGACGCGTACGGCGGGGCACGACGGCACGGCAGGGCGGGAGCACGGCGGTGATCCACGAGGTGGACGAGGTCCTGGGGGACCTGATCGGCGGCGGCGCACTGGCCGGTTCGGGCATCGAGGTCTCCTTCGACGCCCCGACCCGCGACTGGGCCGCCCGCCGCAACACGCCCACGATCAATACCTACTTGTACGACATCCGGGAGGACGTGCACCGGCGCCAGCGCGGGCATGTCGCCGTGCGCGACGAGCGGGACGTGGTCGTCAAACGCCGCCAGCCGCCGCGCTGGTTCCGGCTGTCGTACCTGGTGACGGCGTGGACGAAACGGCCGCAGGACGAACACCGGCTGCTGTCCGCCGTGTTGTCGACCCTGATCCCGCGCGAGCTGCTCGCCCCCTCCGAACTGCCGGCATCGCTCCGCCAGTTGGGCCTGTCGGTGCCGATCTCGGTGGCCGGCATCCAGACCGAGTCACGCTCCCTCGCGGAGATCTGGTCCGCCCTCGGCGGTGAACTCAAGCCGTCCCTCGACCTCGTGGTCACCGCGCCCTTCCCGGCCTACCCCGAGTACGACGCCGGCCCGCCCGTCACCGAGGGTGCGGCCGTCCGCGTCCACCGCCTCGACGGCACCGATCCGGCGCCGGAGGAGCGCGCCCACCGCCCGCGCCAGGTGGCGGAGGTACGGGAGGCCCGCGAGGCGGCCCGGCGCACCAGGGCGCCGGGGACGCCGACATGACGATCACGGACGGCACCGGAGACATCGACACGGGCGTGTCGCACGACGCCGTGGCCTTCGCCGCCGAGTCGGCGACCGACGCCCTTCTCGCCCGGCTCGGTCACCTCCGTGAGCGGGTCGCCCTCCTCGTCGACCGGCGCTCCGCCGCCGACCCCACGGCCGGCGACCCGCTGCGCGGCCTGTACCTCCAGGAGGAGGTGGTACGCCACCTGCTGCTGCGCTCCCCGGAACCGGACCGTCCCGCACCGGAGTCGGCGCACGGCCCCGCCGACCGCCTCGCCGCCCTGCGCCTGACCGACCTCGACACCGCCTTCCTCCTCGTCGCCCTCGCCCCCGACCTGGACCGCACCTTCGAGCCCCTCTACGGCTACCTCAACGACGACGTCAGCCGCCGCCGGGCCACCGTGGGACTCGCCCTCGACCTGTGCGGCATCCCCGCGCACGAGGCGGCGGGCCGGGCCCGGTTCCGCCCCACGGCCCCGCTGTCCGCCCTCGGACTGCTCACCGTGGAGGAACCCGAACGCCCCTTCCTCACCCGCTCGTTGCGCGTCCCGGACCGGGTCGTGGCCCATCTCCTCGGTGACGACACCCCGGACGCGACCCTCACCGGACACCTCCACCCCCTGCCCGCGCCGAGCCTGCCGTACGACGGACAGGAGCCGGGCGGGGACGGGGAGTTCACCGGCTTCGTCGGCCGACTGGGCGCACTGCTCGCCGAAGGTCCGCCCCTCGCCGTGTATCTGAGGGAACGTCACGAAGGCGACGGGCTGGTGTGCGTGGCGGCGGCGCTGCACGCGGCCGGTGTGGCCGCCGTGCGGTTCTCCGGCCCCGAGGAACGGGTGCCGGAGCTGCTGCGCGAGGCCCGGCTGGGCGGCCGTACGGTCGTCGTGAGCGGACTGTCCGACCAACCCGGGCCGCTGGTAAGGGCGTTGACCGCCGCCGGCGATGTCTCCGTGCTGATCGCCGGGGCACGGCCGTACGACCCGCAGTGGTGCGAGAGTGATCCGCTGATCCTGGAGGCGCCCCGGCAGCGGGCCGCGACCGTGCGGGCCTGGACGGACGCCGTCGGCGAGGGCAGCGACTTCGACGTACGGGCCACCGTCGCGCCCTACCACCTCGGCGCCGACCGCATCGCGCGCGCCGCCCGGGCGGCCCGGGGGCTCGCCGCGTTCGACGGCACCCCGCTGACCGCGGCCCATCTGCGGCTCGCGGCACGGCAGCAGTCGGCGTCGGGGCTCGAACAGCACGCCCGGCGGATCCGGCCCGCCGTCGACTGGCGGGACCTCGTCCTGCCCGACCGCTCCCTGAGCCAGCTCCACGAACTCGCCCTGCGCGCCCGGCACCGCGACCGGGTCCTCGGCGACTGGCGGCTCAGCGCGGGCGGCGGCCGGGGACGTGGCGTGCTCGGTCTGTTCGCGGGCGAGTCGGGGACCGGCAAGACGCTGTCGGCGGAGGTCGTCGCGGCCGAACTCGGCCTGGATCTCTATGTCGTTCAGCTGTCGTCGATCGTCGACAAGTACGTCGGCGAGACCGAGAAGAACCTCGAACGCATCTTCACGGAGGCCGACCGCACCGACGCCGTACTCCTCTTCGACGAGGCCGACGCCGTCTTCGGCAAGCGGTCCGAGGTCAAGGACTCGCACGACCGGTACGCCAACATGGAGAGCGCCTATCTGCTCCAACGGCTGGAGTCCTTCGACGGGATCGCGCTGCTCACCACCAACCTGCGCGCCAACATCGACGAGGCGTTCACGCGCCGGCTCGACCTGGTCGTCGACTTCCCGTTCCCCGACCCGGCGCAGCGGCTCGCGCTGTGGCGGCACGGCCTGACCCATGTGCCGAGCGCACCCGACCTCGAACTCGCGCCACTGGCCGAGGAGTTCGAGCTGGCCGGCGGTTCCATCCGCAGCGCCGTCGTCACCGCCGCCTACCTGGCCGCCGGACGCGGGGACACGGTCGGTGCGGCGGACCTCCTGGAGGGGGCCCGCCGCGAGTACCGCAAGGCGGGGCGGCTGGTGCCCGGCGAGGGCACCTGGTAGCCGCCGCCCGACGGTCAGTTGGGCACCGTCATTCTGACCGCCACCAGCCAGTGCGCGTTGTCGAGGGTGCCGGCGAAACCGTACTCGGGCCGCGGCTTGGCGCAGCCCTGACCGCCCCAGTCCCATCCGGAGTTGCGGACGATCCAGCAGAGCTGACCACTGCCGATGTTGTTCGCGAAGCCCGTCATGTACGCGGCGCCCGGCTTCGCGGCACCGATGTAGTTGTCCTTGCCGTCGGGGATGATGGCCGTCCAGCCCGAGGGCTGGTACTTGCCGTAGCCGTTGGTCGACGCCGGGTCGTGGATGAAGGCGTTCGCGGCCGAACCCGCGGTCCCGGAGACCGCGATGTTCACGGACAGGATCTGCTCGTCGTCGGTGGAGGTGGCGGCCGTGGCGCCGTCGCACTCCGGGGCCTGCCAGCCCTTGCCGCCGATGTAGATCCGGTAGCAGACATGCCGTCCGGCGTCCCGCGCGGCCAGCTTCTTCACCGCGGTCGCCGCCGTCGCGGGCTTCGGCTTGGCGGACGGCTTGGAGTCTCCGCCGCCGCCCGACCCGCCACCCGCCGCGGCCGTCGACGTCTCGGCCGCCGGGGCCGCGCTCGTCGCGGCGGGCGACGGCGGGGGAGGAGCGGCACTGAGCGTGGGGCTGGGCGCGAGCGTGCTCACGCCCGCGTCCTTGAGCTGCTCGGTCGCGGCGGTCCGCACCTGCGGCTTGTACGCGATCCACAGCATGAGGAAGGTGAGCGCGAGCGCGAGGACGACCCCCAGGAAGGTGGCCAGCCAGCGCGGCAGGAACCCGCGTTGCAGGTAAGTCCCTTCCACAGGAAGGGGGTTGGCGCCGGACCGCAGCACGTTGAGCGTGTAAGGCCGCTGCTCCTTCGGCCCGAACCAGATGATCTTCCGCGGCTTCAGCGAGGCCTTGACGAACGCGGCCCGGCCCGGCTCGATCTGCACATTGCCCGGATGGATGTCGTACGACAGCTGGTCGCCGTTGTCGTTGCCGCTGATCGACGCCGTGAGCTTGGTGTTGCCGAGGTTGTCCACGGCCAGCCGGGGCCGACCCCGGAACCGTCCCTTGACCGTCGGCGGCACCAACTCCGCCCGCACTTCGGTGAACGGAGTGATCGTCAGATTGCCCTCGGGGACGGTGACCGCCTCCGGGTGCTCGGTGGGCGTGATCCGCACCGCGTACGGGTTCGGGCCCGCCGTCGCGTCCGGGGTGCGCGGCGGCGTGAAGGTCAGGTCGACCGTGCCCGTCGTGCCCGGATAGAGCCGCAGCGTCTGCGGCTCCACAGCGGTCCAGGGCGCGATGCCCCCGACCGGCTCGAAGCGGTACTCGTCCACGACGTCGCCGGTGTTGCGCAGCCGCAGCCGCACACGGGTACTGCCACCGGGATCGACGGTCGCGGACGCGGGCTCCAGGGAGGTCCACAGACTCATGTCCCGACGCTACGACAAATGGTGAGGGCGCGTCAGGAGTCGCCGGGGCAACAGCGGTTGCCCAAAAGGGCCGCCCGCCAAACCCGTCACCGCGTCCGCCGCGCCGCGATCCCCGCGATCTGCCCGTCCCCGCCGCCGAGCGGACTGCCCCTGAGGGCAAGGATGTTGCCCCGACACAGGCACTCGAGGACGTTTCGGCCGCGGGGGTACGCGCGTGAGGGTTAAGAGCGTCTTATCTCGTACCCCGAGGAGAGCAGAGCATGCCGTCCTACCTGTCACCCGGCGTCTACGTCGAGGAGGTGGCCAGCGGCTCGCGCCCGATCGAGGGAGTGGGCACGTCGGTGGCGGCCTTCGTGGGCCTGGCCCCGACCGGTCCACTGAACGAGCCGACCCTGGTGACCAACTGGACGCAGTACGTCGCTGCCTTCGGTGAGTTCACCGACGGGTACTACCTCGCCCACTCCGTCTACGGCTTCTTCAACAACGGCGGTTCGGCCGCCTACGTCGTCCGCGTCGGCGGCACCGCCGAGGGCACCGGCTCCGAGGCCAAGTCCCCCTCCGCCGTGACCGGTTCGGCCGCGCAGGCCGCACTGCCGCCCGGCGAGCCGGCCCAGCTCGGCACCTTCGCCGTGACGGCGCTGGCGCCCGGCGACCTGAGCGTCGAGGTGGCCGACGCCGAGGGCGAAGGCCCGGCGGAACGCTTCCGACTGGTCGTCAAGGACGCCGGCCGGGACGTCGAGAGCTTCGACGTGACCGCCAAGAAGGGCGGCCGCAACTACGTCGTCACCCAGGTCAAGGAACGCTCCAAGCTCATCGCCGTGACCGAGGCCGCGCCCGCCGCGCAACTGGCCCGCCCGGAGAACCAGACCGTCGCGCTCAGGGCGCCCGCCGCCGCACCGGCCGCACCCGCCGTACCCGGCAAGGGAAGTGACACCGCGTCACACCCCGGCCCCGCCACCTACCTCGGTGACTCCGCCGACCGCACCGGCTTCGGCGGCCTGGAGGCCGTGGACGAGATCTCCATGGTCGCGGTGCCCGACCTGATGGCCGCCTACCAGCGCGGAGCGATCGACCTGGAGGCCGTCAAGGCCGTCCAGTTGGGCCTGATCGCGCACTGCGAGCTGATGGGCGACCGGGTCGCGGTCATCGACCCGCCGCCGAGCCTGAACGCCCAACAGGTCCGCGTCTGGCGGCAGGAGACGGCGGGCTACGACTCCAAGTACGCGGCCCTGTACTACCCGTGGATCAAGACCTTCGACCCGTCCAGCGGACAGTCCCGGCTGATCCCGCCGAGCGGCCACATCGCCGGCGTCTGGGCCCGCAACGACTCCGAGCGCGGTGTGCACAAGGCACCCGCCAACGAGGTCGTACGCGGCGCGGTCGACCTGGAGACCCAGATAACCCGCGGCGAGCAGGACTTGCTGAACCCCATCGGCGTCAACTGCATCCGTGCCTTCCCGGGCCGCGGCATCCGCGTCTGGGGCGCCCGCACGATGTCCTCCGACCCGGCCTGGCGCTACCTCAACATCCGCCGGTACTTCAACTACCTGGAGGAGTCGATCCTGATCGGCACCCAGTGGGTGGTGTTCGAGCCGAACGACCACGCCCTGTGGGCCCGGATCCGGCGCAACATCTCGGCCTTCCTGGTCAACGAGTGGCGCAGCGGTGCCCTGTTCGGCCAGCGGCCGGAGGAGGCGTACTACGTCAAGTGCGACGAGGAGACCAACCCGCCGGAGTCGGTCGACGTCGGCCGGGTCGTCTGCGAGATCGGCATCGCGCCGGTCAAGCCGGCCGAGTTCGTGATCTTCCGACTGGCCCAGTTCTCCAGCGGCAGCGGGGAGTTGGAGGAGTAGGCGGACCCGGCGCGTGCCCACCGCCGCTCCAGGCAGTTCTCAACCCCCTTAGAAGGACAGCGAATTCATGAGTCTCCAGCCGGGTGACGCCCTCACCTCACACAATTTCGGCCTGCAGATCGACGGCGTGATGGTCGAGTACCTCGCGGAGGTCAGCGGCCTCAGCATCGAGCAGGACGTCATCACGTACCAGCAGAACACCCCCAACGGCCAGAACGTCGTGAAGAACCTGCCGGGCGTGAAGAAGAACGGCACCTGCACGGTCATCCGCGGCATGACCCAGTCGGCCTCGTTCACTCAGTGGATCAACGAGTCGATCTCCGGTCAGATGACCACCGCGCGCAAGAACGCGTCGATCATCATGATGGACTTCCAGAACAACCCGGTGAAGCGCTACCACCTGCGCAACGCCTGGTGCAGCAAGATCGACGCGAGCACGGTGAAGGCGGGCGAGGCCGCGGCCCTCACCGAGTCCGTGACCATCGTGTTCGAAGAACTGGTCATCGAATAATGCGGCGTTCGGGGGCGGCGGCCGCGCCGATGGCGGTGCCGGGCGCGGAGTCGGTGGCGGAGACGGGCGCGGGGCCGATACCGGCTCCGGCACCGGCCGCCGTTCCTTCCGTACGGCAGACGCTGCGGACCGAGTTCCCCTTCCAACTGCCGCGCGGTTACGTCGACGAGTCCGGCACGGTCCACCAGGACGGTGTGATGCGACTGGCCACCGCGCGCGACGAGTTGGTGCCGCTGCGGGACGTCCGGGTGCAGGAGAACCCGGCGTATCTGTCGGTGGTGCTGCTCGGCCGGGTGATCACGAGGCTGGGCACCGTCCCCATGGTCCACGACGGGATCGTGGAGAACATGTTCGCCTCCGACCTCGCCTTCCTCCAGGACTTCTACCGCCAGATCAACGCGGAGGGCCACACCCGCGCGGCAGTTCAGTGCCCGCACTGCGCGGAACCCTTCGAGGTGGAGCTCGGCGGGAGCCGCCTGGGGGAATCGTGACGTACGCGACCGACCGGCTGCACGAGGAGATCGCGTACGTCGCCTACCACTTCCACTGGAGCCTGGAGGACATCCTGGACCTCGAACACCACGACCGCCGCCGCTACACGGGCGAGATCGCGTCCCTGGTGACGCGGTCCGGAGCGGAGGGCTGAGGTGGGGTTCTTGGACCGGTTGCGGGGACGGGCCGCTGGAGTTGGGGCTGGGGCCGGGGCCGGTGGTGCGGGCTCCGACCCCGACGTTTCTACGGGTCCTACGGGTTCTACGGGTCCTGTCGTGAGGGTGGCCGCCTGGCCGGGGCTGGCGCCGATCCAGCGGGCCTCCGCCGTAGGGGGTACCGGGGTGGCCGACGCCGGGTTCGGCGCGCGGTTGCCCACGTGGCAGAACCCGTCGTTCACGGGGACGGGTTTCCGCGCGGTGCTGGACGCGGAGCGGAGCGCCCGGATCGCGGGTTCCCCGCCGATGGGCGCGGCACGGGCGGTACCGAGTCTGGGACGGCCCACGGGTGAACTGCCGTTGGCGGGGCGGTCGGTGGCGGTACCGGTGGAGCGGGGTCCGGCGGTGCCGTTGCGGACGAGTCCGGGACGGGGGGTGTCCGGGCCGGTCGGTGTGCAGCGGGCGGTGCCTCTTGCGCGGGGTGGTTCCTCCGGTGTGAGGGCGGAGGCGGTGCGGCCGGGTGGGCCGGAGTCCGGGGTGGACTCGGTGCGTCCGGCTACGGGTGTGCGGGTGACTCCGGTGTCGTCGGAGCCACTTCGGTCGGGGTCGTTGACGCGGGCCGGGGCGGGTGCGGCTGTGGTGCAGCGGAAGCTGGGCGCGCGGCGTAACTCGGTTGCTGCCGGGGGTGGTTCGGCGAGCGGTTCGGGTGCCGACAGGGGCGGCGAGTCCGCGTCCGGGTCAACTGAGGCTGACCGAGGTGATGTTGCTCCGGGTGGTGAGTCGCCTGTCCCGTTCGGTGATGCTGTGGTTGGTGATATTTCGGCAGGACGCGGGCGGGCTGAGTCCGGTGACGGGGGCATCGGCGGAGGGAATCTGGCGGGGGCGGTTCCGGCGGGTTCGGTAGCTCCAGCGGTATCGGTAGCTCGGGCGGGTTCGGTGGCGCCGGCTGCTCCGGGAGTTCCAGCGGCACCGGGAGTTCCGGTGGCTCCGGCTGTTCCGGGGGTTCGGAGGGCTCAGGCGGTTCCGACGGCTCCGGGCGGCACCGGCTCGGGCCGCGACGCCGCAGAGGCCCTCGGCGAACGGTGACGACGAGCCCGTAGGCTCCGGCACACATGGCGGGACGGCTGCCGATTCCGGGAGCGGTACGGACAGTGGGCAGCGGGCGATCCCGACGCCGGACATGACGGTCGTCTCCCGCGCGTCGATGCCCGTGCAACGTGCGGTGACCGCCTCCGTCCCAGGCGACAGCGACGGCGACACCGGCCGGCCCCGCCCCAACACCCCGGCACCCGCAGCCACTGCGGAACCGGACAGTGAACCAACCCCCGGTCCTACGCCCCCTCCCGCACCCCAGATCCAACGCAGCGCCGCGCCCCGCGCTCCCCTCGGCGCCCCGCTGACGTCGCGTTCGGCCGCGCACTCCGTACCGGGGGAGATGCCCAACACCCCTTCCC
>NZ_JAENRY010000116.1 GCF_016612545.1 Streptomyces sp. MBT65 | reverse complement strand
GGAGTTGGCGGGGCCGGACGCGCATCGGCGCCGGGCTGCCGCGGAGGCGGTGGCGCGGTTGGGGTCGTCCGGGCGGGCCGCGGTGCCCGGGTTGGCGCGGATGGTCGAGGCCGGGTGCGTGTGGGAGCGGACGGCGGGCGCGGCTGCGCTGTGGCGGGTCGCCGGGGAGGTGGAGGGGGTGCTTCCGGTGCTGCGCTCGGCCTGGGTGGAGCATCCGGGTGTGCGCGGCGTTGTCGCCGCGTGTCTGGTCGACATGGGGGCGGCCGGGGCACCTCTGCATGATCTGGTGGCGGCCGAACTCGCCTCTCCGCGACGGCATTTGGTGCGGTCGGGTGGGCACGGGAGCCAGGACGTGCCGGCGGACGAGCGGTTGCTGGAGGTGTGCCGGGCGGTGCGGGCGGGGTGAGACGGGCGGGTCGAGGGCCCCTGCACGCGGTGCGCATGCCAGGGGCGCTCGGACGACTCCGGACCGGGGTCTTCAGCCCGTCTTGCGCCCCCACAGCGGGCCGAAGCGGGCCCACTCCTCGTCCCACTGGTCCATGCGCCGGCGTTCCAGGCGGATGCGCAGGGCCCGGGCGCTGATGAACGGGACGGCCGCCGCGCCCACTCCCAGGAGGGTGCCGATCAGTACGGCCCGCAACTGGGCCTGTGCCGCGCTGGCGGGCTTGGTGACCAGGTGGCCCTGCGGGTCGGTCCAGACGGTCACCGGAGTGCCTATGCCGCTGCCGGAGGGGACGCGTATCTGGCCGGTGTGCGAGGAGCCGTCCACGGCCGTCCAGCGGACCTTCGCCCAGAACGGTTCACCGCTCGTCCCCTGCGAGTTGGCCGGGGCGGGGCCGGGAGCGTCCTGGGTCACCAGGGCGACCACGGGCTTCCAGTCGACGCATTCCTGGGCCAGCTCGTGCTCGACGGACCGCGTCGCCGTCAGGCCGGCGAGCACCCCGACGAGGACGGTGATCAGCCAGGCGCCGAGCACGATCCACGACTCCACCGCATCGGCACGGCGCTTGAGCGGATTGCGCCGCCATCGCCACAGCCACACCTTCGGAACCCTCGGACCTCGGAACGCCATCGAAGGCATCCTCCTCATGAACGCACTGACATGCCGAACCGCCCTCCCATACGGGAGACGCCTCCCCGATGCTCACGACGAATACCCCGACTCGACGTTCCCATGACTGCCCGGACTCGCGCAGGCACTTCGCGTGAGACCCCCGCAGTTGCGCCCCGGAAGCCAGTTCCGACGCCCTGACCTGCGGTGATTCCGACTCCGGGGGTGACTGTCAGTGGTGGGGTGCAGACTGGCGGGTGATGGGGGCAAAGTCGCCAAAAACGCGGTGGAGGTGACCGGCATGACAGAGGTACTGCTCGCGGTGGGCACGCGAAAAGGCCTGTTCATCGGGCGTAGGCGGGGTGGGGTGTGGAAGTTCGACGAGAGTCCGTATTTCAACGCGCAGGCGCTGTATTCGGTCGCTGTCGACACCCGCGGCCCCACACCGAGACTGCTGGCGGGTGGTGACAGCTCTCACTGGGGTCCGTCCGTGTTCCACTCCGACGACCTGGGCCGCACCTGGGCCGAGCCGGCGCAGCCCGCGGTCAAGTTCCCGAAGGACACGGGGGCTTCGCTGGAGCGGGTGTGGCAGTTGCACCCGGCGGCCGCCGAACCCGACGTGGTGTACGCGGGCACGGAGCCGGCCGCGCTGTTCCGCTCCGAGGACCGCGGCGAGAGCTTCGACCTGGTCCGCCCCCTGTGGGAGCACCCCACACGTTCGCGGTGGGTTCCGGGCGGCGGCGGGGAGGGACTGCACACGGTCCTGACCGACGAGCGCGACCGGCGGGCCGTGACGGTGGCCGTCTCGACGGCCGGGGTGTTCCGCACGGGCGACGGGGGCGAGCGCTGGGAGCCCTCCAACTCCGGTGTCTCCGCGGTGTTCCTGCCGGATCCGAACCCGGAGTTCGGGCAGTGCGTGCACAAGATCGCGCAGGACGCGGCGACCCCGGACCGGCTGTATCTGCAGAACCACTGGGGCGTGTACCGCAGCGACGACGCGGGCGCGCACTGGACGGACATCGGCGCGGGCCTGCCGTCCACGTTCGGCTTCGCGGTGGCGGCCCACCCGCACCGCGGTGACACGGCGTACGTCTTCCCGATCAACGCCGACTCCGACCGGGTGCCCGCCGATCGCCGGTGCCGGGTCTTCCGTACGGCGGACGCGGGCCGGAGCTGGGAGCCGCTGTCGGCGGGACTGCCGGCCGAGGACCACTACGGCACGGTGTTGCGCGACGCGATGTGCACGGACGACGCGGACCCGGCGGGCGTGTACTTCGGCAACCGCAACGGCGAGGTGTTCGCGTCGGACGACGACGGGGACAGCTGGCGGCAGTTGGCGTCCCACCTCCCGGACGTGCTGTGCGTGCGCGCGGCGGTCCTCGCATGAGGACGGGAGCTTCCGGGACGGCAACTCCCAAGAGGGGAGGCCTCGTTCAGAGAAGTCGACGGTCCGGTCGTTCTCGGTCCGGCTTCGACCACCGGTTGATCGCCGGGCCCTGTACGGCAGTAGGGTGACGCCCGTGGCACCACGACCGTTGCATGAGATCGTCGAACCGGGCTGGGCGAAAGCCCTGGAACCCGTGACCGGACGCGTCGCCGAGATGGGGGACTTCCTGCGCGCGGAGATCGCCGCCGGACGCACCTACCTACCGGCCGGACCAAATGTTCTGCGGGCCTTCCAGCAGCCCTTCGACGACGTCCGCGTCCTGATCGTCGGGCAGGACCCGTATCCGACTCCGGGGCACGCGGTGGGGCTGTCGTTCTCGGTGGCCCCCGAGGTACGTCCGCTCCCGCCGAGCCTGCTCAACATCTACCGGGAGCTGAACACGGACCTGGGACTGCCCCAGCCGTCCAACGGCGACCTGACCCCGTGGAGTCAGCAGGGGGTGCTGCTGCTCAACAGGGCGCTCACCACCGCCCCGCGCAGTCCGGCCGCCCATCGCGGCAAGGGCTGGGAAGAGGTCACGGAGCAGGCGATACGGGCGCTGGCGGGGCGCGGCAAGCCGCTGGTGTCGATCCTGTGGGGCCGTGACGCGCGCAACCTCCGTCCCCTCCTCGGCGATCTGCCCTCGGTGGAGTCCGCCCACCCGTCCCCGATGTCGGCCGACCGCGGCTTCTTCGGCTCCCGCCCCTTCAGCCGCGCCAACGACCTGCTGGTCCGGCAAGGGGGACAACCGGTGGACTGGCGTCTGCCGTGACGGTTCCCTCCGGCGCACCGCCCGCGCCGGATGCCGTCGGCTGGTTCCTCGCCGTGGACTCCGGAGGCTCCGGGCTCCGTGTCGTCGTGGGCGAGGTCGGTGGTGGCCGGAGATCCGGCCCCCTCTCCTCAGGGGAACCCGTTCGGACCGGTGCTCGTGGGATCGACGCAGGGCATTTCATGGAGCAACTGGTCCCCATGGTGCGGGCGTTGACCGAAAAGGCCGAGGTGTCCGAGGTGTCCGAGGTGGGCACGGCGGTGATCGGGGCCGCCGGGCTCGCCACCCTCGGGGACGGGTTGCGAGCGGAGTTGCCGGGGGCGCTGGCCCGGGAGTTCGGGGTGCGGACGGTCGCGCTCGCCGCCGATGCGGTCATCGCCTATGTCGGCGCCCTCGGGGCGCGGCCCGGTGCCGCGGTGGCCGGCGGGACCGGGCTCATCGCGATCGGCACCGACCTCGCCGGATGGCGGCGGGCGGACGGCTGGGGGCATCTGCTGGGCGACTGCGGTGGCGGGGCCTGGATCGGGCGGGCCGGGCTGGAGGCGGCGCTGCGCGCCTACGACGGGCGGGACGGTGGTTCCGTAGCGCTGTTGAGCTGTGCCGAGGGTCAGTTCGGGGCGATGTCGGGGTTGCCGGGGCGGTTGTATCCGCGGTCGGACCGGGCCGCCGTACTCGCCTCGTTCGCGCCCCGCGTCGCCGAGTGCGCCCCGGACGATCCGGTGGCGGCCGGCATCCTGCGCGCCGCCGCCCGGCACATCGCCGAGTCCGCCGGCGCGGTCTGCCCGACCGGCGGCGAGCCCCACATCGCGCTCACCGGTGGCCTGTTCAAGATGGGCGAGGCTCTTCTCACGCCCCTGCACGAGGAGTTGGCGAAACGGCTGCCGTGGGCGCGGCCGGTCGCGGCGGAGGGTGATCCACTGGACGGTGCGGTGCGGATCGCGCGGGATCTCGCCGCGGGCGATCTCGTGCTGCCGTGTGACGACGTGATGTTGTCCGTGGTGGGTCCGGGCGAGCCCAAAGGGACAAGGTGATCACTTCTGATCCGTACGTAACTCATCAGACAAAACAGGACGGATACCGCTCACCTGCACCCTCCCCGAACAGGGATGCCCAGGAAGCCAGTAACATGCGTCGCCATGAGCTCCCCCACTGGGCCCGCGTCCGGCCTGCCAGTACGAATGCCGCGACCTCGCCAGCCCGGGCGGCACCGCCGACCCGAGCAGCTGGCGGCTCCCGAGGGCGCGCCCGCGCTTGTCCTCGCCGTGCCCGGCCCGGCGAGCGCCGCCACGCGCAGCCTCGCCGAGGAGGTCGTGAGCATCGCGCGCTCCGAGCTGCCCGGTCTCGACGGCCGCATCGGTTATCTCGACGGGGACGACTCCGAGTTCCCCACGTTGACGTCCGTGCTCGCGCGCGCGGCGGAGGAGCGCACCGCCCACTTCGAGCAGGCCAGGGCCGCCGGCGCCGATGTCAAGGAGCCCGACGGGCCGGTGGCCGTCGTGGTGCCGCTGCTCGCCGGTCCGGACAGCGCGCTGCTGCGCCAGGTTCGCCAGGCCGTCATGGACAGCCGGGTCGCGGCCGATCTGACCGATGTGCTCGGCCCGCACCCGCTGCTCGCCGAGGCGCTGCACGTGCGGCTGTCGGAGGCCGGTCTGGCCCGTGCCGACCGCGCCCGGCTGTTCACCGTGGCGACCGCCGCGGACGGCATCATCCTCGCGTCCGTGGGTGGCGAGGAGGCCGTGCAGGCGGCCGGTATCACGGGCATGCTGCTCGCCGCGCGCCTCGCCGTGCCGGTGATGGCGGCGGCGCTGGACCAGGAGGGTTCGATCGCGGCCATCGCGGAGCAACTGCGCTCCTCGGGGTCGCAGCAACTCGCGCTGGCGCCCTACCTGATCGGCCCCGAGATCGACCCGGCCCTGCTCCAGGACGCCGCCGCCGAGGCCGGCTGTGCCGCCGCCGAGGCGCTCGGCCCGTACCCGGCGATCGGCAAGCTCGCGCTCGCCAAGTACACGACGGCGCTGGGTATCGCCCCGCCGCAGCCGCAGGGCGCCCCGGTTCGCTGACCCACCTCGCACACGGAACGCCGTAGCGCCGAAAGGGCCCCTCCTCACGCGGGAGCGGGCCCTTCGGCATGTCATGGATGCGACCGCGGGCTCAGCCGAACACCACGCAGGACGCGGCGGGCACCTTGATCGCCCCGCCGCGTCGCGGGACGCCCGTCGCGGGGTCGACGGCGAACCAAGTGACGTCGCCGGAGCGCTCGTTCGCCACGTACAGGTGGCCGCCGGACTCGGTGAGGGCGCGCGGCCAGTGGCCCTCGCAGGGCACCGTCCCGACCAGCCGCAGCGCCTCGCCCTCGACGGCGAGCACGGACAGCACGTCCTCGCCGCGGGTCGCCGTCCACACGAAGCGGCCGTCCGGCGAGGTCACGATGCCCGAGGGGTAGGCGGCGTCGCCGTCCGGGGCGCCCGGCAGGACCGAGGTCTCGGTCAGCGGCTTCAGCGAACCGCTCCCGGCGTCCCAGCGGCAGACGGTGACGGTGGGGGTGAGTTCGTTGAGGACGTAGGCGAGAGTGCCGTCCGGATGGAAGGCCAGGTGGCGGGGGCCCGAGCCGGGCCTGAGGGCGATCTCGCGATGCAGTACGGGACGGCCGTCCTCCAGCGTGCACACCCGCACGGAGTCGGTGCCGAGATCGACGCTGACCGCCCAGCGACCGCTCGGGTCGGGCTGGACCTGGTGGGCGTGCGGAGCGTGCTGGCGCTGTTCGTGCGGGCCGGAGCCGGTGTGCCGGAGCTGTCCGGAGGAGCGGCTCCCCAAGGTGCCGTCCGGGCGGACCGGCACCGCCGTGACACTGCCGGAGCCGTAGTCGGCGGTCAGGACGTGCCCCGCGAACAGGCTCAGGTGGGTCGGTCCGGCGCCGACGCGTACCGGTGCCCCGAGCGGCTCGGGCTTGTCGTCGGTGACGCGGTACGCGGCCACCGCGCCCTCGGCCGTCTCGCTGACGGCGTAGAGGATGCCCCCGTCGGGTGCCAGCGCGAGATACGAGGGGTCGGGAACGCCGTCGACACCGCTCAGGACGGTCAGCGCGCCGCTGTCCGCGTCCACGGCCGCCGTGACGACACCCGGGCCGCCCGCCGCCGTGAACGACCCGATGAAGGCCCGCCGTCCCCGCCTGCCGCCGTCTGCCACCGCTGTCCCCTCTCGGTCATTGCTCCGGTCCGTACGCCGGTCACTGCACCGGTACGCACTCCGGCCACTGCTCCGGTCCGTACTGTCGGGGGTGACGGTAGCAGTCGATCATGACCGGTCTAGACCAAAGTGCCGAGTCTGTTTCAGCGGAGGGGGTGCCGGACGGTGCGCGCGGGTCGTGCGGGGCCGCCGCCTCCGCGCGGCCGGACCGGCTCAGACTCCGACGAGCCGCGAACCGGACCGCGCACGCAGCGGCTGCGCCAGTTCCGCAAGGGCGCCTTCCGGGGTCCGGAGATGCGCGGGCGTCGTTCCGGCGGGCGGCCAGGCCTCGGTGGTCGTGAGGCTCGACGCGTCGCCCTCCATGAGCACCTCGCACCCCGCCTGGACGAGCAGGCAGGCGGCAACCAGGCGCAGGTCGCGGACGTACGCCGCCTCCGCGCAGCCGGACGACCGGCTCACGCTCCGACCAGCCGCGAACGAGCCCGTGCCCGCAGCGGCTCCGCCAGTTCCGCGAGGGCTCGTTCCAGGCCGTGGAGGTGGGCCAGTGCGGGCTCCGTGGGTGGGCCGGCGGCGGCGGTCGTGAGGCGGGTGGTGTCGCCGTCGGTGAGTGACTCGACCGCGGACTCGACGCGCCAGCACGCGGCGGCCAGGCGGGCGTCGTGGGAGGCCTCGGGGTCGGCGGCCACGGTGGCCAGGCCGCGGATCTCGCGGGCGCAGTCGTCGAGCAGGGCCAGTACTCGGCGGGCGCGGCGCTTGCGGCCGAGCATCGGGTTCAGCGGGTGCACCAGGGGTGCGACGGAGAGCCGTACCCGGCCGAGGAGTTGCTCCAGTTCGGCGACCCGTCCGGTCGGGTCGGCCGTCGGGGAACCGGCCAGGCGCGCGGCGGCCTCGGCGGTGCAGGTGTGGACGCAGCGCAGGGCGCGTTGGATCCAGGCGTCGGTGGTGGTGTGGGTGGTCACCGGGAGGACGAGCAGGACGGCCAGTACGGCGCCGAGCGCGCCGACGCCGGTCTCCGCGAACCGCAGCGCCAGCAGGGCGGGGTTCAGGACGCCGAGGAGGCCGTAGAGCAGCTCTGCCAGCAAGGTCACCGAGAGCATCATCCATGTGTAGGAGACGGCGGCCGAGTAGAAGATCAGGAAGACGCACGCGGCGACCAGGATCGCGGTGGGTACGGGGGCGCCGTGGACCGGTACGGCGACGAACAGGCCCAGGGCGATGCCGAGGACCGTGCCGAGGACGCGGCGGAAGCCGCGGACCACGGTCTCGCCGCGCGAGGCGGTGTTGACGAAGATCCACCAGGTGGCGCCGACGGCCCAGTACCAGCGCTGCCCGGACACCAACTGGCCCACCACGAGCGCGAATCCGGCACCGGCGGTCGCCTGGACGGCCTGCCGGGTGGTCACACGGGCCAGACCGCGACCGGCAGTTGGTGCGGGTACGGCGGTCGGAGGCAGCCGGTGTTCGTAGCACCAGAAGCCGAAGCGGACCGTCGCCGCGGTGAGCACGGAGAGGGCAACTGCCGCGTACAGCCTGGGCAGTTGGTCGGTGGTCGCGTGCAGGAACTGAGCCACGAAGAAGGTCATGAACGCGAAGACGCCGAGGCTGTGGCCGCGTGGTCCCCAGCGGCGGACGTAGACGCCGGCGCCGACCACCGCGAGGAAGGTCAGGTCGCGGGCGACGGGGTGCTCGTGCAGTTCAGCCGCGGCGGCGAGCACCGGCAGGCCCACGCAGGGCAGCAGCGCGGTGGTGACGGCCTGCCCGCGCACGGTGGTGTCCGTCACCGTGAACAGGGCGAGCAGCGCGGCGAGACCGCCGGTCACGGTGCCCGCGAGGGACTGCCCGGTCAGCTCGCACACGACGACCGCCAGGCCGATGCCGAGAACGGCCCGCGCGGCGAACCGCAACCGCGTCCGCCCCGGGTCCGGAGCCACGAACACCCGCTTCAGCACTGCTTCCCCGCCCCTTGCGCACGCCCATACAAAAAGGCGCCGCGGAGGTCCGCAGCGCCATCGACCCGCCCATCACAGCACCTTCTGACAGGCTGGCTCAAGTGACCTCCGGATCACTGGACCATTGGCCCAGCCAATTGCGACAGGACCATTGGTACAGTCAGGTCTCATGAGCGTGGACGAACTCGACACCCGCATCCTGAGGCTGCTCCTGGAGCAGCCGCGTACCAGCGTGCGCGAGTACGCCCGGCTGCTCGGCGTCGCGCGCGGCACGCTCCAGGCGCGGCTCGACCGGCTGGAGCGGGACGGGGTGATCACCGGCACGGGCCCCTTCCTCTCCCCCGCCGCGCTCGGGCACCCGGTCCTCGCGTTCGTGCACATCGAGGTCACCCAGGGGCATCTCGACGAGGTCGGGGACGCGCTGGCCGCCGTACCGGAGATCGTCGAGGCGTTCTCGATCACCGGGGGCGGGGATCTGCTCACCCGGGTCGTGGCGCGGGACAACGGTCATCTGGAGGACGTGATCCAGCGGCTGATCAGCCTGCCCGGGGTGGTCCGCACCCGGACCGAGATGGCGCTGCGCGAACGCGTCCCGCACCGTCTGCTGCCGCTGGTGGAGGCGGTCGGCCGCGCGGCCGGGAAGTGAACCCTCCGCGTCCCTCCGCGTCCCTCTGCATCCCCTCCGCTGCCCGACCTGCGCGCCCCTTGGCATCCTGATCCCATGAGCAATCCCGGCGGCCTCTCGGTCATCTTCGATCTCGACGGAACACTCGTGGACAGCGAGCCGAACTACTACGAAGCCACCCGGCAGACCCTCACCGAGCACGGCGTCCCGGACTTCACCTGGGAACAGCACGAGCGCTGCGTCGGCATCAGCACCCAGGAGACCCTCGTCCTCCTGAAGGAGCGCCACGGTCTGAAGGCGCCGGTGGAGGAGCTGCTCGCGGAGACGAACCGGCGTTATCTGGCGCTGGCCCGGGCCGCCACGCGCGTGCACCCGGAGATGCGGAAGTTCGTGGAGCTGCTGGCGGCCGAGGGGGTGCCGATGGCCGTGGCCTCGGGTTCGTCACCGGAGGCCATCGAGGCGATCCTGACGGGCACCGGGCTCGACGCGTCGTTGCGGACGGTGGTCTCGGCGGACGAGGTGGCGCGGGGCAAGCCGGCGCCGGACGTCTTCCTGGAGGCCGCGCGCCGGCTCGGGGCGGCTCCGGCCGACTGTGTGGTCCTGGAGGACGCGACTCCGGGCGCTGCGGCGGCGCACGCGGCCGGGATGCGCTGCATCGCGATCCCGTACGTAGCCGCACAGGCCGACGCCCCCGAGTTCGCGACGGCGGGGCTGCTGCTGCGGGGCGGCCAGGCGGAGTTCAGCGCGCAGGGGGCGTACGACTGGCTGACGACGGGCTGACCTGACGTCCAGCGCGGCGGGAGAAAGCCTGCGAGAAACCCGAATGCGCCCGCTTGTTCGGTTCTGGGACCATGCCGGAATGATCGACCGACTCGAACCGCTGGTCCTCCGGCACACGTTCCGCGTCCCTCTCCCCACGGCTCCCTCCGGTGAAGGCACCACGGCTCCCGTCGGTGAAGGCTCCGCCGCTCCCGCGGGTGAGGACGCCACGGCCTCCGCGGGCCAAGGCGCCGTCGCCGCGCGGCAGTTCGACGCCGCGCTGCTCACCGTGGGCTTCAAGCTCTCCACGGAACTGACGGAACGACTGTCGGCGCTGCCCGAGGAGACGGTCGTCCGTATCGCCGGACGCACCCTGCGGACCGTCCGCGAGCTCGTCGGCGATCATGTCCGGCACAACGCCTACTTCATCAACTTCCCGAAGAACGTGCCCTCCACCGAGGACTTCTGGATGAAGTGCCTTCTCGACGCGCTCGGCGACGAGAAGACCCGGGACGGGACGCTGGCCCAGATGTGGACCGGCGTGGTGAACCTGCTCAGCCTGCCGACCTACGGCCGGTACCAGCACACGTACGCCGAACTGCTCGCTGCGCAGGACGAGTTGATCGCGGCGGCCGGCGACCGGATCACGGTGCTGCACCCGGGCGGCGACCTGGCCGACGAACTCACCGCGCTCTACCTGGCGTTGGCCGGCAGCACCACACCCCTGGGCGAGGAGCACCAGAGTGATCTGCGGGCCCTGGCCGAGCGGTGCGCCGAGGGACCGCAGCCCGAGGCGATCCCGGTCCGGGAGAACCGCGCGCTGGTCAACCAGGCCCGCCTGAAGGTCGGTTCGGACCTGCTGCTGGACACCGTCACCGATGTGCTGCGGCTGGCCTGCGCCCTGTCGGACGGCGATGTGTCGCTGCTGGCGCCGACCCGCTTCCGTTCGCCGTCCCGCCCGGTGCGGCGGGCGCTGCTCGCCGCGCTGGACTCGGTGGTCGCGGCGTCGCCCGCCAAGCTCGCCGACGTGGCCGTGCACCGCGAGGCGTGGAAGCGGCTCGGTGAGCGGCTGCACCCGCACGAGTACCCGCACCGGCCGCACGCCGCCGAGGTGTTCGCGGTCGCGCGCGGCGAGCGGAAGGCACCCTCGTTCGACGGCCGCGTCGAGGAACTCCTCGCGGCGGACGACCTGTTGGGGGCGGTGGCGCTGCTGAGGTCCGCGCCCGGCAAGCTCTTCCGCGCGCTGGACCGGCTGCTGCGCACGGCGCGCACGCAGGAGGAGCGGGACGCCGTGGTGGCCGCCGCCGAGCAGGTCGCGCCCGAGGTGTCGGGCCGGGTCGTGCTGTCGGTGCGCGAGCATCTGCACAACAGGGCCCGGGAGACCGGGGAGTTGCGGGTCTTCGTGAACGGGCGCGGGCGGGCCTGGGTGACCGACGACGAGCGGACGGCCGTAGGACCGGTGGAGCGTGATCGGCTGATCGCCGTGCTCGACGACGAGACGCGGCGTCGACTGCCTTCTCCTGAGCGGCTGTTGGTCGATCCGGAGGTGCTGGACGTGGCGCTGCCGTTGAGCGGGAAGGCGACGGCCGCGGGGCTCGGGGTGCTGCCGCGTGGATCGTTGTCGGCGGTGGAGGGCGAGTTGCTGCGCTTCTTCGTGTACTGGAAGGAGACCGAGCGGCGTACCGACTTCGACCTGTCGGCGCTGATGCTCAACGCCGACTACTCGACGAACACGTGGTTGTCGTACACCTCGCTCACCGAGGTCGAGGGCGAGCACTCGGGTGACATCACCGAAGCGCCGGACGGTGCCTCGGAGTTCATCAATCTGCGGCTGGGTGCCGTGCGCGGGGCGTTCGTCGTGCCGCAGGTCAACATCTTCTCGGGCGAGGGCTTCGAGGAGGTCGAGGAGTCGTTCTTCGGGTTCATGCTGCGCGAGGGCGAGCAGCGGGGGCGGCCGTTCGAGCCGCGCACCGTGCGGATGAAGTCCGAGCTGCGCGGTGCGGGCCGGGTCGCGCTGCCGTTGGTGTTCCTGCGCGGGGACGACGGCGGCTGGCGGGCGAAGTGGCTGCACCTGTATCTCAAGGGCAGCCCGTCGGCGAACCGGGTGGAGGAGAACCGGGTGACGGTGGCGACGCTGCTGCGCGGCATCGTCGAGCGTGAGCAGCTCACCGTGCGCCATCTCGTCGGGCTGATGACCGGGGAGGGGACCACGGTGACGCTGTGGGACGGCGAGACGGTGCCGGACGGGCCGGTCACCTACATCGGTCTGCGCCGCCCGGACGAGCTGCCGGAGGGTTCGCTGATCGTGACTCCCGAGAATCTGCGCGACCTGATCCCCGCCTGACTGATAGCGTCGGTCGCGGCGAGGCCATGAACGGGCTTCCTTCTCAATCCTTCCTGCAAAGAATCCAGTCCGTTCGCTTTCCTCGCCCTCGACGTTCCGTGAGGGGTGCCCCTAAGGCGCCCCTCACGTTCTTTTTCCGCCCAAACCTCACTTCACCCACTTGTGGGACAATCCTCTATGCGCGGACGAAAGGCCACTTCAGTGAGCGGAACGAACGACGGGTCGGGCTACGCAGGCCTACGGCTCGACCGCACCGGTCAGGCCGAGGCCTTCGACGCCATCGGGGACCGGTACGACGAGGCCTTCCCGCACAAGGAGGGCCAGATCGGAGCGGGTGCCTGGCTGATCGAGTCACTCGCCCCGGGCTCCCGCGTCCTGGACCTCGGCTGCGGTACGGGCGTGCCGACCGCCCGGCAACTGGCCGACGCGGGTCTCGAGGTCGTCGGCGTGGACCTGTCCGCCGGGATGGTGGAGCTGGCCCGGGGGTACGTCCCCACCGCCACGTTCCACCAGCTCGACCTCGCGGAGCTGCGCCCGGGCGGCCCCCGTGACCTGGGCCGTTTCGACGGCGTCGCCGCGTTCTTCTCCCTGCTCATGCTTCCGCGCGCGGAGATCCCGCTCGCCCTGCGCACGATCCACCACCTGTTGACCCCGGGCGGACTGTTCGCCCTGTCGATGGTGGAGGCCCATGTGGACGACTTCGCGATCCCCTTCCTCGGCCACACGATCAGGGTCTCCGGCTATCTCCTCGAAGACCTGCACAAGATCCTCGACACGGCCGGCTTCGACATCGTGAAGGAGACCTCCTACACCTACGCCCCGGCGGTCGCGGACGTCCCGCCCGAGGAACAGGTCTTCCTGTGCTGCCGACGGCGCGACTGACGCCGTAGCACCGACACGGCGGCCATCGCCGCACCAGTGGACGGGACGAAGCGTGTGACGGAGCACCCCAGCCCTCGCGAAGGCCCCGCCGGATCCGCCCGGCGAGGCGTCTCGGCGAGCGGCCCGGCGCCCGTCGTACCGCTCGGTCGCACGCCTGTCCGGCACATGGACCGGCTTCAGTACCTGGATGTGGCCACCCGGCGGATCGCCCGCGGGATGGACCTGGACGAGACCCTGCGGGAGCTGCGGTGGGCGGCGGTGCCCGCCTTCGCGGACGCCATCGTGATCCATCTGCACGATCCGCTGCCCGTCGGGGACGAGAAGTCGCCCACGCCTGTCGTGCTGCAACTGCACAGCGTCGACCGGGCGCCGGAGGCCAGGACCGCGCTGCTGATGCCGCACGCCGAGTACGGGGACGTGACCGAGCGGGTGCAGCCGGTGCTCGACGGCCGGCTCGCGAAGCTGCTGCTGGCCGGGCAGCCGGCCTTCGGTGACACCCCGGGCATCGACCTCGCGGTGACCGAACTGCTGGGACCCGCGGCGAGCGCGCCGGGGACACTGCCGCCGGGCCGCCGGCTGATCATCGCCCCGCTGCACGGCCGCCACCACGTCATGGGCACCGTCGTCCTGCTGCGCCGCCCCGACCGCTCCGCGTTCAGCGCCGACGACCTGCTCGTCGCCTCGCAACTGGCCACCCACACCGCCATCGGCGTCCAGAAGGCGGTGATGTACGGCCACGAGGCCTCCGTCGCGGACACCCTCCAGCGCACGATGCTCCCGTCCTCGCTGCCCGAGCCGACCGGCATCCGACTGGCCAGCCGCTATCTGCCCGCCTCGAAGACCGCGCAGGTCGGCGGCGACTGGTACGACGCGATACCGCTGCCCGGCAACCGGGTCGCGCTGATCGTCGGCGACGTCATGGGCCACTCCATGACCTCCGCCGCGATCATGGGCCAGCTGCGCACCATCGTGCAGACCCTCGCCGGTCTCGACCTGCCCCCGCACGAGGTCCTCCACCACCTCGACGAACAGGCCCAGCGGCTCGGCAGCGACCACATCGCGACCTGCCTGTACGCGATCTACGACCCGATCTCGCACCGCCTGCTCATGGCCAACGCCGGCCATCCGCCCGCCGTGCTGCTGCGCCCGAACGGCCATGCCGACGTGCTCCAGGTCCCGCCGGGCGCGCCGATCGGTGTCGGCGGTGTCGTCTTCGAGTCCGTGGAGATGCCGGCGCCCACCGGCACCACCCTGGTCCTGTACACCGACGGCCTGGTCGAGTCCCGGGACAGGGACGTGGGGACGGGTGTCGAGGCCCTGCGCTCACACCTGCGCGCCACCCCGCACCGACACCGTCACTCCTCGCTGGAGCGGCTGTGCGACCGGATCCTCACCGCGCTGGCGCCGGGCCCCCGCGACGACGACATCGCGCTGCTCACCGCCCGCTTCGAGGGCTTCCCCCCGGACAGCGTCGGCTACTGGCACCTCGACCCCCACCCGCTCACCGCCGGCCAGGCCCGCCGGCTGACCCGCAGGGTGCTGCGCCGCTGGGGCCTGGACACCCTGGTGGACACAACGGAGCTCCTGGTCGGCGAGGTCGTCACGAACGCCGTGCGGTACGCCTCGCGCCCCATCTCGCTACGGCTGCTGCGCACCGACGTGCTGCGCTGCGAGGTGACCGACGACTCGCCGCAGGTGCCCCGGATGCGGGAGGCGGCACCCGGCGACGAGGGCGGCCGGGGCCTGTTCCTCGTCGACCGGCTCGCGCAGCGCTGGGGAGCGACACGGCTGAGCACGGGCAAGGTCGTGTGGTTCGAGCAGCAGATGCCGAAGGACCCGCCGTATCACGGGAGTTGACGACCAAGCGGACGTGGATGGGGAGTTGGGGCTCAGACCGGTCCAACTCCCGTGCCGCCCTTGAGGCGTTCGAGGTCGGAGGGGCGGACCTGGATCACGACGACGGCGATCAGCGCGGCGACGACGGTGAAGATCGCCGCCATGACGAACGCGGCCGAGACACCGGCGGTGAGGACGTGATCGCCCCAGGTGCCCGGGAGTTGACCCGTGTGCCGGAAGCGCAGGCGCTCGGCCGGGGTCGCCTGCGACAGGAACGCGGGGATCTGATCCCTCGCCTCGTTGCGGCTGGCCGTGCCGAACATCGTGACCAGGATGGACAGTCCGAGCGAACCGCCCACCTGCTGCATGACGTTGAGGAGTCCGGAGGCCGCGCCGGTCTCCTGGACCGGGACGTCGGACAGCGCCATCAGGGTCAGCGACACGAACTCCATGCCCATGCCCAGGCTGAACACGAGCATCGGGCCGAGGACACTGCCGAGGTACGTGGAGTGGACGTCCGTCAGCGTCAGCCAGGACAGGCCGCCCGCGGCGAGGATCGCGCCGACGACCATGAACGGCTTGGGGCCGTAGGTCGGCAGGAACCGTGAGGCCAGGCCCGCGCCGACCGCGATCACGGCACTGACCGGCAGGAAGGCGAAGCCGGCCATGAGCGGGCTGAAGCCCAGCACGTCCTGTACGAAGAGCGTGAGGAAGAAGAACATGCCGAAGATCGCGGCGGCGAGACAGAGCATGATGCCGTACGTCCCGGCCCGGTTGCGGTCGCGGAACATGTGCAGCGGGGTGATCGGCTGCCGGGAGCGCCGCTCGACCAGCACGAACAGGGCGAGCACGACCACGGCCGCACCGAACGAGGTCAGGGTGAGCCAGTCGCTCCACCCCTCCTGCGCGGCCCGGATGAAGCCGTACACCAGCAGCACCATGCCCACGGTGGAGGTCAGCGCGCCGGTGAGGTCGAAGTGGCCGGGATGGCGTTCGGACTCGCGGATCCAGCGCGGGGTGGCGAGGACGATCAGCAGTCCGATCGGCACGTTGACGAAGAGCACCCACCGCCAGTTCAGCCACTCGACCAGGATCCCGCCCATCAGCAGTCCGATCGCGCCGCCGCCGGCCGAGACACCGGCGAAGACCCCGAACGCCCGGTTGCGCTCCGGGCCTTCACGGAACGTCGTGCTGATCAGGGCGAGCGAGGTCGGCGAGGCGATGGCACCGCCGACGCCCTGGAGGGCGCGGGCGGCGAGGAGTTCGCCGGAGTTCTGCGACAACCCGCCGAGCAGGGAGGCGAGGACGAAGAGCAGCACGCCGAACACGAACACACGCCGCCGGCCGAGGATGTCACCGGCCCGACCGCCGAGCAGCAGCAGACCGCCGAAGGTGAGGGTGTACGCGTTGACGACCCAGGCCAGGCTGGTGGTGGAGAACCCGAGCGAGCTCTGGATGTGCGGGAGCGCGATGTTCACGATGGTGATGTCGAGAACCACCATGAGTTGGCAGGACGCGATGACCAACAGCGCCATCGTGCTTCCACCACCGCCCGGTTCCCGGGTGGTGGTCTGCGCTGCGGAGGCTTGCTGAGGACTGCTGCTCATGGCGTTTCGCACTCGCGAGAAGTCAGTGAACGGCTCCGTCCACTAGATGCTCACCGTTCGACGGTACGCCCGCCCCCTGCTCCCCACCACTCGATCATCGGGACCCCAGGCACTAGGTTCACACATGACAGGACATGGGGAGAAACCATTGGTGACCGAGGTCGTCGTCGACGGACGGACGCTGTCCTACGGCGATGTCGTCGCCGTCGCCCATCATGGTGCCCAAGTCGCCCTGGCCGACGGGGTGTTGTCGCGTCTGGCGGGCGAACGGGCCGTCGTGGACGACGTGGTCGACCGGCAGGTGCCGACCTACGGCCTGACGACGGGGCTCGGCGCCCGCTCCTCCTACGCCCTGCCCCGCGCGGAACTGGACGCGTTCAGCGTCCGCACGGTCCGGGGTCGGGCGAACGCGGTCGGCGATCCCCTGCCGGTCCCGGTCGTACGGGCGGCCCTCGTCGCCCGGGTCAACGGCCTCGCGGGCGGCGGCAGCGGAGTGCGGCCGGAGATCGTACGGCTGCTCGTGGAACTGCTCAACGCGCGGGTGCACCCGGTGATCCCGGAGGTGGGCTCGATCGGCGCGTCCGACCTGTGCCAGCTGGCACACGTCGGCCTGGTCGTCATCGGCGAGGGCAGCGCCGAGTACGACGGCGAGCGTCTCGACGGCGCCACGGCCCTGCGCCGAGCAGGTCTCGCCCCAGCTCGTCTCGGCCCGAAGGACGGCCATGTCCTGTGCAGCGCGAGCCCGTTGGCGGCCGGCCTCGGCGCCCTCGCCCTGCACGAGACGGCCGCGCTCCTCACCCTGGCCCAGGCGGTCACGGCCCTGACCTACGAGGGTTTCCGGGCGAACACCAGCCCGCTCGACGCCCGGGTGCTGGCCCTGCGCCCGGCTCCCGGCCAGTCCCGCGCGGCGACCGAGCTGCTGTCCCTGCTGACCGGGGGCGAGTTGACCGACCCCCGCAACGCCCGCCGGGTCCAGGACCCGGTCAGCCTGCGGTGCGCCGCGCAGGTGCACGGCACGGGGTACGCGGCGCTGGCGTTCACGGACGCGGCGCTGCTGCCGGAGTTGAACGGGTGCGGGGACAATCCGGTGGTACTGCCGGGCGGTGTCGTCGGGGGTGGCATGCAGGGGGTGAGCAGTGCCGGGGACATTCGCGAGGAGCCGCCCGGCCCCGGCGAGATCCTCTCCTCCGGCAACTTCCACACCCCCGCCCTCGCCCTCGCCTACGACACCCTCGCGCTGGCCCTGACCCAGACCGCCGCCGTCTCCGCCGAGCGCATGCGCAGGTTGCTCGAACCGGCCGTCAGCGGGCTGCCCGCGAACCTCTCGCCGTACGGTCCGGAACGCTCGGGTTTCGCGCCGCTGGTCAAGACGGCGCAGGCGCTCGTCGCCGAGGTGCGGATGCTGTCCGTGCCGGTGTGCACCGATCCCCGGCAGGGCGCGGACGCCGTGGAGGACGACTCGACCAACGCGGCACTCGGTGCCCGGCGGTTGACGACGATGCTCGGGCGACTGCGTCAACTCCTCGCCGTGGAGGCCGTGGTGGCCGCGCAGGCCGTGGATCTGGCGGCGCCCGCCGCGCTGGGGCGAGGTCCCGAGTTCCTGTACCGGGCCATCCGGAAGGTCGTGCCCACCCTGACCGAAGACCGCCCGCAGGGGGTGGACGTGGAGACGGTGAGCCGCGACATCCTGGGATCCGACGACGTCCGCAGCACTCTGAACTCCTGGGCGAAAGAAGCGACATGACCAACGTCGACGTACACCAGCATCTGTGGACCCCCTCGCTGGTGACGGCGCTGCGCGCGCGCCGCGAACCGCCCTACCTGGACGGCTGGACGCTGTTCCTGGACGGTGAACCGCCCTTCGAGATACCGCCCGCCGACCACGACATCGACCGGCGCGCGGACCTCGCCGCCGCCGACGGTCTCGGCCGCGTGCTGGTCTCCCTGTCCGCCCCGATCGGCGTGGAGTGGCTGCCCGAGGCGGAGGCACGGCCCCTGCTCGACGCCTACCACGACGGCGTGGCGGCGCTGCCCGAGCCGTTCGGGGCCTGGGCCGCGGCCTGCGTACGGGACATCGACGCGGACGCGACCGCCAAGGACCTCGACCGGGGCTTCGCCGGCCTCCAGCTTCCCGCCGACTCCCTTGCCGACAATGCCGGTTACGCCCGCTGCGCCCCGCTCCTCGATCTGCTCGAAGAACGCGACCTGCCACTCTTCGTCCACCCGGGACCCGCGGTGGGCTCCTCGGCGGACCCCGCCTGGTGGCCCGCGACGGTGCCGTACGTCCAGCAGATGCACGCCGCCTGGTACGCCTTCCGCGCCTTCGGCCGGCCACGCCATCCACGCCTCCGGGTCTGCTTCGCCCTGCTGGCCGGACTCGCCCCGCTGCACGGCGAGCGACTCGCGGCCCGGGGCGGACAGCAACAGAAGGGCGACCAGGGCGTGTTCGTCGAGACCTCGTCCTACGGCCCGACCGCCGTCGAGGCGACCGTGCGCGCCCTCGGCGTGAACGCCGTGGTCCAGGGCTCGGACCGCCCGTACGCGGAGCCTCCCTACCATCCGGGGTACGGCCTCGGCGGCGCGGCGGCGTACGCCTTCCGCATCGCCAACCCGAGAAGACTGCTGACCGGACAGGGGTGACACGGGCCGACGTGACGAACCGTCAGTTCGCCGCGTTCATCAGGTCGAGCGCGCTCTGCTGCCGGGCCGCGTCGGTGGAGTCCACCGGTCCGGCCCAGTGCAGCCCGTACGCGTCAAGGGAGTTGCGGTCGCTCGCGTACGCGGTGTCGGCCTGGCGCCGGATGTAGGTGGTGTAAGGGCGGTCGGACAGTCGGGAGTTGAAGGCGCCGAGGCCCCGGATGTACGCGCCCTTGAAGGACGGCCCGTCACCGCCGCAGCCGCTCGTCTCGCACGGCTCCCGCAGGATTCCACCGGAGTTGAGGGCCGTCGACGTGGTCGAGGCGTCACCGATCTGACGGCCGGTGGTGAGGAGAGCGGAGTCCCCGGTCGCCCGGTACAGCTCCGAAAGTCCGCCGAGCAGCACGCCCTGGTTGTACGACCATGTCGTGTCGCCGTTGTTGCCGCAGGTCGCGAGGTTGATGCCGTCGTTGACGAGATGGGAGCCGTTGATCATGCCGGTGCCCTTGAACCACGACCACTCGGCGTTGGCCCGGCCGAGATACGTCGTGTCGCCCGCGATGCGGTTGTGCAGGGCCGCGTTCAGCTCCAGGTAGAGGGAGTTGGCGATGGCGTTCTTGTACGTCTTGGCGGTGCTCCACCACACTCCCCCGCCGCACGTGCCGTCCCAGTACCGCGCCATGTAATCGGCGTCCGCGCGCGCGGTGTTGAGGTAGCGGCTGTCACCGGTGAGGTCGTACGCGTCGACCCAGGCCAGTCCCCACCAGCCGGTGTCGTCGATGTAGTCGTTGGTGAAGTTGCCTCCCTGGGCGGAGAGGTTGCGGTCGTAGGTGGTGGCGACGGCGTACTTGTAGCTGCCCATGCCGGTGACGCGGATGTTGTCGATGAGTGCGGTCAGCGCGTTGGCCGAGTTCCACCAGCCGGTGGTGTCGAACAGGCCGGTGCCCAGGTTGTACGACTGCATCAGCGCGGTGGCGGCGGCAGTGGGGCGGCTGCCCGCGTTCCACGTCGTCCGGGCCCAGGGTGTGCAGGCGATCTCGGCCCGGTCCCCCGCCTTGCCGCAGGCGCGCAGGGCACCGACGCCGAGGGCGTTCCAGTCGTCGACGTTGGACATCAGGGTCCGCCAACCTCCTTGCCCCGCAGGGATGGTGGTGTCGCCGAGCTTGCTGCCCGAGCTCCAGGTACGGCCACCGTCGAAGGAGCGGTCGAGCCAGACCTCGTCACCGGGGCTGCCGTTGGTGATGGAGGCCCAGCCCATCGCGTCGGTGTCGTCGAAGTGCAGGGAGATGGCGCGGGAGTAGATGGTGGCCGACACCGGCTGACGATCGCCCGGGGACAGGGCCGGATCGCGGGCGTCGCAGTACTTGTTGCAGATCGTCGCCTCGGCGGCGGCGGTCGCGACGCCGGTGGAGACCGGCATGAACAGGGCCAGGGCGGCGATCATGCCGGTCCCGACTCGCGTGATGCGTCTTGCTGTTGAGGTCATGCCGGCTCCATCGAGGTGGGGGGAAAGGGAGCGGTCAGCCCAGACGCCATTGCTGGTTGGCGCCGCCGTTGCAGGACCACAGCTCCAGCGCGATGCCGTTGACGTTCCCGGCGGGCTGGTCGCCTCCGGTGACATCGAGGCAGAGGCCCGACTGGGTGCCGGTGACGGTGCCGTTGGGGTTGAGGCTCCACTTCTGGTTGGCGCCGCCGTTGCAGGTGTAGAGCTGCACCTTGGTGCCGTTGCTCGTCTGGTTGTTGTAGGCATCCAGGCACTGGGTGCCGCCGTAGAGCCGGAGTTCACCGGCGGCGGTGATGGTCACGGCCTGGTTGGTGCCACCGCCGCAGTCCCAGATCTCGATCTTGGTGCCGGGGGTGGTCTCGCCGTTGTAGGCGTCGAGGCAGCGGTTGGAGGAGGCGCCGACGAGGGGGTGGGTGGTGCCGACGCTGGTGCCGCTGCCGGTGGAGACCCGGTACATGACCGAGCCGTGGCCGGGGACGCTCGCCGAGATGGCGCCGGTGGTGCCGCTGATCACGTGCGACCAGAGGTTGTTGAGCCGGTACGAGGACGCCGAGGGGAGGCCGGCCGCCGTCGCGGAGGTGGTGACGGTGGCCGCCGAGGAGTTCTCGTTGAAGAGGACCACGGACACATCGCCGTTGGCGAGAGGCTTCGAAAGGACGTGCAGGCCACCGGAGTTGGAGATCTCGGTGCCCTGCTTGCCCAGGGAGTCCTGGTCCACGGCGATGACGTCCTTGTTGCCGTACAGGGAGAGGGTGGCGGCGGTGGCCTTGCGCAGGTCGGTGCCCGCGATCAGGGGTGCGGCCATCTCCGACCAGAGGCTGAAGTGGGAGCGGTCCTCGGTGAACGACAGGCCGTTGCCGACCTCCAGCATGTCGGGGTCGTTCCAGGCGCCCGGCTTGGCGTAGGCGGCGAGCTTGACGTTGGCCTTGTAGATCGACACCACGGTCGAGAAGTTGACGTTGATGTCGCCGGTCGTGCGCCAGCTGTTGCCGACGCCCGCTCCCCAGGTCCACACGTCGGCGAGGCCCCAGTTGCAGAGGCTGTAGACGATCGGGCGGCCGGTGTTGGCCAGCGCGTCGCGCATCGCGGTGTAGCGCTGCTGGTCGGGCACGTTCTGGTGGTTGCAGTTGTCGTACTTGAGGTAGTCCACGCCCCAGGCGGCGAAGCTGTTGGCGTCGGTCTGCTCATGACCGAGGCTGCCGGGGTAGCCGGCGCAGGTGGCGGTGCCGGCGCTCTCGTAGATGCCGAGCTTGAGGCCCTTGCCGTGGACGTAGCCGGCGGTGCCGCTGATGCCGTTCGGGAACTTGACCGGATCGGGGACGAGTTGGCCCGCCGCGTTGCGCGCCGAAGTCATCCAGCAGTCGTCGATGTTGACGTACTGGTACCCGGCGTCCTTCAGCCCTGAGGAGACGAGGTAGTCGGCGGTCTGCTCGACGAGTTGCTCGGTCACGTCGCAGCCGAAGGCGTTCCAGTCGTTCCAGCCCATCGGAGGCGTCCTGGCGAGGCCGTTGTCGAGGGCCCGCGCGGGCGGCGCGGCGCGCAGCACCAGCAGGGCCGGGACGAGGGCCAGCAGCAGCACCATCGTGAGGGCGACGCTCAGACGTCTCCTGAAGAGCGACGGAACGGTCATGTCGAGGTCTCCTGCTTCGCCGTGTGGGGCCGGACGAGCTCACCTTTGGAAACGTAACCATCGTGAAGGTTCCATCAGCGCGACCGCACCGTCAATGGTCCGGACCTAAATGCCCCGGGAGTGAACTACCCGTGTCGTCCGAGGCGTTGACGACCCCATGAGTCGATGACAACGTTTCCCCCACCCGCACCCACCCGCACCCTTGGAG